>JAZDOA010000140.1:0-21196 GCA_043799175.1 Pseudomonadota bacterium | reverse complement strand
CACGCAAGTCTCCTTTCAGTGGCCCGTCCGTGTCCACTTGGGCAACCGATGCCTGCTCAAGATAATGGCCTCTCGCAGATCGAGGGAACCGGCGTATATGGCCCGACCGGTTATTACGCCCTCTATCCCGAGGGCCTCCAGCTTGAGCAGACTCTTGATGTCTTCCATGTTGTTGATGCCACCCGCGGCGATAACCGGGGTCTCGACCGCCTTGGCCAGGCGCTTGAGGGCATCGATATTGGGCCCGGTCTGCATGCCGTCGCGGGCAATATCGGTATAGATGAGGGCACAGGCCCCGGCGTCTTCAAACTGCCGGGCCACGTCCAATGCCTGCCGGCCGCTGTCTTTCGTCCAGCCCTCCACCGCCACGAAGCCGTCGCGGGCATCTATGCTGGCCGCGATACGGCCGGCGAAGAGGCGGCAGGCCTCCGGAAGCAAAGACACCTCGCGCAGGGCGGCGGTACCGAGCACCACCCGGCTGACTCCGGCGGCCAAGACCTTCTTGATGGTCTTGAGGTCGCGTATGCCGCCGCCGAGCTGCACCGGTATGTTGACGGCCTTGGCTACCTTCTTGACCATGGGAAAGTTCTGAGGCTCACCATCGAAGGCGCCGTCGAGGTCCACGACGTGAATGACCTCGGCACCCGCGGCCTCCCACCTTTTCGCGGTCTCCACCGGGTTGTCGGAGTAGACCGTCTCCTGCTCCTTGATGCCTTGTCTGAGGCGGACGCAACGGCCGCCTTTGAGGTCTATGGCTGGAATTACAAGCATGGCGTTATTTCTTCTCGGGGACCAGAATGCTTGCCGGAAAGCTCTTGAGGGTCTCGGCGACCGCCTGGACGGCGAATTCGTCTATGGTAAGCCAGCGGACACCCCGCTTGAAGAAGCGGGAGATGTTGAAAAGATTCTGGCTAAGATCCTTTTGCGTCTCATCGAAGTGGCCCGTCCAGAGGATTGCCCCGTCCGTGGTGCGCACCAGGTGTAGATCAAAACCCAGGGAGGCCGCGTGGCTGATGGAATAGGCCGTGCCCATCCGCTCGGTGTAGCGGTAGACGATACCGCCGAGCACGGCATCGGCCTCCAGCAACCTGCCCACCCCCTGCATGTAGGCTACAGTGGTGGCGGTCATGGTTTCACGCAGCAGACGCTGATAGGCACCCTCGGCCACGCTGGTGGGGAGGACATTGAAGCAGCGATTGACCGCCAGCCACCTGGCCACCGCCTCCGTGAGCCGCTCGCCACCGCCGGAGGCAATCTCTCCCCTCGACAGACCGACGCCGCAGATGGGGCAGTGAACGGCCGCCGGAGCCACCGCCAGTGGGGTCTCGAGAGGCATGAAGGCAATGCGAGGGCGACTCGCGACCTCCGTTCCCGGAGGGGCGACCTGTGTTCGGCCGCCGGATGCCGCGCCGCCTTCATCGGACTGCCCGGCAGCGGCCACGCCAGGCAACAGCAACAGGAAGAGCAGCAGGGCCAGCGGCAGCCGGAGGGTCATCAGAGAACGCCTTTGCTTGAGAGTACGCCCTTGGAGCGGGACTCTTTGGCCGTGGCGGCGTCGAGGGCGCGCCCGAAGGCCTTGAAGATGGCCTCGACGATGTGATGGCTGTTGCGGCCATAGCGGCAGTTAACGTGGAGAGTGACCGCCGCCCGCGAGGCCAGCGCCTGGAAAAACTCCCGTACCAGTTCGACGTCGAAGTTGCCGATCTTGCCCGAGCTGCCGGCCGCCGGAACCTGGTAGACGAGATAGCCCCGGCCGGAAATATCAAGCGCCACCTCGGCCAGCGCTTCATCCATGGGGGCTATGGCGCTTCCGTAGCGGCAGATGCCGCACTTCTCGCCAAGGGCCTCCAGCAGCCCCATGCCCAGACAGATGCCGATGTCTTCAACGGTGTGGTGAGCATCTACGGCCAAATCGCCCTCAGCGCGGACCCGAAGGTCTATGAAGCCGTGGCTGGCGATGAGGGTGAGCATATGATCAAGAAAGGGAATTCCGGTGGAGACGTCGGCGTGCCCGCTGCCGTCCAGGTCTATGGTGAGGCTGACGCTGGTCTCTTTGGTCTTGCGCTGTATCGTGCCTTGCCTTGCCACTGCCGCCCCCCCTCTCAGGGAAGACTAATAGCCGAGATACAGCCCCAATGTCAAAGAGAAAAGCCCAGAAATAGGAACCCGCCCCGGAAGGAGGTTCACTCAAGAATCCGGGACGGGCGCCACAGGGTAGAAAGTACGCTGCTTAAAGCATACCAGAGGCAATATATGGCACCGACGGGCCGCCCTTGTCAATAAGGAAAATGCGGCCTCAATCTGTCGCGATTCCGGCCACGCACTCAATGGGGCAGGCCCCCAGATGTACCGGCTTCCGCAAGGCCATCGTGGGGCTGCGGGGTGGCCTTTCTGGCGAAGGCGGATTCACCACTGAAAATAATTGCCATTTGCCGGCGTTTCGCGTATAGATAGAGGATTGGTCGAGGCTGGCAGCCCGGGCCTCGGGACCGTCAGGCAAGGGCGACGCGAGGGTAAACGCAGGATCATGCCCGCGTCCATTTCGGTGGAGGCGGGGTATTGTCAGGTGGGGCCGCCCCAAGGCTTTTTCGCGAAGCGGCTCGGATCGTTAACCCTTAAGACTCCACTCCGCCTTACCATCCCCGAACACCCGCGCCGGCCGCCCCGATTTGCCGTGGAAGGTTCGCAATGTCGCTTGTCGCCAGACACATAGCCGCTCTTACGCCCTACCCTCCGGGCAAACCGATAGAGGAACTGGAGCGGGAGATGGGCATTTCGGGCTCCATTAAGCTTGCCTCCAACGAAAACCCCCTGGGGCCCTCCGCCAAGGCGGTCGAGGCCATACGCGCCCATCTGTCCAACCTGCACCGCTACCCGGACGGAAGTGCCTGGTACCTGCGCGGCAGGCTGGCCGAGAGGCTGGGGGTGGAGCCGGCCAACATCGTCTTCGGCAACGGCTCCAACGAGGTCATAGACCTGGTCATCCGCACCTTTCTGCAGCCGGGGCAGGAGGCGGTGGTACCCGAACCGACCTTCCTGATGTACGACAAGTTTCTGGCCGCCGCCGGCTGCCGCTGCCACAAGGTGGCCCTGCTGCCAGAGTTGCGCCTGGACCTCGACGGCATGCTTGAGGCCGGAAACGGCACCGCCCGCCTGTTCATCATCAACAACCCGAACAACCCCACCGGCACCGTGGTCGGTCGCGCCGCCTTCGACCGCTTCCTGGCCGGGCTGCCCGAGGAGGCCATCGTCCTGCTGGACGAGGCATACATAGACTTCGCCGCGGAGGCCGACACCCCGAGGGGGCTGGATTATCTCGGCCATGCGCCCCAGCGGGTCATTGCCCTGCGCACCTTCAGCAAGATGTACGGGCTGGCCGGGCTCCGCATAGGCTATGGGGTCATGCCCGCGGAGCTGGCTTCGTATCTGGAGCGGGTGCGCCAGCCGTTCAATGTCAACTCCCTGGCCCAGGTGGCCGCGCTCGCCGCCCTCGACGACCACGACCACTACCGGCGCACCCTGGAGCTCACGGCGCAAGGGCTGAAATTCCTTCAGGAAGGCTTCATGCGGCTGGGCTTCGAGTGCGTGCCCACGCACGCCAACTTCTTTCTGGCCAAGGTGGGCGACGGGCAGGCCATCTATGAGCGCATGCTGCGCGAGGGGGTGATCATCCGCTCCATGAAACCCTACGGGTTGCCCGAGTATATCCGGATTTCGGCGGGGCTGCCCGAAGAAAACGAGCGCTGCGTGCGCACGCTGGCCAAGGTGCTGGGCAAGAGCGCTTGAACCGTGATCGGAACATGGAACAGAACCCGGGGGGGAAACAGAGCACGGAAGCGGCCCGGGTCGCGGACCAGATAGTCACCATAGACGGGCCGTCTGGCGCGGGGAAGTCCACCGCGGCACGGCTGCTGGCCTCGCGCTTGGGCTACCTTTATGTAGACACCGGCGCCATGTACCGGGCCGTGGCGCTGGAGGCGGCCAGATCTGGCGCCAGGCCGGAAGACGATGCGGCCCTGGGCGCTGTCTGCGCGGCCCTGGAGCTGCGGCTGGCCCCCGCCGAGGGGGGGTTGCGGGTGTTTCTGCGCGACGAGGACGTCAGCGACCAGATCCGGCACCCGGAGATCGGCCGGCTCGCCTCTCTGGTCTCGGCGCGCCGGCCGGTGCGCGAGGCACTCTGGCGCCTGCAACGCTCCATGGGCCAGGCGGGTCGCGCCGTCTTCGAGGGACGCGACACGGGGACTGTCGTTCTGCCCGAGGCCCGCTGGAAGTTCTTCTTGACCGCCGCGGTCGAAATCCGCGCCGCGAGAAGGTGTCTCGAGCTTGCCGCCAGGGGCATCGAGGCTGACCTGGAAACGGTGCGCCAGGAGATCCTGACCCGCGACGAGGCCGATTCCAGCCGAGCGCTGGCCCCCTTACGACCCGCGGAGGACGCCCGGACAATAGACTCCTCCCGCCTGGATGCCTTGGGGGTGGTCAGCCAGATGATGCGCTACATCCAGTCAATGCCGTGAAGACTCTCGCCGGTCCCCAACGCCCCGGCGGTTCTGCTAGCTTTTTCTTTGCCGATATGCTAAAATAAAAAACCGGCGGGCAGCGAAGGGCTGCCTACGCCAACAAGTAGGGGGTAAACTTCGTTGATGGAAAAGGATAACATTACGCCAGTCCAAGTGCCGGCTCTGGAAGCGGGCGAGGAGAGTGCATTGGTTTCGGCCGTACCGGAAACGGAGGCCGCGACCGGGGCACTCAACCCGTCGGCGGACAGGGCCAAGGCTGACAACAAGGCTGACAAGCAGAGCTTTGGCGAGATGTACGAGGACAGCCTGAAGCAGATCCAGGAAGGCGAAGTCATCCGCGGGCGCATCGTACAAGTAACCAAAGAGCACGTTATGGTCGACATCGGCTATAAGTCCGAAGGCCGCATCCGGGCTGAAGAATTCATGGACGCCGAAGGCAACGTGACCGCTCAGGTCGGAGACGTCATCGACGTGCTTCTCGAACGGTGCGAGGACGAGGAAGGCGATATAATCCTTTCCAAGGACAAAGCCACCAAGATGCGGGTGTGGGACACCGTCAGCCGCGCCTACAACGAGAACGGCACCTTAGACGGCCGCATCACCTCCCGGGTCAAGGGCGGCTTCTCGGTCGATATCGGCATCGCGGCCTTCCTGCCCGGCTCACAGGTGGATCTGCGCCCCGTGAAAAACTTCGACAACCTCATAGGGCAGGTCTTCGCTTTCAAGGTGCTCAAGTTCAGCCGGCGGCGGGGCAACGTGGTGCTCTCGCGCCGGGCCATTCTCGAATCCGAGCGCAACTCCCTGAAGGAGAATACGCTCAACGTCCTGGAAGAGGGCCAGATAGTCGAAGGCCTCATCAAGAACATCACCGACTACGGCGTCTTCGTTGACCTGGGCGGCCTGGACGGCCTGCTCCACATAACTGACATGTCCTGGGGGCGCGTGCGGCATCCCTCCGAGATGTTCAACGTCGCTGACCAGATTCGGGCCAAGGTGCTCAAGTTCGACCGCGAAAAGGAGCGTGTCTCCCTGGGGCTCAAGCAGCTCGAGGACGACCCCTGGCTGACCGCCGCTGACCGTTTCAAGGTCGCCGACCGGGTCGCGGGCCAAGTCGTCAACCTAGCCGACTATGGCGCCTTCGTGGAACTGGAAAAAGGCATAGAAGGTCTCATCCACACCAGCGAGATGTCCTGGACGCGCAAGGTTCGCCACCCCTCCAAGCTGGTCCAGGTCGGTGACCTCGTCGAGTGCGTGGTGCTCAACGTGGACCCCCAGGCCAAACGGATCAGCCTGGGCATGAAACAGATTGCCCCGAACCCCTGGGACGTGATCGGCGAAAGATACCCCGTCGGCACCACCATTGAAGGCAAGATCAAGAACATCACCGATTTTGGTCTCTTCATCGGCATAGACGAAGGCATCGACGGACTCGTACATATAAGTGACATCTCCTGGACCAAGCGTATCAAGCATCCTTCGGAGCTCTTCAAGAAGGGCCAAGAGGTCCAGGCCATCGTCCTCAATATAGATCGCGAAAACGAACGCTTCTCCCTTGGCATCAAGCAACTGCTGATTGACCCCTGGGAAGAGGTCGGCCAGAAATATCGCGTCGGAGCCAAGATCACCGGTACGGTCACCAGCGTGACCGACTTTGGGATCTTCGTGGGGCTCGAAGAGGGCGTGGAGGGCTTGGTTCACGTATCGGAGGTAAGCCGCGAGAAGATCAAGACCCCGGTCGGCAAATACGACGTGGGTGACCAGGTCAGCGCCAAAATAGTCAACATAAACCGCAAGGACCGCAAGATCGGCCTCTCCATCAAGAAACTGGAAGAAGAAGCCGATCATGCCGCCTATGCCGACTATTCCAGCCGCCGCAACTTCGCCACCTCCAACCTGGGTGACCTGTTGCGCGACAAGCTCGATCTGCGCCAGGAATCGACCGAGGCCGCGGCCACAACGGAACCGGCCGAGGTCACGACAGAACCAGCCGAGGATACGACGGAACCAGTCGAGGTCACGACAGAACCAGTCGAGGTCACGACAGAACCAGCCGAGGCCACGACTGAACTGGCCGAGGTCACGACGGACAAACAAGAGGATTAGCGGCCCACGGGCGCGGACCCTTACCGCAAAAGACTGGCGCGCGAGGGCGGGTGGCTTGTGAAAGTGCCTGCCCGGCGGCCTGTTGCCACGAGCCATTTTTGCCCCCTGAGGCGTGAGTACTACCTCACGCCTTCAGTTTTGGGGTTTTTGGGGGGCACCACTGCTCCTGATGGCCAGAGCCAGGGCAGCCACCTGAGTGCCCGCCGCTCCAGCGGGCGGGATGTTCATTATGCCCACGCGGTCCGCTGCCGATAACTAAGCAAGCCGCAACCCGCGTTGCGGACGATTCTGGGCCGCCGCTCCTCACACGGCACCCGGGGGTGATACCGCCGTGAAGGACCATCCTGTCGCAGCCGCGCTCCTCATTGTCGGAGGCGTTTTCGCGCTCTTCGTCCTGTCGATAGTCGTCCTGGTCAAAGTGGTGGGCGGCGGAGACAATTACCTCCCCGGCGACCATGTCGGCGTCATCGAGGTCTCCGGGGTCATCACCGATCCCAAGCCGACGCTCGAAAAGCTGGTCGAGTTCCGTAAGGATCCCCAGGTCAAGGCCATCGTCCTGCGCATAAACTCCCCCGGCGGGGAGGTCGGCCCCTCGCAGGAGATCTATACCGAAGTCCGCCGAACGGTGAAGGAGAAGCAGGTGGTGGCCTCCCTTGGCGGGGTGGCCGCCTCGGGCGGCTATTACATAGCCTCCGCCTGCGGCAACATCGTCTCCAACCCTGGCACCATCACCGGCAGCATCGGGGTCATACTGGAATTTTCCAACGTCGAGGGGCTCCTCAGGAAGATCGGCGTCCAGGCCAACGTCATCAAGAGCGGCGCCTTCAAGGACGTCGGGTCGCCCGTGCGCCCCATGACGACCGCGGAAAGGGCCTTGATTCAAGGCATGCTCGATTCCGTCCACCAGCAATTCATCAACGCGGTGGCGGAGGGCAGGAAGATCCCCGCGGAGAGGGTGCGGGCCATCGCCGACGGACGCATCATGTCTGGCGAGCAGGCGCGGCAACTGGGTCTGGTGGACTCGCTGGGCAATCTCCAGGATGCCATAAGGGTGGCAGGCAGGCTGGGCGGCATCAAGGGCGAGGCCGAGGCGGTCTATGCCAAGGAGAAACCGTCATCGTTTCTGGAGTATCTTCTCGGCAAGGAGGCTGCCTCGCTGGCCTTCATGAAACTCTCGGACTACCAGCTACGCTATATGTCCACCTTAGTCCCTAGCCTACGCTAGCGGCGGCGATGGCCCCCACGACGTCCGCGCACGATGCCAGCCCCCGCTTGATCTTACCGAATTCGACGGCCGTTCGCGCCAGGCCGGCCAGATACAGCGGCAACCTCAGAGCGCGGTGGAGGGGGTGGGCCAGCCAACCGCGCGGGTCCAGCGGCAGCATCCAGGAATCGGCGCAATCTGAAACCACCTTGAGCGCCAGAAAGGGCACCCCCCTTTGGGCGGCGTAGCCCGCCACCTCGGAGCTTTCCATGTCTGCCGCGGCGGCCCCGAACCTAAGGGCCAACCGGCGTCTTTCGGCGGGATCGGAAACCACCGAGGCCACGCACTCCAGGCGCCGCGCCAGATGGGCCGTCTGATGGGGCAGCCTGCCCGCCGCCGCCATGGCCATGTCCGCCAGCCCTCGGTAACACAGGTAGGCCCTGCCGGCCTGGTCGGCCACCATCCTGGCCGCGACCAGGTCTCCGCGACGAAGATCTTCTATCAGCCCGGCACAGGTGCCGATGGAGATGACGGCGGCGAGCGGCCGGCCGTCCAGCATCGAGAGGGAGCGCCGGGCGGCCTCCGCGCCCATACCCATTTTCAGCAGAAGCAGGGGGCATGACCCCAACGTGCCTTGCCAAAGGCGCGTGCCCCGTGGCGAGTGAAGCCGGCTCAACCCCTCCGCGAGGCGCAGCAAGGGGCGCAGCTCGAGCGAGAAGGCAGCCGCCACGGCCAGGGCTGGCGCCGCTGACGCGTTGCTCTCCGGTTGAAAAAGCCCCCGCCGCTGCAAGAGCAGCGCGCGGGGGCCTTGGTTTCGAGTGCCGGCGCTCAGCTTTTGTGGCTCATGATCTCCCGATAACGGCCCAGGGCCGCCAGCGGGAAGAAGTGGCGATAGAGATGGTAGATTAGATAGAAGACCCGAGGGAAGCCCGTACCGGTGTGCGACTTCTCCTCCCAGGTGCCCTCGCTGTTCTGGCGCTTCAGCAGGAAGTTGATGCCTCGCCTCGCGGCCTCGCTGTCCGCCTCGCCGACCGCCAGCAGCCCCAGCAGTGCCCAGCCGGTCTGAGAGGGGGTGCTGGTCCCCCTGCCCCGCCAGGCGTCGGATTCGTAGCTGCGGCAAGACTCGCCCCAGCCGCCGTCGAGGTTCTGATGCCCCTTGAACCACTCCACCCCACGGCGAATGCAGTCGGAATCCAGCGGCTCGCCCACCGCTGCCAGCCCTTGGAGCGCGAGGCTGGTGCCGTAGATGTAGTTGACGCCCCACCTGCCATACCAGGCGCCATCCGATTCCTGTTCCTTCTTCAGGAACCGCACCGCGCTGTCCACGACCGGGTGGCCC
Organism: Pseudomonadota bacterium; assembly: GCA_043799175.1. Classification (GTDB taxonomy): domain Bacteria; phylum Desulfobacterota; class JAZDOA01; order JAZDOA01; family JAZDOA01; genus JAZDOA01. The sequence goes on along the minus strand of JAZDOA010000140.1, from coordinate 12,033 downwards.
TGTCTGTAACCGAGACGGCCCATCATCTCGAGCATCCTGCCCGTAAGGTCGGAGGTGGAGGGATCCAGTACCGCGCCGTGGTCGGCATAGGGGATGTTGTTGAGCAGCGTCTTGTTGTTGTCCCGATCAAAGGCGCCCCAACCGCCGTCCGTGCCCTGCATCGCCACGGCCCAATCGAAGCCACGACGCAGCTCCGCGGCCTCCCAGCCGCTCGGGTTGAGCCTGCTCAGCACGTTGAGTATCAGGGCCGTGTCGTCGACGTCCGGGTAGAATTCATTCTCGAACTGGAAGGCCCAACCGCCGGGGGCGGCCTTGCATTTGAAGGACCAGTCGCCCACGGTGGAGACCTGACGGGAATAAAGCCAGGCGGCCGCCCGCCTGATCCGGTCATCGTGGGGGTCGGCGCCTGATTCGAGCAGGCCGTAGAGCGCCAGGCCGGTGTCCCATATGACGGAGATACAGGGCTGCATCCAGAGGGAGTCCTCGCCCTCTATGACCAGATTTTCGAAGTCCTGAATCGCCCTGGCCAACACCGCGTCGTCTTTCTCGTTGTGGCCCAGGATCTTCAAGGCGATGATGCTGTTCATCATGGCGGGAAATATGGCGCCCAACCCCTGGGTCTTGTAATGGCGGTCGATGATCCAGCGTTCCGCCTTGCGTATGGCGAGCATTCTCAAGGACCGGAGGTTGGCCTTCTCTAGCAGCTTCAGGCCGGAGTCAAGCCAGATAAAGGCCCGCTTCAGCAGCGGAGGCGCCGAGTTGGAATGCGACAGGCAGTCTTTCTTGCACAGTGGCCCAATGAACAGGTCATCTATTGCAAAGCCAACCGGCACCACGGGTTTCTTGGCCCCTATTATGAGTAGCGGGACGATGATGGTGCGGGTCCAGTAGGACAGCTCATAGATGTTGAAGTATGAAAACTTGGGCAAGAACATAATTTCGACCGGCATCGAGGGGATGAGGTCCCAATCAAGCAGGCCGAATATTGCCAGATAGATCTTGGTGAAGACGTTGGTGGCGTTAACTCCGCCCAGTTGCAGAGCACACTCCTTGGCCTTGCGGCAAGCCTCGGAACCTGCATCGAGGCCGCAAAGCCTCAGGGCCACATAGCCCTTCACGGTGGCGTTGACGTCCGCGGGCCCGCCGGTGAAGATATTCCAGCCGCCGTCCGGGAGCTGGGATCTAAGCAGACCCGCGGCGGCTTTACGCTTACGCGCCGCGTCAAGCCGCTTCAGGAAGTGCGAAAAGAGCACATAGTCTGAGGTGAGACTGGCATCTCCCTCGAGGTCGGCAACCCAGTAGCCCTCAGCGTGCTGCCGGTTAAGGAGGTACTGTTGCGCTTGCCAGACAGCCTGATCAAGGTGAGTTAGCCGGTCCGCCCTGGCGAGCCCTCTGGCAGTACCTGTTCTGTTCTCGGACATGAAGTCGCGCATAGTCCGCTTCTCTCCCGCTCTGACTCATCACTTGCTCTTGACTCTCCCTCTGGGCAAAGAAGGGAACAGAGTCGTTGCACAAAATAACCCTATGGGAGCAGCATTTCAACATTTTTTTGACAATCCCGTTAAGCTTCGTCTACCTGTATTGTCAAGTACAAGTCTCGCCTTGACAGCCATCCTTCTCCCGGCTAACGTTGGGGCACTGACCCACCACCTATGAGGTGCCCATGCTCCTGAAGGTAAACCGGGCTAATCCGCAGCCTCGCCACATCGCCACCACCGTGGAGATCCTGCGGCAGGGAGGCGTGGTCGTTTACCCCACCGATACCTTTTATGGGATCGGCTGCGACATTTTTAACAAAAAGGCCATGGAGCGCGTTTATCGTCTCAAAAAACGCCCCAAGGACAAGCCTTTCAGTTTTATCTGTTCCAGTCTGACGGACATCTCGCACTACGCCCAGGTCAGCAACTACGCATACAAGACCATGAAACGCCTGTTACCTGGTCCATATACCTTTCTGCTCGAGGGATCCCGCCTCGTGCCCAAAATCATGCTCACCAAGCGCCGGGTCGTGGGCATCCGCGTTCCCGACAACAACATCGCCCTGAGCATAGTCTCCGGGCTAGGCCATCCCATTGTCTCCACCAGCGCCACCACCCCCGACGGCGAGGTCCTGACCGACCCAGAGCTCATTCAGGAGAGCCTGGGCAAGGAGGTCGATCTCGTCATAGACGCGGGGCCTCTCGGCTTCGAGCCATCGAGCATCGTCTCGCTCATCGCCGACGTGCCCGAGGTTGTCCGCGCGGGCAAAGGAGACGTTTCCGAGTTTCTCTGAGTTCTCCATTTTCGTCCGTTTCCAGGCCTCCCGCGGCGGCAGGACGGCAGGGCCGCCCGCCAAAAAACTCCGGCGCCCATGAACCTCAATACAGACTGACACGCCCGAGGGGGCGCCGGCTGCCTGTAGGCGTTGCCTACAGGACTGTGGTTGTAGGCCGCCTTCGTACTACTTCGGCCTCAAATCCTTTATGGCCTGCTCCAGTTCCACGACCCTCCGCCGATATTCGTCCAGCCTCGCGGGGGCGGTCTCCTCGAAGCTGGCAAACATCCTCGCCAGATCTTCTTTTTGCGCCGCGTCCAGCGCCTTGTCCGCCGTCGGGAACAACCCCCTGTCTTCCTTGGTTATGTGGGCGCGAAGCAGCTCCTGGTAAGAGAAGGCATGCCGGGTGAATACCTCCCGCCATTCGCCCTGGAGCCGGGCGGCATGGGCCTGGGCCATCCGCCCCACATACTCCCGGCCGGTCTCGTGCTCCCGGGTCAGTACCGCCACCGGAGCCCGCAGACGAAACCGCCCCTGCTCCTCCAGCATGGGGAAGAGAATCCTCTCCTCCTTGCCATGATGATAGGCATCCGTACACTCGCGCATTAGATCCATGGTCTCTCCCACGGCGTCCAGGGGCGGCCTTACCCCCTCAGCGGCCAAGGCGGACAGGCACCCCAGCGCGCCCACGATGCGCTGAATGACCCGGTGTTCGGCGTAGAGCATCCTGATAGATGCGTCCATGCTCTCGCGGCTCCTGCAATCCTGCTGGGAAGATAAGGAAGACAGCCCACCTGTCTGTATCTTAAGACAGCGGGCGGTAGGGCCGCCAGCCAAACTCCGGGGCGGCAGGGCCGCCAGCCAGACTCCGGGGCGGCAGGGCCGCCAGCCAGACTCCGGCGCCCGCGACCCATACTGGCTACCGGAATGTCACCGAGGACGCCGGGGGCCTGTCGCCGTTGGCGACAGGGCTATGGTTGTAGGACGCCCTCTCTCTTCAGGCTGAAGGCACTCCCGTGGGGCGCGAGGGCGGAATCTGCCCGGCGCGGCTCGCGCCCACAGGGAGGACGAGGGGGTCAGGATGACTCGCCACCCGAGGCCGGCTGTGGGGATACTTCCGGCCCTTCCTTCTTCGGACCCGAACCGAGAGCGAACCGGGGTTCCTTGAGGGTGCCCGTCACCAGATATGACAGGCCCTGGGGCTCCCCACCGTGGCCCGCGGCCTTGCCGCCCGACGGGCCGCCGAGTGCTCCCCGCAGGCTGAGCCGGCTGTCACAAAAAGGGTTGGCCAAGTCTATGATACCCGACAGTCGGTTATTCACCTCGCCCCGCAGCTCGGCCTGGCGCATGGTCAGGTGGCGCCCCGCCAGGTCCGCCGTCAGGTTGAGCTGCCTGAAGCCGAGAGAACCGAACGGGAAATTGCCGTTGTGCCCCGGAACAAGCCTGCCGCCGACCATTGCCAGATCGGCCTTGCCACTGCTGCCGGCCAGACCGTCCTTTAGCCGGACTTCGATCTTGCCGTCCAGCGTGCCGCTCACCTCCATGCCGCTGACCTCTCGCAGCATCGTGCCCCGCGTCACACCTATGTTTTCCAGCGCGGCCCATACGTTGAGCCCTTTGCCGTTTCGCGGCGCCCGGATCTGCCCCCGCACCCTGCCGCCGCCCATGGTGATCTCGTAGTCTAGCTGGGGAGGACCGCCCAGCAGGGTACGCCACGTCGGCCGCAGCACGACCTCGTCGACCTCCAGATAGAGCAGCCCGCCCGCGTCCCCTTCGCCACGCACCGCGACCCCCTGAAGCCTGATAGCCGGCCCGAAGGCCAGCCGGGTCTTGTCCACTACCAAGTGCGCGGGGAAGACGGCATCGAACTCCGCCTGAATCCGGGCACTCAGCTTGTCCGTGGGAAAGTAGAGGCACAACAGCGCGACGGCCAGCGCGACGGCATATAGGCAGTAGCCGCCCCACGCCAGGAGGCGGCCGCCGTCGACCCTCTCGCGGATCATGCTCCAGGCGGATTTTGCGTCAAGATTCATGGCTTCGTTACAATTATTTCAGTCATTTCAATCCACGTCCCCGCATGGGGGGCGACTCGGGTTCAAATGGACGGCCAGGCGGCCTGACGGACGAAAAAACGCCTGCCTACCGCCGCGACGAGGCCGGAGCCTCAAGGCAGCTCACCGCCAGCGAAGCGTCCACGAACATAGGGTTGTTGGCCTGAGGGCGCAGATCCAGGCGGTCCACCCGGAGCATTTCCCTGGGTCCTTCAACCTCGTAGAGGTAGCCCACCAGTTGCTCCAGGGTCAACTCCGACAGCTCTGCCTCCACGACCCGGCGCTTAAACGCCCCCTCCCGCACGCAGGGCGTTTCCTTGGTATTGGTCACTTTCTCGCTCACGCCCGCCCGCTGCGCCGCCCCTTGCAGCGCCGTGGCGAGGCTGAAGTCCTTGGCCCGCCCCTTGTTGAGCCGTTTCGAAAACGCCACGCGCCGCGCCTGCAGGGTGTCCCACCGGGCACGAAGGACGATCAGCTCGCTCAGTTGCTTTTCCTTGCGAGCGATCATCCGCTCGCAGCGCGCTGAGCGCTCCAGGACCGGCGCCAGCCAGAACATCCAGCCCAGCCAGCCCGCGACCAGCACCACTATCAGCGTCAGCAGCCATCTGTCCTTAGGCTTGAGCTTGTCCAACATCACGCCTCTTCAACTCCAGACCGAACCTGACCCTGGTGCCGTTCGGGACCACTTCCTTGACAACACAGTCCTTGAAAAACCTGCTCTTCAGCAGTGCCATGCGCAGTCTGACGACCACTTCCCTTGATTCGGCCTCGCCCTGAATCACGACCCCAAGCCGCTCTATGGTGAGGTGCGTGACCTTGACCTTCACGTTGCCGCCGGCGGCCGCATCCGAAGAAACCGCCCGCAGGACGTCCAGCATGGCATGCGGTCTGTCGCCGTCGGGCAGCGGCTCCTTTTCGGCCTCCGCCAGCTTGCGCTCCATCTGGCGCAGGGGGTCGGGGGCACTTCTTCCCGGAAAGGCGCCTTGGTACACCTCCTCGGCCCGCCCAGCAACCTCCTTCAGCCTTGCCTCGCGGGCGGAAAGTCTCAGGTGTACCCCAACCAGCCCCAACACAATGGACAACACCACCGCCGCCGCGGCACAGGCCCGCCAGCCCTTGCCCATGGTCGTGACCTTGGGCTGGAGCTCCGGACGCCGGAAATCCACCTGGCTCATCTTGCGCAACCGCCGCAGCGCCAGGCCCACCGCGGGGGGCAGGAGTGCCTCCTGCACGGGGTCGTTCTCCGTGCTCAGGGCCAGACGCTCGCTTGCCCCCAACGGGGCCACCCTACAGCCGAGCTCCCGGCCGAGGTAATCCCTGACCCCCGGCAGCAGGCTGCCGCCTCCACACACCAGAAGGGGGCCGCCAACGGCCGGGGGAAGAACTTCGCTGCCCGAAGCATCCTGCCCCTCGGCCAGCAGAGTGCGCCTTATCTCCCGGATCAGCGGCTCCAGCGCGCGGCAGATGATACTGGAGGCCTCGATCCTCGCCTTGGACGCCCCGCCAGCGTTTGCGGGGTCCACAATGCTGCAGCGTTCGCACTTCATCCGCTCGGCATGAGCGAAGGGCACGCTCCAGTCGGCCGCCAGGGCCGCGGTCAGGACGTCCGCGCCCCAGGGAATGGTCCGCACCACCCGCAGGCACCCCGAGCGCACCAACAGAAGGGTGGACTTACCGGCACCCAAATCCAGTACCGCCGCCTCGCTCACCCCCGGCCACAAGGCGCAAAAGACATGGTAGAGGGCCAGGGCGTCGGCCTCCACGGCCACGGGGGCCACGTTGGCCGCCGCCAGCAGCGCCAGTCGCCGGCTCAGCCGTTCCTTGGGCGTGACCAGGGCCAGCATGGAGACAGCCTTGGAGGGGTTCTCAGCTTCCTCGCCGTTGCCCGCGGCCGTGGGCGCCACGGCCTCCTCGCCGCCAAAGGGGTAGAGCTCGAAGACGAGTTGATCCATGGGCAGGGGAAGCTGCTGCTCCAGCTCGAAGGGGGCCATCCTGGCGGCCTTGGCCTTATCGGCAAAAGGCAGCCTGATCCTGCGGGTCAGGCAGTCCTGGCCGCTGAGATTGGCCACCACGCCGGCGGCGGGAAACCCCCACCCCTCCATGAGCTCGCGGAGACGCTCGGCCGCCTGGGGAGAGGGCTGGCCGTCGGCGCCACGCACCGCGGTGCCGCCGAAGAGCCGGACCTCGATCCGGTCACCCGCGTCCAGCACGTGCGCGGCCTTGGCCGAGGAGGAACCGATGTCAAGCCCCACCGCCTGCGCGGGCCCCGCACACCACCGGCACCACCGCTCGGCCTGCTCCCGCAGCCGGGCCAGAAAAAACTCAACCGAAGCCGAACTCACAAAATCCTCACTCTGGTCACGCCGACCACCTCGCCCACCCGGCGCACCTCGGCCCGCAGGCCCTGGCGGGCCTCGTTGCAGGTGGCCGTTATCTCCACCAGGTACGAGCTGCTCTTCAAGGTGACCAGCGGCTCGATCTTGGCAATGACGTCCGTCCCGATGCCGGGAACGTCGGCGGCAATGTCCTCCAGCTTCTCGTAGGTCTTGCCCTGACGCGCGGCCACGATGGCCGCGGAGGTCTTTACGTCGATCCCGTCGCAGAGGCTGGCGATAACCACCGCGCCCGCGGTGTTGATGTTGACGGGGCCGTCGGAATTAATGGTCAGGACGTCCTTCAGGCCCGGCCGCCCCTCGCCACCCTGAAAGTCCTCCAGGGTAATGCCCTTGATCTTCAGCAGATCCGCGATACTCTCCAGCGGACCGTTGGCGGGGGACTCAAGGCCGCCCGCCTGGTACCAGTCGCTCTCCGCCCCGAAGGGCCGGGTATCGTTATCGGCGTCCAGCCAGTCGAGCACTGCGTCGAGCTTGGCTTGGTCCAGCCCCAGGAGGCCGAAGAGCCGCTGCAGTTGCGCCGCGCGCGCTTCGATTATTTTGCCCTTGTCGTCAAGCACTTCGTTGATATTGACCTTGGCGTTCTGGTCGAGAATCCGGCCATCGAAACCGCCCTCCTCGAAGAGGCTGGCGGAGCCGGCGGCAAAGGCCTGAAAACCCGCCCATTGGTCCCCCTGCCCGTCGGCCTCGGGCGTGGTGTCGGCCCTCAGCGAGGCCAGGGCCAGGGTGAGACCGGACTGGGCTATGTACAGGGCCTTGAGCTCGTCCCGGACATTGGCGGCCAGGGCTACATCTACCCGGGCACTCTGGTTGAAGGGCAACACCAGCGCCACCAGCAAGGCCATTACGGTAAGGGCGGCCAGCAGCGCCACGCCTCGCTCGCCAGGTCTGCCCGCGGACATCTTACTGCTCTCCATTTGGGTTTTCGTCACCTTGGTGCCCAATATGTTCAGGGGCCTCGGAGGCATGTCCATCCGCCTGCCCTCCCCGCCTCAAAGCCTCGTCGTCTTTGGCCCTGGCCGCCTCTTCAGCCGCCAGCGCGGCCAACCCGCGCCCCAGCGCCTCCCGCTGCCACGCCAGCGGAATAGCGACGGCCGTGGTGAAGGTGACCCCCGGCTCGTCGCCTTCGCCGCCCAGGGTGAGGACTATCTGGACGGTGGCGGGCAAGGCGTGAGAGTCCGTGGAGTCCCATTCCTGAAACTCCTCGCCGGTGGCGTTGAAGAACCTGAAATCAAGGCCCTTCACGTTTGGTGCCATCTCCACCCCCTGGCTGCCCTCGGGGTCGGCGTCGGTGGAGCGCACCAGAGACAGCCTCCCCTCCTTGCCGCGTGGCTCCAGGGCATAATGCACCACGACAAGCTCCGCCTGGCCGGCCGCGCCTCGGGCAAGGTTGGCGGTGGAGGCGAACTCCAGGCTGTCATGGGCCTCGGCCCCGGAGCCACCGTCCACGGCCACGAAGGCAGGGCCATTGTCCGGGCCGGCATCTGGGGTCTCTTCGTCGCCCTCTTCGTCGTCCGGCGAGGCCAGTGGCAGATAGGCCGACATCAGATCCTCGCCCAGGCGGCGTAGAACAATCCGGGCCGACTGATAGACCTCCGACTGCTCCTCGGCGGCGATAACGGTCTTGGTACAAAGCCGGTAGCTCTGGTAGACCACCACCAGCACCACGGCCAGCACCGCCACGGCAATCATGAGCTCGAGCAGGGTGAAGCCCGACTGCCGCGAAGACCGCCCGCTCAAGATTTACCGCCTTTGGTATGGTCGCCGGCCTTGCCGTTTTCCGCCGGCTTTCGGGATCCGTCGGCCGGCTCCTCGGCCTCCTTCTCCTCACCCGGCTCGAGCACGTAGCCTTCGAGGGTCAGGGTCCGGGCGGGGTCTGCCCGGCCCCACGAGACTGACACCCGCACCCGGCGCAGTTGCACCCCGAACTCACTCTGCCCGGTAACGCGCTCCTCCCAGCTGAAGCCGCCGTATTCATCGCCAAAATCACCCCGACGCAGCCCGTAGGAGGGCAGACCGGCCATGGCCGAGGCCATCTTCTGCTGGGCCAGCAGGGTCGCGCGGGTAATCTCGCGCGACTCGTGGGTCATGACGATGCCCTGGGCCTGCGCCCGGTAAATGGCCCCGAAGGCTATGGCGATGATGCACAGCGCCACCAGCACCTCGAGCAGGGTGAAGCCATCTTCTTCGGCCAATTTCAAGGCTCTCCCTCGGCCGGCGCCGTGCCAGAACCGTCCTCGCCCGCGGGAAAATCCTCCTCCGCCTCGCCCTCCTGGGGCGCGGCGCCTTCCGGCGGCCGGCCCGGCCTGGCCGAAAAATCTCCCACGCGGCAGCGGCCCGTGAACTCCTCGACCACCAGCCTGCTCTCCTCGCCGCCCCCGTCGCCTTCGGCCAGGGTGATCCTGGTGGCCGTACAGGTGCCGTTAGGCTCGAAGACGGCCAGCGCCGTGCCCTCCGTCACCTCCTTGCCGTCGAGCGAGACGGACTTGAAGACAACCTCGCGCGGCAGCTCGCCGTGGATGAGGGCCTTGTCCTGGCGCCCCAGGACGTCTTCAGCGGAGGGGTTCTCCTCCGGTTCGGTGGCCAATGCCCAATAACGACCGCTGCCTGTCTCCATAGCCAGAAAGAAGCGTCTCTTCTGCAGCGCGGCCTTGTCATGAACGGTGACCACCACCCCGTGCATGCGCCGGGCGGCGGCCTTGACGCCACCCGCCATCACCGCGGCAAAGCGAGGAGCGGCCAGCCCCAGGAGTATGCCCAGGAGAACGATGACCACGGCCAGTTCGATCAGGGTGAAGCCACCATGGTTGCCCTTCCCGAAAGGCCGTCTTAAGGGGATATTTGCGCCCACCGGCTCCTACTCGAGGCTCCAGCTCTCGACGTCTTTGTCCTCCCCCTCGCCGCCGGGTTCCACGTCCGCGCCGTAGGAGACGATATCGAAGTCGCCGTGCTCGCCGGGGCAGCCGTAAAGGTACTCATTGCCCCAGGGATCCTTGGGTACCCGGGCCTTTTCCAGATAGCCACCCTCGCGCCAATGACGGGCCACGCGGCCGATGTCGGGCTTTTCGATCAAAGCCGAGATCCCCTGCTCCGTGCTGGGGTAGAAGCCGTTGTCCAGCTTGAACATGTTGAGCGAGCTCTCCAGGGCCTGAATATCGGCCCCGGCCTTGGTCTGGCGGGCCTCCCCCGGCTTGCTCATGATCTTCGGCACCACCCAGACGGCGAGGATGCCCAGGATCACGATCACCACCATAAGTTCCATCAGGGTGAAGCCACCCTGTCGGTCGGCCTGTCTCTTGCGGCCTTGCATCAGAAAAAAATCTCCTTCCCAAGGCGCCCTCAACGGACGGTACTGGACATGTCGAATATGGGCAGCAGGATGGCCAGAACCATAAAACCCACGACCACCGCCATGACCAGGATCATGACCGGCTCGAGTAGCGAGGTCAGCGAGGTCACGGTGGTCTCCACGTCGTTCTCGTAGGAATCGGCCACCTTGAACAGCATGCCCTCCAACTGGCCGCTGTGCTCCCCGGCGGCGACCATGTGGATCACCAGCGGTGGAAAGACCCCGCTGCGTTTGAGCGGCGTGGCCAGGTCCTCGCCCTCGCCGACCGTGGCGCGGGCGGCCTCGATGGCCGCGGCGAAGATCATGTTGCCCGCCACCGTCTTGCTGATATCAAGCGCCTTCAGCAGGGGAATGCCGCTCTGGAGCAGCGTGCCCAGGGTCCTGGCAAACCTGACGACTATCAGCTTGCGGTTCAGATCCCCCAGCAGCGGCAGGCGCAACTTCAGGCGGTCGTAGACCCGCCGGCCGGAGTCCTGGTTCACCGCGCGCCGCAACCACAGGCCGGCACCGACCGCCGCCAGCAGCAGCAGCCACCACCACCGGGACAGGCCGGCGCTTATGGCCATGAGCAGGCGCGTGGGCAGGGGCAGGATCTGCCCGGTGTCTTCAAAGACCGTGGTTATCATGGGCACCACGAAGGTGAGCATGAAGAAGAGCACCCCGGAGCCGATCACCACCATAAAGGCCGGATAGGCCAGGGTGGCCCGGACCTTGTTGACCAGCCGCACCCGGTCTTCCATGAAATCGGCCAGCCGCTGCAGCACTACCTCCAGCGCCCCGCTGGCCTCACCCGCGGCCACCATGCTGCAGAAGAGGTCGGGGAACACCTTGGGATGCCGACCCAGGGCATCGGCAAGGGAGACGCCCTCGGTCACCCGGCCCTTCACGTCGGCCAGCACCCGCTTCAGGACCGGGTTGTCCACCTGCTCCATGAGCGCGTTGAGAGCGCCCACCAAAGGCAGCCCGGCCGATATGAGCGTGGCGAACTGTCGCACCGCCGCCGAAAGCTCGGCCTGCCCCAGGCGCTGGAAAAGCCGACTGCCCCTCAGCCCGGCCAGGAACCCCTGGCCCGAGCCGCCCTCCTCCCGCGCCGTGGTTTCTTCGGCCAGGTCGGTCAGGTAGAGCCCCTGAGCCTTGAGCTTGCCCTTGGCCGCCCTGGCGCTCTCGGCGTCTATGCGGCCCTTGAGCGAACGCCCCGAGGCGTCGTAGGCACGGTAGTCAAAGAAAGGCATATATCCCCTATTGGGTAACCCGGAGGACTTCCTCGATGGAGGTAACCCCGGTGATCACCTTGGCCGCGCCATTCTCGCGCAGGGTCTTCATGCCCGAGGCTCGGGCCGCGCGCTTTATCTGGTTGGCGTCGGCACCCTCCACCACCAGGCGGCGGATGTCGTCGTTCATGACCAGCAGCTCGTATATGCCCGTGCGGCCGCGGTAGCCGGTGTGCAGGCACTCAGCGCAGCCCGCCCCCCGGTAGGTCACCCCTTCGGGGACGTCGTGGGGGTACAGGCCGATCTCGGCCAGGCGCTCGCCGGGAAGATGCACGGGCTCCTTGCAGGAGGCGCATATGACCCGCACCAGCCGCTGCGCCAGCACCCCCATGACCGATGACGAGATGAGAAAGGGCTCGATGCCCATGTCTATCAGCCGGGTCATGGCCCCCGCCGAGTCATTGGTGTGCAGGGTGCTGAAGACCACATGGCCGGTCAGCGAGGCCTGAATGGCGATGTCGGCCGTCTCCAGGTCGCGGATCTCACCCACCATGATGACGTCGGGGTCGTGGCGCAGGATGGAGCGCAACCCTCGGGCAAAGGTCAGGTCTATTTTGGGGTTGACCTGGATCTGGCCCACCCCCGGAAGCTGGTACTCTATGGGATCCTCGACGGTGATTATGTTCTGCTCCGCCGAGTTCATGCGCTGCAGGGCGCCATAGAGCGTCGTGCTCTTGCCGCTGCCCGTGGGGCCGGTTACGAGCATTATTCCGTG
>JAZDOA010000122.1:0-4695 GCA_043799175.1 Pseudomonadota bacterium | reverse complement strand
CTTGACTGCCGCTGTGCGCGGCTGCCCAGCCGGATCGCAGGTCGGAAACGGAGGGATGGTCTTCGGTCGAACATAGGGATTAACCTTATCAGACTCAAACCGCGGATCGCGTCCTTACCCACACCGAATAGCGAGGAGCCTGAAAACTTAGTGAAATGCCGAAGGCTCCCAATTCTCTAATGCTGCTTTCTCCAAAAACGCCTTTCAGATAGTGCAAGAAACCATCGTACCAGGGCTGGCCTTGTCCCTCTCTCAATATTTCATCAAGAATATGCTTGATCATCTCCTCGAGAGATGATATTCCTTTGCCTAGAAATACATGTATTGCAACGAGATTGTCTCGCCTGATGCGGTAATTAAGGAAAGATGCGAGAGAACTTTTTCCTATGCCACGGTCGCCCACAAGGAAGACATTTTCCAGTTTCCCAGATGATGCTTGTCTGACATAGCGCAGTATTTCGTCTATTTGTCTGGTCCGTCCGACAAAAAGCTCCGCGGATACGGGATTGCCGGGCGTGAACGGGCTGCACTCCTTATCTAACATAGACCTGAAATCCTTTTGTTGTCAGGATTGTTGCGGTACATTCATAGGCCCGCGACAGGCCGATGTTTCAACGGGTTGCTAGCCCACCACGGTCTTCTTCGAAGGCGAGAGCCTGGCCTTTTCCTTGGGCGCGGCCGGGGCGGAGATGAGTTTCTGGCCGCAGGCGGGGCAGAAGCGGAACTCGTTGTCCACGGCGGCCTCGCAGTTGGCGCAACGCATCCGCGGTACGGCCAGTTCCATGAGAAGCTGGCCCTTCTTCACCGGCACCATCTTCTTGTCGGCCTTGTAGTTGGCAAAGACCACCACCCGTTTTACCACGCCGTCCACCGGGGCGTTGAGGGCGCACTCCATCTTCATGAGCGACAGGTTGAGGACTTCGTCTCCGGTCTTGACGCAGTCGCCGACCTTTTTGTGTACAATCCACAGATCGGCGTCGAAGGGCGAGCCGATGTGATAGAGGTTGCCGGGGTCGGCCATTTCCACGTCGCTGGTCAGGCCCTTAGGCTCCTCCACCTGAAAGTCCACCACGAACATCTCCTGATCGAGCTGATAGCGCACCCGCCGCCGCCCCTTGCTGTCCACCCGGCCCACGCGATGCACGTTGATGGTGTGGGGCTTGCCGTCGGAGGTCTGGAACTCGCGCTCCACGCCTACCTCCAGGCCCTCGAACCAGATGTCGTCGGGCAGGCAGTTGGCATCCCCGAACTGCTCCAGGTTCTGAATCAGCTTGAGGGCATCGCCGGGGTGGTTGAGGTAGTTGACCAGCTCGTTCTCGTTGGGCTGACGGCCGATGAGCCGGGCCAGATCCTCGCGCTGGGCGTCGATGTCCACCGGCGGGAGGTGCTTGAGCGGGCTTTCCTCGGTGCGGTCGGTGACGGCCTGGCGCCAGGAGTCGTCTCCAAAGACCGACTGATAGACCCAGTCGGCCGGCCAGCCCAGGGGCAGCTTTCCAAACTTGCCCAGGAGCAGGTTCTTGAGGGCGTCGTTGGCATGGCGGAAGAGGACCAGCCGGGCCTCCTTGGCCGTGGAGTCCAGCTTGCCTTCCGGAGTGGAGGTCACCTGGCGCAGCAGGTCCGTGACCCGCCGCACCTCGCTCATGCCGCCGCGCTCATAAGCCCTTATGACCATCAGGTAGCCGTTGGTCCAGGTTATCTGGGAGCCGGGGGTGACGTCGTGATAGCGGATTATCTTGCGGCAGAGGGCCAGGACCTCCAGGATGTTGGGCAGCAGGAAGGCATAGCCCTGCTTGAGGGCGGCCTCCTGGGAACTGGACGTCGCCCCGCCCGGCAGACCATGATGGACCACGTCGTGGTCCGGTCCCAGAAAGGACGGCTTGCAGTAATGGTCGTACAGGGGCATGAGCTGCTTCAGGGCGAAGGCCGCCTCCCTCACCCGGGCCTTGTCGATCCTGGTCCTGAGGCCCAGCTCCTCTTCCAGGTAGGCCACCACGGGCAACACCGCCGTCTGGCCGTAAAAGCGCACCGCGGGTCCGTCGGCCACGTCGAGCACCTTAACCCCGGCCTTGGCCGCCGCTCCCAGGGCGGGCACCGCCAGCCCGTCGGTGCAGTGGCGGTGATACTGGATTACCAGGTCAGGGTACTTGTCCAGAATGGCCGAGACGACGTCGGTCACGAACCGGGGCGGGCACATTCCGGCCATGTCCTTGAGGCAGAGAATTATGGCCCGCGAGGCCTCCTGCCTGCGGCAGCCCAGGATGCGGGCCACCATGGCCATGATGTCGTCCAGCACGCCCATGTAGTGCTTCCGGTCAAAACCCTCGGCGTGGCTGAAGGATATGGCCGGCTGGAAGATGTTGTGCTCCGAGGCCAGGACTATTTCGGCGAAGGGGGCCATGTTTTCGATGTGGTTCAGGAAATCGAAGCAGCGCACCTGGTGGTAGTTCTGGATGATGGTCCTGCCCGTGCGCTCCATGAGCTTGCGGGACTGCGGGGCGTAGCCCAGCACGTTGGTGGAGCGGATGAGGATCAGCTTCTGGGTATGAGGGGCGAACCGGTTCCAGTCCTCGGCCTCGGCCCAGGGGTCGGTCATGCAGCCCAGCATGGCCACGTGGTAGTGGGCCCCGCCGCCGTTCTCGATGCTCACGTAGCCGCAGCGGTCGATGATTGGTCCGTAGCGCCGGTCGTCATAGAGGCGGAGGCGGTTGCCGGAGTTCGACTGGGTTATGTCGCGCGCGGTGGTGTTGCAAAACTCCACGAAGGGGTTCTCCCGCAGGGCCTTCAGAAACGCCTCGCGGTGGGCCGCCGGGTCGAAGGGTGGCTGGTAGCCCGGTTCATCGAGCGGCAGCCCCACGGAGGTGGCTCCCCGCCTGGAGTCGCCGAATTTGCGGTAGCGCCCCAGGGCCACATAGGGGTTGTAGCCCTTGGCCGTGATCTCGGCGGCCAGGTAGGAGAGGCGCACCTCTTCCGGTTCCAGGTCGTGATACTCCATCAGCTCGGGGGTGTTTTCGATGAAGCTGGTCTCTACCTCGCCCGCGATGAGCGTCGGGTGAGAGACTATCTTCTTGTGGAAGGGGATGGTGGTCTTGAGCCCCCCGATGATGTACTCGCACAGGGCGCGCCGCATGACGGCCACGGCCTTGGGCCAGGTAGAGCCGTGGGCCATGAGCAGGGCGCCGGCTGAATCGAATGCCTTGGGGAAGGTGTACTCGCCGAAGACGCAGGAGTCGAGCCGTACACCTTCGCCACCGGGCGACAGGTAGCGGGTGATGCGGCCCGCATTGGGCTGAAACTTCTTTTTGGGGTCCTCGAAGTTTATGCGGCACTGCAGGGCGTGGCCCCGAGGGGCGAGCTCGGAGGGTTTTAGCCTGAGATGCTCCCCGAAGGCAATGCGGATCATCTCCTCGACGAGGTCTATGCCGTAGAGAAGCTCGGTAATGCCGTGCTCCACCTGGAGGCGGGTGTTGCCCTCTATGAAGTAGTAGTTGCCGTCGGCCTTGACCAGGAACTCTATGGTGGCGATGGAATCGTAGTTGACCGCCTCCACCAGGCGCAGGGCGTCGGCCCGTAGCCTGGAGCGCAGATCCTCGGTCATTCCCTTCCAGGGCGAGGGGGTGATTTCCAGCAGCTTCTGGTGCTTGCGCTGCACGGAGCAGTCACGCTCGCACAGGGCCACCGCCGAGCCGTACCGGTCGCGGAGCACCTGTATCTCGAGATGCCGCACCCCCTCAAGGTACTTTTCCAGGTAGAGGTTGGGATTGCCGAAGCTGGCCTCGGCCATGGTGGAGGCCTTGATGAAGTGCTCCTCCAGCTCCTGCTCGCTCTTGACGACCACGATGCCCCGGCCGCCGCCGCCGCCCTCGCTCTTGATCATTGCCGGGTAGCCGATCTGCCTGGCCAGAGATCTGGCCTCCTCCAGAGTGAGCGCTCCCTCCGAGCCGGGCACCACCGGAATACCCAGCGACTGGGCGATATGTCGGGCCTCCACCTTGTTGCCCAGGCGGCGCATGCACTCTTCGGTGGGTCCGATGAAGACTAGGTCCGCCTCGTGACAGCGGCGGGGGAACTGGCAGTCCTCGGCGGCGAAGCCCCAGCCGGGGTGAAGGGCCTTTACGTTGTTTTCCTTGGCAATGCGGATGATTTCGGCGATGTTCAGGTAGCCGTCGGCCCCCGGCAACTGGAACGCCAGGTCCGCCTTGGAGACGTGGGGCGCGCTCTTGTCGGCCTCGGTGAAGAAGGCGACGTATCTGCCGCCCATTTCCCGAATGGTTCGCCCGATGCGCAGCGCGGGAATGCCCCGGTTGGCCACCCCTATCCGTACGTTGTGGAAGCTGTGCTGAGTTTCCATGAGCCGACCTCGCAATACCCAAATTGTGGCAGCATACTGAAAGGCCTTGCGGCGGGCAAGAGCTTCCTGAATCTCCGGGTAAGAATGCAGGTCGTCTGGGCGCCGATAGCCGGTGCGAATGCCGCGTCCTCGAGCCTCACCGACCCGCTCAACGTAGCGGAGCTACGCCTCGGGGTCGGCGAAAAAACCCTGCGGTGCGACCTCGCTTGGCTCTCGACGCCCAAGCGGTTCGACCCTTTTACCCCTTTCACCCATTGGGTGAAATCGTGAAGTGACCATTATGCCAGTAACTTCGCTGCCGGAAAGCACAAATTCCCCTTCACGGAAATCTTAGCCGGAGATTAGGG
>JAZDOA010000027.1:0-2482 GCA_043799175.1 Pseudomonadota bacterium | reverse complement strand
TCTCCGGGTAATATGCCTAAGCCTCGCCAACTGCCTGATTGCCGCGCTGATTACGGACTTGGCCTTTCACCCGTTTGGTGAAAGGAGCAACAGGTTCGAACTGCTTGGGCGTTTTTTGAGAGCCAAGCGAGGTCGCACCGCGGGGGTTTTTTGCGCCGACCCCGAGGCGGGCACGAGCCGCGCCACGCACACCCCGCCCTCGGATACATCTGACGTTCATTCCACGTCAAAGAAAGGGCGGCTGCAACCACGGCCCTGCCGCCGGTCGGCGAAAAAAACCCCGAGGACGTGGCATTCGCGCCGGCTATCGGCGCCCAGACGACCCCGCAACCCTTACCCGGAGATTGAGGACCCTTGGGACTACTTGACTTTATCAGGAAACGCCAGCCGGAAAGACGCTCCCCCGACCGGCTGAAGCGCACCTTTGTACTCTTCCAGACCCTGCTGCGCGTCAACAACGATGCCTTGAACCAGATGGCGGACCTGGAGGAGAAGCTCTCCGAGGACTATCTGTTCGACATGCAGTTCATCCGCTCCCGGCTGGCGGTGCTGGAGGCGGCCGTGGACACGATCATCACCAGCCTGGCCAAGATGTCCGGCAACAGATGGCCGGAGTTGGCGGTAATACGCAAGACGGTCGCGGCCGAGCTTGCCGTCGAGGTCGCCCGCCGCGCCTGCCCACCGCGAGGCCCCGAGGTACTGCCGCTCTCCGAGCTGCAGGGCGACAACCTGGCCGCCGCCGGAGGCAAGGCCGCCGGCCTGGCGGCGGTAATAAGCGCGGGGCTGCCCGTCCCCGATGGCTTTGTGGTGACGCTTCCAGCCTATCACGCCTTCATGGAGCACCACGGGCTGGGCCGACACATAGAGGCACGCCTGAGCCACCTGACCACCCGCAGCGCGCGGGACTATCAGAACGCGGCGGCCGAGATAAGGGGGTTGATCCTGACCGCCCCGCTGCCTCCGGGGCTGGAAGAGGCCATGCGGGCGGCCTACGGGCGGCTTGCTCCTGGGGGCGAGCCGGTGGCCGTGCGCAGCAGCGCCAGCCGGGAGGACTCCTCGGCCTTCAGCTTTGCCGGCCAGTACAGCAGTTTTCTGGGGGTGGAGGCCGACGACCTCGCCCACTACTACAAGGAAGTCATCGCCAGCCGCTTCGGCGTCCCGGCGCTCTTCTACCTGCGCAATCAGGGGCTGATAGACCCGGCCGAGATAGGCATGGCCGTTCTGGTACAGCGCATGCTCTCGCCCCTGGCCTCCGGGGTAATGTTCACCCTCGACCCGGAGCACTGCGACTCGGAGCGGATGGTCATTCAGGCCACCCTGGGCCTGGCCGCCGAGTTGGTCTCCGGGGTGGCGGCGGCCGACACCTTCTGGCTGGACCGCCGCACCGGCGCCCACCTTGGGGAGCGGCTCAGCCTCAAGCCCCACCGCCTGACGGCCGAGCGCGGCAACCTTCTGCGGGCCGAGGTCTCTGAGGCCACGGCCAGAACCGCCTCGGTGCCACCCCAGGTCCTTGACACCCTGCGGGACCAAGGCCTCATGATCGAGCAGTGGCACGGCGCCCCTCAAGACGTGGAGTGGGCCTGGGACGGTGAAACCGTCTACATCGTGCAGTCGCGCCACCTGCGGCTGGCCGACCCCGTGGCACGCTGCTCCGTCGAGCTGGCCCGGGCGCTGGCCAAGGCCGAGGTACTCATCCAGGGGGCCACCCCCGGCTCCCCCGGAGCCGCTTCGGGGAGGGTATTTTCTCTGGCACCGTCGGGGGAGCTCGACCTCGATCTGGTCCCACCGGGCAGCGTGCTGGTGGTTCCCCATACCAGCCCCCGGCTTGGCCCCCTTCTGCCCCGGCTGGCGGCGGTGGTGGCCGAGGTCGGGGCGGCCACGGGGCACCTGGCCCTGCTAGCCCGAGAATACCGGGTGCCCCTGTTGGTGGACGCCGCCGGGGCCTCGGCGCTGCTTCCCCAGGGCGAGATGGTAACCGTCGATGCCCACGGCGGCCGGGTATATCGCGGCAAGGTGGAGGAGGTCATCCAGTGCCTGCCCCGCCGGGACCCCCTGCTCTCCACGGCCCCCGTCCATGCCCGGCTCAAAGCGGTGCTGGAGCGCGTGGCGCCCCTCAACTTGGTAGACGCCCGCCAGCCCGGGTTCAAGGCCGCCGCCTGCCGCACCTACCACGATATCACCCGCTTCGCCCACGAAAAGGCGGTCGAGGCGATGTTCGGCCTCATAGACGACCTGGACCTGCGCCACGACGCCGCGGCCAGGGTGGACACCCGGCTGCCCATCAACCTCTACGTGATAGACCTGGGCGGCGGGCTGCGCGAGGGTGCCGGGATCAAGGCCGTCCGGCCTCAGGACTTTGTCTCCGTGCCCATGCTGGCCCTCTGGAAGGGCATGACCTACCCCGGAGTGTCCTGGGCGGGACCGGTGCCGGTTGACGTCAGCGGCTTCCTGCATGTCATTGCCCAGAGCGCCATCAGGCCTC
>JAZDOA010000023.1:0-2288 GCA_043799175.1 Pseudomonadota bacterium | reverse complement strand
GGGCGTGGTCGGCGGTACCGGCCATGGCGTAGGCGTCATAGCCCTCTTTCTCCGCCCGCATGGCATCCTTGATGTACTGGAAGTCTTTCTGGAAGGAGGAGACCGCGTAGCTCTCGCGGCCGGGGATCGGTGTTTCCGGGCCGTGAATATCGATTACGGTGTCCGGCCGGGCAATTGTTTTGACATACCGGTTCATGGACTCCACATACTTGCTTGCCGAGGGGTCCTTGCCGGCCGTAGAGCCGGTCTGCAACCATATCCTCATTTGCCCTGCTTCCTTTCCGGCCGTCGCCTGGCCTAACCGCGAGGCAAGGGGCCGCTCTAGCTTAACAACAGGCGGCACAAACTAAATGCGAGGAGGATGATCACTCACCCTCCTCGCACAGTCGAACTCACTAAGTGGGTTAGGCGTAGCCGAAGGTGGCGATGGTCATGAGCTCCTTGATATTCGGCAGGTTCTCCAGGTTGTAGCTCATCTCAACGGCCTTCTTGGTGGCCGCCGGGGTTAGCACGCCCTTGACATGGTTCCCGAAGCGGGCCACCAACTCTTCCTTGGTCAAGCGCGACTCGGGGCCGCCCTTCAGGGTCTGGGCTTCCTTGGTGAAGCTGCGGCCGTCCTTCAGTTTGATGGTGACGGGGATGGCGGCGCCGACCAGAGTTCGTCCGCCTTCTTTCTCGAAGATCTCAACGGTGACCTTCTTGCGCGCCTTCTGGTACTTCGGGTTCTTTACCGCCGCCTCGGTGAAATGCTCTAGGGTGATCTCGCCATCGGCAATACCGACCCCCAGGGCATGCTCGAGACTGAACTTGGCCTGCTCAGCGTTCTGCGGATTGGGATAGTGCAGCAGGCGGGTGACGAATTTGGGCAGGAGCGCATGGACACTCTCGACCTGATCGAAGGTGATGTTGTTTTCCTGGATAATCTGCATCTCGGCATCGAGCGCGCGGTGCATGCCATAGCAGCAGCCGTATTTCTTCACCGCCGAACCGGGGGTGACAATATAATAGGGATTGCCGAGGTCCTTGGTGATGGGAGCCAGGTCGTACTCGCCCAGCCACTGCGCGAAGCCGCTGTCACCCTCGATCATCTCGGGATCGGCGGTCACGCCTTCTTTGACCATCAGGGCCGACCGGACGCCCAGCTCGCAGGCGAAGCCCGTCTCGCCGAAATGCATCATGGTGCCGCAAAGCCGCCAGCAGCCGCCCGGATAGTTGGCCGCGATGCCGATAGCCATCTGGGTCTCCATGACGTTCAGGCCCAGCATCTTGCTGGCCGTTACCGCCGAGCCAAGCGAATAGTAGGTCGAGCTCCAGCCGCGGTTGGAGCCGCCCTTGACATTCATGCCGATCTTGCCCTGGACTTCCTGCCCGAGGATGAAACCCTCGATGACAGTCTTGCCGGACAGGTTGAGTTTCTCGGCCATGTTGAAGGCCGCCGGGATGGTCACGAAGGTGCAGCTGCCGCCATATTTGCCGACGGCTTCCTGTTCGGCGGAGTGGGCCGAAATGCCGTTCACCAAGGCCGCGTTGGTGATCGAGGTCCGGAAACCGCCGCCCATGATGCCGACCTCGGCGACGCCGCCGATGTTCTTGACATGAGTAATCGCAATCTGGCTCACCCGCTCACGGGCGCCCCTGATCATGGCCCCCAGGCCATCGAAAAGAAGCTCTTTCGCGATGTGCACCGTCTTGGCATCGAAGTCTTCGAAGTTGGTTTTGACAACGAATTCGGCTAGATCTTTCGTGGTGGTTGGCATTCCTCTCCTTGCTCCTCCTTAAATATTCTCTTGCGAATCGTTACGCAACTACGCTGGCTGATCGGTAGGTTTAAATTCACCCCAGACATCACGCAGGGCGCCGCAAATCTCGCCGGTGGTGCAATAGGCCTTGACCGCAGTTATGACCGAAGGCATCATGCTGGGCGCTTTCGACCCGGACTTGGAGGCCGCCGACTTGACGGCGGCCAGCGCCTTCTGCGCGGCCCGGTTGTCCCGCTCTCTCCTCAGCTTCTTGACGGCGGCCACCCGCTGTTTTTCACTGGCATGCTCGGTGCGGTAGAGGGTGCTGGGGCGCGTATCCCCGCGCTTGTCGGTAAAGCAGTTTACCCCGACGATGGCAATCTCGCCTTTGCGCACCCCCTGCTGCCATTCGTAGGCATCGGTGGCCATCATCTTGCGGATGTAGCCATTGGCCGTGCAGCGCAGGGCGCCGCCCATCTTGTCGATATGCTCGATCTCTTCCGTGATCTTGTCGTCGAAGTCCTTGGTCATCGACTCTATCAAATAGGA
>JAZDOA010000013.1:0-2407 GCA_043799175.1 Pseudomonadota bacterium | reverse complement strand
TACCTGAAGGAGAACATCGGCCTGACGTCAGACGACGAGATATGCCGGCACCTTAACCGCACACGCGCCGCGCTGCGTATTGCCTGTGTCCGCAAGTTGAGACGCGGCAAGCTGAGCAACATCTTCACGGCGCGCAACGTCGCCAGTATCCTGGGAGTCGGCAATGCTAAGACAGTCGTCTACTGGCAGAAACGCGGTTTCCTGAAAGGCCGTCGCCTCTTCCGCCAGGGGCCGAGTCTTGTATGGCATTTTGACCCTGAAGACATCGAGAGGTGCCTGAGGAAACGTCCCTGGCTAATTGACTTGACCCGCGCTGAGGACCACAGCTATTTTCGGTCGGTCGTCCAGGAAGAGTATGGCCGGAACCCTTGGTACACCACGACCGAAGCCGCGCCGCTTATCGGTTTCAAAGACCCGGAATGTGTCAAACGCTGGGCCCGGCGAGGCCTCCTGAGGGCGGACGGGCGGCGGCCCATGGGCGGCTCCGCCGGCGAGTGGATAATCAGGCGCAGCGCCATCGAGTCTTTCAAGACTAACGTGCTGCCGGGCCTGCTGATCGAACACCGCTTGAAGGCCATGAGGACGCGGCGGCAAATCAAGCTGGATAAGGGCATGCCTATCCAGTTGAAGATGATATGGAATCTGGCCTGTCCCCATTGCGGCGACATGGTCACGATCGAAGCACATCCACGCCTGCATGGGGATCAGGTGGCTGCTCTCTATAGAGCCAGGGTAAACAGGACCTGTGTTCACCAGATCGCGTTGGACAAAGACCAGGCGGACGTGGCCGCGGCGCTGCGCCAGAAGAAGGAGGGATTATGCGATTCAAAGCAGTAACGAAGGAGGAATTGGAGAAAAGGGGCGATATTCTCCCCAAAGACAAGGCGCTGATTGAGGAGCTCGCTGGTGAGTTAGAGCACACAGACGCCGTCAGGGGATATCTGGTACAGCAACTAGACGAGTGCGTGATTGATGACCAGATGCGGGCCGAGGTTTCTGTGTCCGCTGCGGCCTTCTCCGATGGCTGGGACGCCAGAGAAGAAATCTTCCTGAAAGAAGTGGGGGATAAATGGGATAGCCTCTACCGACATGCAGCATGGAAAGGGGCCGAGGACGAAGAGTCCATGCGCCAATTCGACCTATACATTCAGGAGCTGAGGAGGCTAGGATGAAAGAGATCACCAAAGTGGAACCTGTAAAGCTCAAGCTCACCGTCGAGTATGAAATCACGGTCCAGCGGGTCAATGATCTGCTATGCTGCGCCATTGAAGGTGGCAGCAACTATTGGATCGAACAATGTACTGACCTCACGTACCCGGAGGGGAAGACCAGAGCCGACTTCGAGTTTCCATACCTTGAAGTTCCGATGTGCGGCGGGTCCTACATGGTCAAGCCCCTGGAGGGAGACAAGCCGGCGAAGCTCGACCGTGGAGCGATTGAACGCGGCCTCAAGCTCCTGGCGGAGAAATACCCGAAGGACTGGGACGACTTCATGAACGAGAATGAGGATGCCATTACCGGCGACGTCTTCCTGCAGCTCGCCCTCTTCGGAGAGGTGGTATATGGCTAGAGGTTCAGGATATAAACCATGAGCTTCCCGAACTACATCGGCAGCCACAAGAGGTTATGGACCAAGAATCATGTCGCGGAGGCCCTGGGCCGCGCGGCCGCCGAACTGCAGGGGCCGTTGCCGTGCTGTGACTCTGCTTACAACCGCCTGAAAACAGGCCGTCTCGACTGGCCCACCTCACACCGGGTCCTCGAGTACTGGGGCAGCATGGCACGCGGCTGGCTGGCGGCCGGGGCGTCCTATGATCGCGTAACGCTTTCGAATGTTGACTGGACGTCCGATGAGGATGAGTACCTACTGGAACATGCCGGCGAACTGACTCTGGCAAAAATCGCCAAAGAGCTAAATCGCTCCTATCAAGCAGTCCGGGCCCGGCTTAGCAAGGTTCATCACACCACGGCCAGGACGAACCAGGGTCACCTTTCCGCGGCTGAGCTGGCAAAGGAATATAACTGCTCATGCCACAGAATCAGGGCGGCTCTCCGGAGCGGCAAGTTGCCCGGCAAATACGACCGGTGCCGGAATAGGTGGCAAGTCTTCCTGGAGGACCTGACACCCGAGATGGAGGCTTTTCTTCGACGGCCGAAGGATACCTATAAGACCTCTGAAACCGACGTTGGAGACTACTATCGGCGGTATGGCATACACCGGAAGCTTGTCAACGGCCGCATAGTAAGAATTGAGACTGCTGCGATTTTGAAGCCATAAAGGAGGGAAAGAAACATGCCTGATACACTGCAGCCCGGTGATTTCTTTGCCATATCAGGGAACGACTGGTTCGGCCGCTTCCAGCGCTTCATGCTGACCCGCTACATGGACCCGCCCAGCGATCGCAAC
>JAZDOA010000011.1:0-12860 GCA_043799175.1 Pseudomonadota bacterium | reverse complement strand
CTTGACCTGAGCGGCGCCGCCCACGCGGCTGACCGAGAGGCCGACGTTGATGGCCGGTCGCACGCCGGAGAAGAACAGGGCGGGTTCCAGGTAGATCTGGCCGTCGGTGATGCTGATGACGTTGGTCGGGATGTAGGCCGCCACGTCACCGGCCTGGGTCTCGATGATGGGGAGCGCGGTGAGCGAGCCTCCGCCCAACTGGTCGTTCAGCTTGGCGGCCCGCTCAAGCAAGCGGGAGTGGTTGTAGAAGATGTCGCCCGGGTAGGCCTCGCGTCCCGGCGGACGGCGAAGGAGCAGCGAGATCTGCCGGTAGGCCGCCGCCTGCTTCGAGAGGTCGTCGTAGATGATCAGGGCGTGCTGGTTGTTGTCGCGGAAGTACTCGCCCATGGCGCAGCCGGCATAAGGGGCGATGTACTGGAGGGTGGCCGGGTCGGAGGCGTTGGCCGTGACGACCGTGGTGTAGTCCATCGCCCCGTGGCGCCTGAGATGCTCCACCACCTGGGCCACCGTGGACTTCTTCTGCCCCACCGCGACGTAGATGCAGACCACGTCGCCGCCCTTCTGATTGATTATGGCGTCTATGCCGATGGCCGTCTTGCCGATCTGGCGGTCGCCGATGATCAGCTCGCGCTGGCCGCGGCCGATGGGCGTCATGGCGTCTATGGCCTTGAGGCCCGTATACATCGGCTCCTTCACCGGCTGGCGGGCGATGACGCCGGGGGCCACCATCTCTATGCGGCGGAACTCCTTGGCCTCGATGGGCCCCTTGCCGTCCAGCGGCGCGCCCACAGAGTCGACCACGCGGCCGATGAGGGCGTCGCCGACCGGAACCTCGGCGATGCGACCCGTACGTTTGACCGGATCGCCTTCCTTGATGTGCAGATCCTCGCCGAGGATGGCGCAGCCGACGTTGTCTTCCTCGAGGTTGAGCACCATGCCCAAGACGCCGCCGGAGAATTCCAGCAACTCCATGGACATGGCCTTCTCGCAGCCGTAGACGCGGGCGATACCGTCACCCACCGAGATGACCGTGCCCGTCTCGGACAGCTCAATCTTTTTATCGTATCCTTTGATCTGCTCTCGAATAATCTGGCTGATCTCTTCGGCTCTGATCTCCATTAGACTGCCTCACCCCTCTTCAAAGAGTTTTTCAAGCCCTCGAGCTGCGTCTTGATGCTGCCATCGAGCACCAGGTCGCCGATCTTGGCCTTGATACCGCCGATTAGCCCCGGATCCTGGTTCACGGTAAGAATTATGGTCTTACCGGTGGCGCTCTCCAGGGCGTCCTTGATCCTGCTCTGTGCGGCCGGCGGAATGGATACCGCCGCGCTCACCGTCGCCCGGCCCACATTGGTGTGGTCATCGACCAGTCTTTGGTAGGCTGACGCGATAGCCGGCAGGTGGCGCAGCCTTCCCTTATCGAGGGCAAGTCTCAAGAACTGAGACATGACGGGCGAAGTGGAGAGTTTCTTGATGAGTATATCCAATATCGCACGACGGCTGGATCGGTCATGGAGCGGATTGGTAACGACATTTCGAAGCTCGGCGTGACCGGTCAACAAACCTGCCACGGCCTCCAGCTCCCTGCCGTAATCGGCTATCTTCCGCTCCTCGACCGCCACCGCCAGCAGCCCCTTGGCGTAGCGTCTGGCAACCCGTATTCCGCTCACTTCAGATCCACCACCTTCTTGAGATAGTCGTCAATCAGACGGTCCTGATCCTGGGCCGATACCCCGGCGCGCAGCTTCTGCTCGGCCAGATCTATGGCCGCGTCAGCCAGTTCCTCGCGAATCTGCCGCTTGGCGGACTTTACCTCGGCCTCTATGGTGAGGCGGGCGGCGTCTTTGAGACGCGAGGCGCTGGCCTCGGCCTCTTTGAGTATCCGCTGCTTTTCCACCTCGCCTTGCGCGGCGAACTCCGCCATGATGCGGTCGCACTCCGAGATGGCATGGGCCAGCTTGTTCTCATACTCCCTCAGCTGGGCCTTGGCCTCGTCCCTGGCCCTTTCCAGGTCGGCCAACTGCGCGGCGATCTGTTCCCGCCGGCCGCTGAAGAAGGCCGCCGCCGGCTTGCGCAGGACGATGAAGATGCCCACGGCCAACAGGCCGACGTTGATCGTTCTCTTGATGAAGTCGTTCAGCAGGACGCCACTGTCATGGCCTCCCCCCTCGGCTCCGTGCTCCGAGGCCATCGCGGCCGTCGCCCCCACCAGAGGCAGCGAGAGGCAAAAGGCCAGGGCCACCACGGCTGCCGGTTTCCTCAAGCAAGCCAGAGTATTCATGATACGCTCCTGCCCAGGATCTTTTCGGCCACTGCCGAGGCGAAGACCTCCGCCTGGGATCGCAATGCCGTGCGGGCCTTCTGCGCGTCAGCGGCAATCTCGGCCCGGGCGCGCTGCAGCATTGCCTCCATCTCTTTGCCCACCTGCTCAAGCAGGCCACGCTCTTCGTCTTGCGCCACCTTCCTCGCCGCCAGCCTCTTCTCCGCGCCATCAACCCGGGCCTGCTCAAGCTGAGCATGGTGGGAATCCAGCTTCTCCTGGGCTCCGACACGCAGGCGCTCGATCTCCGCCTCGGAGCGGGCTATCCGCTCTTTGCGCTCGGCGACTATCCGGCGGATGGGCCTCAGGAGAATGAAGTTGAGGAACAACAGCGTAAAGAGGAAGTTAAGCAATTGGAACAGCGTGGAAATGTTAGGGATAACGGTCATTGCTCCCTACCTCGCTATGGAATTGCACGAACCACATTTTATTGTAAGTTTGGATACTTGGCAGCCATGAACGTAGCCCGGCAACGCTAAGGCCACGAGAGACCTTCCCCAGTTGCCATTCGGCCGGGCTGGGCAGGCAACGCTGCTTCTACTACTTCGTCGGGCCTATGTCAAAAGTTTTTTTAGATTTACGGGCAACTTTTCTGCAACCGCGTGACATTCCAGTAAAAAGCAGTAAGTCCTTCTGGTCATTAGCGCTGGAACATGAAGCGGCGCATGCTGACGCTCATCAACAAGCCGATGGAGATCATGGTGGAGATCAGCGAGGACCCCCCGTAGGAGAACAACGGCAGCGGCACGCCCACCACCGGAAGCACGCCCAGTACCATACCAATGTTCACCACGGCCTGCCAGAAAATGTTGGCGGTCAGCCCAAGGGCCAGTAGTCTGCCGAAGCGCTCGCGCGAGCGCCGGGAGATATTGAGCCCCCAGACCACCAGCGCCGCGTAGAGGCACACCACCAGGGTGCAGCCCAGGAAGCCCCATTCCTCGGCCCAGACGGAGAAAATGAAATCGGTGTGCCGCTCGGGCAGGAAGTAGAGATGGGCCTGGGTACCCTTGAGATAACCCTTACCGGTGAGCATGCCGGAGCCGACGGCTATCTTGGATTGAATGGCGTGGTAGCCAGCCCCCAGCGGGTCGGACTCGGGGGTTATAAAGGTCATCACCCTCGTGCGCTGATAGTCCTTGAGCATGGTCCAGCCCACCGGCAGGGCGGCCAGGCCCGAGAGCACCACCGCCAGCAGGCTTTTCCAGTGCAGGCCGATGAACAGGACCATACTGAAGAAAATGGCGGCCATGAGCAGCGCGGTACCCAGGTCGGGCTCCAGCGCCACCAGGATGAAAGGCCCGCCGAGCAGCGCGGCGGGCACCATCAGCTCTCGAAGAGAGTAAGCCTGCCCCGGTCTCCCTCCCCTCAGAAAGAACCTGGACAGCACCGCCACCAGGGCCACCTTGGCCGTCTCCGAGGGTTGAAAGGCAAAGCCGCCGAGTTGGATCCAGCGCTGCCCCCCGGAAACACTCTTGCCCAGCACCAGCACCCCCAGCAGCAGCAGCAGCGAAACGGCATAAAGGGGATAGGCATAGGTCTCCAGCAATCTGTAGTCGGGCAGCGCCACCATGATCATGACCGCCAGCCCGAAGCCGAACCAGTAGGCCTGCTTCATGTAGGCCGCCCCGGCCTCCCCCCCGGCGTGGGAGGCGCTGTAGAGATTGACCAGCCCCAGGGAGGCCACGCCCAGCACCAGACCGAGCAGGGTCCAGTCGAAACTGGTGAACAGGCGGCGGTCTATGGCCATTGCGTTCTCCCATATAGCCCAAAAGCACGGGTCCGCATCCGCTCAGTCCCCCTCGGGGGTGGCGGCACTGGGTTGAGGATTTTCAGCCGGCGGCGACGTACTTACCGGGACGCCGGGACCGGTGGGAGCCGCCACTTGTGCCCCGGCCGGAGGAGGCCCGAAATACCCCCTGCGGGCCGCCTCTTCCAACACGGCCCGAACCAGCGGGGCCGCCGCCGAGCCACCGTGGCCGCCGTGCTCCACCAAGGCACACACCGCCAGCCGCGGCGCCGCGGTGGGGGCAAAGGCCACGAACCAGGCATGGTCGCGATACCGCTCGGCCAGAACCTGGCGCGCTCCGGGGGGAAGCCGCACCACCTGGGCCGTACCGGTCTTCCCGCCGATGGAAACCAGGGGCGAGCGGGCCGCCGCCGCCGTGCCGCCTCCTTCCTGGACCACCCCTACCAGGGCGTCACGCACCAGGGCTATGTTCTCCTTGGACAGCCGCAAGGCCCGCGCGCCCTGGGGGCCGCCCACGGAATGAATGCGTCCGTCTTCACCCTCGACCCCGGAGATGACCCGCGGCGTCACCAGCCAGCCCCCGTTGGCCACCGCCGCCATTACCCGCAGCATCTGGATGGGGGTGGCGGTATTGTAGCCCTGACCGATGGAGGCGCTGATGGTCTCCCCCGGATACCACTCCTGCTTGAAGCGCCGCATCTTCCACTGGCGACTGGCCACCGTCCCGCCGGATTCCTTGCCCAACCCCAGCCCAGCCGGCTTCCCCAGGCCGAAGGCCTCGGCGTAGCGGGCGATGCGGTCTATCCCCAGGGCCTGCCCCACCCGGTAGAAGTAGACGTCGCAGCTCTCCACCAGCGCCCGGTGGAGGCTGACGGTGCCGTGGCCGCCCTTGCGCCAGCAGCGATAGGTGCGGTGGCCGAAGGCATAGCCACCGGGGCAGAATATGGGGGTGTCCGGGGTGATGACCCCCTCCTGCAGGGCCGCCAGCGCCATGATGATCTTGAAGGTGGAACCCGGAGGATAGGCCGCCTGCAGGCAGCGGTTGTGCAGGGGGTGCCGGGTGTCGTCGCGGAGGGCGCGCCAGGTGTCATGGTCGAAGCCGTCAACGAAGGCATTGCAATCAAAGGGTGGCGAGGAGCAGGCGACCAGGACGTCCCCGGTGCGTACGTCCATGGCCAGCACCGCGCCGGTCTTGTCCGTCAGAGACTGGCAGGCCACGTTCTGCAAGGCGGCGTCTATGGTGAGCTGGATCGAGCGCCCGGACCGCGACTTTATCTCTCCCAGGCCGCGCTTCTCGCGGCCGCAGGCGTCCACTTCCACCCGGCGGCAGCCATGAACGCCGGCCAGCATCTCCTGGCAGGCCATCTCCACCCCGTACTTGCCCACGAAGTCTCCGGGCCGCAGGCGCTCGTCACCCTCCAGGTCGGCTTCGTTCGCCTCGCCCAGGTACCCCAGCAGATGGGGGGCAAGCGCCGGATAGAGGTACTTTCGCTTCGGGCGGATCTCGACGTGGATCCCCGGCAAATCGAAGCGTCCCATTTCCACCTTGGCCACGAGGTCGCGGTCGGCATCGGGGACAATGGTCACGGCCTGAAAACGCGGCATCCCCTTGGCCGCCTCCAGGGCGAGCTGAATCTGCTCCAGCGGCACCCCACCGACGGCCGCCAGCCGCCTTGCCACGGCCTGCACGTCGCCGGCCTCCTCGGGCACGAGGCACAATTGGAAGCAAGGCCGGTTATCGACCAACAGCACCCCGTTGCGGTCGTAGACAAGACCGCGGCAGGGCTGAACGTCTCGCATGCGCACCCGGTTGTTCTCGGAAAGCTGGCGGTATTCTCCCCCGTTTATGACCTGCATGAACCACAGCCGCAGGAGCAGAAGGCCGAACAGGCCCACCACAACCAGCATGGTCAGCCCGAGGCGCCTTTTTTCCTCCTCGAGCGGCCCGGAGTCGAAATCCCGCAGTAGTTCCATGGTTCGCTATAGGGGCTGTTGCCTGAATTTCAGCAACGCCGAGGCACGGTCAAGCAGGGAGAAGAGCGGCAGGCTGACCAGGCTGCCCGCGACGATCTGGAATACCACGGCGAGGGCGGCGTTGCCACCCTGGGCCGGCAGGCCCGTCATAGTGACAAGGGTCAGCAGGAGAAGCGAGCGGGCCAGCAGGCACACCGCCACGGCCACCACCCGGACTACATCGCTACTGACCAGAAGATGGCGGCGCAGCATGCGCGCCATCAGGACCACGCCTAGGCCCGAGGCCATGTCGAGCCCGTTGGACACCCCCGACATGGTGTCACCCAGGAAACCGAGCATCAGGGCGAACAGCACCGCCCCGGCCAGGCTGCCGTCCAGCGCCACGTAGACCAATATGGGGGTGAGGAGGTCCAGTTGCAGACCAGCCAGGAGAGTCATCTGCAGGACAAAGAGAAAGACGGCCACGGCCGCCGGGGCCAGCAGTGACAGCATTAGAGACCCGTGCCGGCCACCGCCTTGACGACCATCACTTCCTCGAGGGAGCCGAAATCCACGGTCGGGCGAATTTCGACCGCCTGAAAAACGGCGGCTCGTTCTCTCGCGACCCGCTCCACCACCCCCAGCGGAAACCCCTTGGGGAAGACACAGCCCAGGCCGGAGGAGATAATCAGATCCCCGGGGCGTACCTCATCTCCACGGGGGACGTATTTGAGCCTGCACATCCCGCCCTCGGAGCCGACCAGTATGCCCTGGGCGCGGCTGCGCTGCACCGTGGCGTCTATGGCGCTGTTGCAGTCGTTGGCCAGAAGGACCTTGGAGTAATTGCGAGAGGCGCTGATCACCCGGCCGACGACCCCCTGGGGAGAAACAACGGCCATGCCCCGAGAGATGCCTTCATCCGTGCCCCGATTGACGATGACGGTGCGGCACCAGGGGTTGGAACTCTTGGCGACCACCTGAGCGCTCAGCAGGGGAAGACCGCTGGATTCCTTGAGGGCAAGCAGGCGGTGCAGCCGCTCGTTTTCGAGGCGGGCTTCCCGGCTGGCCACCACCTCGGCCTGCAGCCGCCGTACCCTGTTCCTGAGGCTGTCGTTTTCCTGCTTTACCCCGACCAGGTCCACATAGCCATACCAGACGCCGGCCACCGACTGACCCAAGGCCGTTGCACCGTGCTGCAGGGGTGATACCAGATCGGCCACGGCGCGCCCCGCCAGCCCATAGTCGGATTCATGCCCCAGCCGCAGGGTGAGCAGACCAAGTGCCGCCAGCGTAAGGAAGGCGACGGTGAACTGCGAATAGAACTTCTTGAGAAAATACATCTCTGGCCTATTTTCTCAATGGCCGGCTCCCTGCCGGCCCCTCGAGCGACGCCGACCTCTACTGAATGGCCACTTCGCGCAGAATGGCCATGGTGTCGAGCGCCATTCCGGAACCCAAGACCACCGTGGACAGCGGGTCTTCGGTGATGGATATGGGCAGCCCCGTTTCCTCGCGCAGCAATACGTCCAGATTCTTCAGCAGCGCTCCGCCGCCGGTCAGGACGATGCCCTTGTCGACGATGTCGGCCGCCAGTTCGGGTGGGGTCTGCTCCAGGGCGACCTTGACCGTCTCCACAATAGTCTCGATCTGCTCCGTGATGGACATGCGAACCTCCTCGGAGTCTATCGTGAGTATCTTGGGGATGCCCGAGACCAGGTCCCTGCCCTTGACCTCGATGGTTTCGACCACCTCGCTCGGGTAGGCGGTGCCGATGGTGGTCTTGATTATCTCGGCGGTGCGCTCCCCGATCAGGAGGTTGTACTTACGCTTGATGTACTGCAGGATGGCATCGTCCATCTTGTCGCCGCCCACCCGCACCGACTTGCAGAAGACGATGCCCGCCAGCGAGATAACGGCCACCTCGGTGGTGCCGCCACCGATGTCTATCACCATATTGGCACACGGCTCGGTGATGGGCAGGCCGGCACCGATGGCGGCCGCCATGGGCTCCTCTATAAGGTAGACCTCTCTGGCCCCGGCGGACTCCGCGCTCTCGCGCACCGCCCGCTTCTCCACCTGGGTGATGCCCGACGGCACGCAGATGATGATGCGCGGTCTGACCAGCGTCCGCCGGTTGTGGACCTTCTGGATGAAGTGGCGCAGCATGGCCTCGGTCACCTCGAAGTCAGCTATAACGCCGTCCTTCATGGGCCGGATGGCCACGATGTTGCCGGGAGTGCGCCCCAGCATGAGTTTGGCTTCCTTGCCCACCGCGAGAACCTTGCCCAGGCCCCTGCCGTCTTTGCGGACGGCCACCACGGAAGGCTCGCTGAGAACTATGCCTTTGCCCTTGACATAAACACAGGTATTTGCCGTGCCAAGGTCTATGGCAAGGTCGTTGGAAAAAAGCCCGAGGATTGGATCCAAAAGCATATGTACGGCTCCACGCCCACCCGCCAGGGCAGACGAACTTTCACAGTGTTACACCTGCGCTTAGCTAACAGCGTTCCGTCCCGAATGCAAGCAAAACTTA
This sequence comes from Pseudomonadota bacterium, assembly GCA_043799175.1. Classification (GTDB taxonomy): domain Bacteria; phylum Desulfobacterota; class JAZDOA01; order JAZDOA01; family JAZDOA01; genus JAZDOA01. Next base: position 4,307 of record JAZDOA010000011.1, on the reverse strand, counting down.
GGCCCTAAGGTGCCGGACCGCCAAGCCCTTCGGTTGCCGCACACTTGACATCGGCGCGATCCTCGTGCAATATTTCGGAAGTTAAGATTCGGGGTTAGCCCTCCCACCCCACGCGGGGAAGGGAGGGCGGTTCCGGCACAAGGGGAGGATGGAGTCTCGAATGAAGCGGACCTATCAACCAAGCAATCTGAAGCGCAAACGCACCCACGGCTTCCTGGAGCGCATGAGCACGCGGGCCGGGAGAAACGTACTCAAACGTCGCCGGGCAAAGGGAAGAAAGCGGCTGTGCGTCTGAGTTTCCCCGTCAAATGGACGAATATGTCTTCACCAAGAGCGAAAGGGTGCGCAGGAGGCCGGACTATCTCCACGCAGCCAGGAGGGGCCGCCGGCTGGGGGGCGATCATTTCAACGTGATTGTCGTTCGTGGTCCGGTGGAGCCGCGTCGGTTGGGTATCACGGCAAGCAGGAAGGTCGGCAACGCGGTCGCGAGAAACCGCGTGAAACGACTGATTCGGGAGTTTTACAGGCTGAACAAGGAACTTTTTCCGTCTGGCCACGACATAATCGTAATCGCCAGACCCGGCTCCTCCTGCCTGACTTACAAGCAACTGGAGGCCGAACTGAGCCGGCTCCTGCTCTCACGGAGGGCTTGAGTGCGGTTCCTTATTCTGCTGCTGATAGACTTCTACCGGTCAGTCGTCAGGCCCGTGCTGCCTCCCGCCTGCCGCTTCGCGCCCACCTGCTCCGAGTACACCCGCCAGGCCGTGTCCAAATACGGGGCCGCCAGAGGGTTGTACCTGAGCGTGAGGCGGCTCGCGCGCTGTCATCCCTTCGCGCCCGGCGGGCTGGACCCTCTCCCCTAACGAGTCTGTCAGGAGTCTCTCTATTATGGAAAACTTGCAGTGGCGGGCGTTGGCCGCTCTGGTCATCTCACTGCTGATACTGCTTTCGTGGAACTTCTTCACGGGTGCCCCCGCCCCAAAGAAGGCGCCCCCACCCCCGCAGGCCCAGGAGCTTGCCCAAAATTCCACCCCAAATGCCGTGGAGCAACCGGCCACGACCGTGGCGCCGCGGGCTTCCGCCCTGCCGGCACCGGCGCATCCCGCCCGAGACATTGTCGTGACCACGGACCTCTACCGGGCGGTCTTCACGGAACAGGGGGCCAGGCTCAAGAGCTTTCAGCTTTTTAAGTTCCGCGAGACGGTGGACAAGAACTCCCCCCCCAAGGAACTGGTCCGCACCACGAACCCGGCTGACCTGCCGCTGGGGGTGGCGCTGCTCAAGCAGAACCTCGATACCAGCCAGGCGGTGTTCACGGCCAGCACCCAGCAGCTTGATCTTCGGGGCCAGGGAGCAAAGTCGGGCGACGTCAGCTTCGAACTGACCACCCCTCAGGGGGTGCAACTGATCAAGCGCTTCGATTTCCAGCGCGACCTCTACCGGATCAACACCGCGGTGGCCCTGCGCAACCTCGGCGGGCAGCCCATCGAGGCCGAGCCTTCGATGAGCCTGATCAACACCCCCTTCAGCACCGACACCAGCCATTACAAGCAGACAGCCGTCCTGGTGGGCGACGAGATCGAAACGACGGCGACGAGCAAGCTGACCGAACCCAAGCTGGTAAGGGGTGACGTGCGCTGGGCGGCCTATGACCAGCCTTTCTTCATGTCCGCGCTGGCCCCCGCCCCTGAAAAAAAGACGGTCAGTGGAGAGACGGTCAACGTCAGCATCTCCAGTTCGGGCGACGTGGTGCGCGAGAGCCTCATCAGCCCACCCCGGCAACTGCTCCCGAACCAGGAGCTGGTCTACAACTACGCCATCTATTACGGCCCGAAGGAGATGAACGTCCTGAAGGCCCAAGGGCTGGGGCTGGAGAAGATCATCGAATACGGCTGGTTCGACGTCATCGGCAAGCCGCTGCTGGTGGTGCTCAATTTCATCGACCAGTTCACCCACAACTATGGCGTGGCCGTCATTCTGCTCACGGTGCTGATTAAAGTCCTCTTCTGGCCCCTGTCCCACAAGAGCTACCGCTCGATGAAGGAAATGCAGAGGCTTCAGCCCAAGATGGCCAAACTGCGGGAGAAGCACAAGGGCGACACGCAGAAGCTGAACGAGGAAGTGCTCAACCTCTATCGGACCTACAAGGTGAACCCCATGGGCGGCTGCCTGCCCATGCTGGCGCAGGTTCCGGTGTTCTTTGCCCTGTATCGGGTGCTGCAGTACTCCATCGAGCTCCGGCACGCCCCGTTCATCGGCTGGATCAACGACCTCTCGGCGCCCGACAGGCTGAACATCGGCATCGCCATACCCTACCTGGGCGGGCTGCCCGTACTGACCATCCTGATGGGTGTCTCCATGTGGATGCAGCAGAAGATGACTCCGGTGAGCGGCGATCCGTCCCAGGCCAAGATGATGCAGGTGCTGCCACTGGTGTTCACCTTCATGTTCCTTTACTTCCCTTCGGGGCTGGTACTCTACTGGCTGGTGAACAACGTCCTGTCCATCGGCCAGCAATATTACATCAATCATCGTATGGCCTAGCGCATGGAGGCGATCATGGAAATAGTGGTCGAAGGAAGAACGACCGAGGAGGCCATCGAGACGGCTTGCAGGAATCTCGACCTGCCTCGGGCACTGGTGGAGATCGAGGTACTGACCTCTGGCTCCATGGGGATCTTCGGTATCGTGGGGGTGAAGAAGGCCAAGGTTCGCGCCCGCCCCAAAAAGAGCGCCGTTTCCCCGGAGGCCGTTGGAGGCCAGGGAACCTCCAGCCAACAGGAGCCCTCCAGCCAAGAGGTCTCCTCGGAAGTCACGGAGCAGCCCGAGCCACCCCCGGCTGGCGGGACGGAGCGGCGTTCGTCCCGGAGCCGCAGGCGGCGGCGTGGCGGCAAGAGAGGGCCGACTGCCTCCGCGGTCGCGGCTGAGATGCCGGAGGATGCAGCCGGCCTTGGGGAGCCCCCCGAGGAGGCCGAGGAGGCTATTGATGATGATGACGACGACTCCGTCGAGCCGGAATCCGCCGAAGGTGAACCGGAGCCGGAGCTGCCCTTGCCCGATGAGTCCGTGGTGGCCACGGCCCACGAGGTTTGCCAACGCATTATCGATGATCTCGGCGCCGAGGTACAGGTGAACCCCACGGCCCTGCCTGGCGAGGTCAGGCTGGAGCTGCTGGGAGCGGACTCATCTATGCTGATAGGTCACCGGGGCGAGGTTCTCAACGCCCTGCAGCATATAGTCAGCAAGATCACCAACCGCCGCACCGCCGCCCGCGCCGCCGTGGTGCTGGACGCCGAGGGCTGGCGCCAGCAGCGCCGCCAATCCCTGGAGGAGCTGGCCCGCAAGCTGGCCCAGAAGGCCAAGCAGAGCGGCAAGCCCGTCTCCCTAAGCCCCATGAACGCCCACGACCGGCGCATCATCCACCTGGCCCTGGAACACGACCCCGAGATCAGAACCAAGAGCGCGGGTGACGGCGCCCTGCGCAAGGTGGTGATTTCCCCCCACCGAAGCCGTCGCGGCGCGAAATCGGCTCGGCCCTCGGCCGCCTCCAAGGAGTGATTCCGAAGTCCATGCCGGCCTGATCGCACATGGGCATGAGTGACACCATCACCGCTCCGGCCACGGCCCCCGGACGGGCCGCCGTGGCCATAATCCGGGTAAGCGGCCCCCTGGCCGGCGACGTCCTGGCGCGCCTCTTCCGGCCGCGGGCGGCGGGTCCGGTCAGGCCCTGGCGACTTCAGCTAGGCTGGCTGGCCAACGAGCGGGGGGAGGTCCTGGACCAATGCCTGGCGGTCTTCATGCCCGCCCCGCGCAGCTACACCGGCGAGGACCTCTGCGAGTTTCACCTCCACGGCAGCCCTCCCCTCGTCTCCAGCACCCTGAAGCTGATCTGCGCCTGCGGCGCCCGGCTGGCCGAGCCCGGTGAGTTCACCAGGCGGGCCTGGCTGGCTGGCAAGCTCGACCTCACCCAGGCCGAGGCGGTCTGCGAGCTGGTGAACGCCAGCACCGAGGAGGCCGCCCGGCTGGCCGCCGAGGTTTTTTCTTCCGGGGCCTTGAAAGGCCAGATCGAGCGGCTGCGGGACTTCCTGGCCGATCTGCTGGCCGAGGCCGAGGCGGCCATAGATTTTTCCGAAGAAGAAATCGAGACCGCCTCCTGCCGGGAGACGGCGGCGGCCATTCGCGGCGGCCCCCTGGCCCTGACCGACGAGCTGTTGGCGGCCTGCCGCGACGCCACCCCCTACCGGGAAGGGGCCACGGTGGTGATCTGCGGCCGGCCCAACGTGGGCAAGTCCACCCTGCTCAACGCC
>JAZDOA010000002.1:0-5186 GCA_043799175.1 Pseudomonadota bacterium | reverse complement strand
CGCGTTGGCTACCCTGACGTGATACGAATTAGCTGCCGCAGCGGCAGCCCCGCCGAAGAAGTGCAGTCCAGCATGATTGCCCGTCCCCTGCGAGTTGTTCATGCAAATGGGGCCGACTATGCTTCCGTAGTCTGCGCCATTGACAGCAATGCCGTGTTCGTAGTTTGCCCGATAAATACCACCTAGGACGATGAATCGTTTGCCCTGCATCCTAAGACCGCACCCAATATCCGCGACGGCACCCGTTCCGTTACCAGTAGCAATGCAGCCCTTTGCAATGAAGTCAATTGTGGTGCCCCCTGAGACAAAGCCATGCCCACGATTATTGCGAGAAACTACCCCATTGAAGACTATATTAGAGCAAGCCCCGTAAGTGTGAAGACCGGCGCCCCCGCCGTCAACTCCGAGCGTTCCCTGATTGTTGTATTCAAAGATGCCGCCGATGACTTGAATTCCGTTCGCATCATCTATTTTCCCGCCGTCCTCGTCACAGTAGGCCATATAGGGATCAACGAAGATGCAAGACGAGGCGGAATCCTGAACCTCAAAGCCATCGTCTGTTGAGTAGATGCAGTAAGTCCCTCGATTCTGCCAGCCCGTGCAGGAGCCAGTAAGTCCAATGGCTTCACGGCACTTCGTTGCTGCGCTGCCGATGTTCTTTACGTCGTTGGTTGTCCAGTAGTTGCAAGCATTGGCGGGGGTGCTCAATGTGCCTGCCACTATCCCGTAGGAGTTGCCGTCACTCTCAGGGCGGTTGATAAGGTGATTCACCTGCCCGTAATCGCTGTCAATAGCAAGAATGCCAGCGTAGGTAGTGACCGAGTTGATATCCTGAATCTGGGCGCGGTCGGCACCATTAAGTCTAATCCCCGCATATTTGGAACTGGTGATGGTGATGTCTCTGGCCCTGCAATCGTCCCCAGTAATGTAGATGCAGGAGATATCATTGACCTGATTGGCGGCGTTCCCGTCAAAGGCGATGTTCTCAATGCTGTCAAAGTTGCCCGTAAAGTGTAAAATCCCGCTGTTGTTGGTCGCGTTCGCTTTGAGTTTGATAATGGCCGCCGCGCCCTGAGCGGCGATCCTGACCTTGCTCTTGGAGCAGGTAATGCCCGAGTCCACCAGGGAGGTCTTGCCGCCGGGACACAGAATTTCTCCTCCAGCAGCGGGCAGGGCGGCCAAGGTGTTCGTCCAGGCTGCGGTATCCTCAGTCGTGCCGTCCCAAGTCACGCCGAACCATTCAGGCCGTAGGGGGGTGCCGCTGTTCCAGACAACCGTAAGGCTGGAGCCAAATATCGCCGAGTTGCCCTCAGATGTGACCCCGCCGTTCACGGTCAGGGTTTCCGCCCCCCCACCAGCCACGCCGGTAATCGAGCCAGACCGCAAAAAGAGCAGGTCTAGTGTGGCTGGGACGGTGACACCCGTCCCCGAGGCGATGGTGGCGGCCCCGTCAATTATCAGGGTGGTCGGGGTGGCCCCTATGGCTGTCACGGCAGCCGCCAGAGAGGCGTAGCTGCTGAGCATGGTCAGGTCCGGCGGGGTGTATGGCGAGATAACGCTGTCCTTGGTCCAGATCGTCACGCCGTCCGAGTCCTTGAGGACGAGCTTGATCGGGCCAGTGACGTATATCTCGTTTTCTCCGAGGGAGTTGAGCACGATAGGGTTTGAGAGCGGAGTGGTAGCCGCCGCGTCAGAGTAGGTCGTTTTGGCGGCGGTGGTGCCAGAACCAGGCTCGTAGGTGTAGAGCAGGCCCCCCGAGAGGAAGTCGCCGCTGGAATCAAAGGCTCGGAAGAGGGGATACGTCATTCTGCCAGCCGTGACCGCCCAACACGGCAGAGACAGGATGCAGAGCATCGCTATGGCGGCAATAGCGGCGGAAGGAAATCGTCTCATGGCTTATCTCCCAAGGTTAGTAGCTGCGTATTCTCCCCATATCTGTTTGGCCGCCCAATCATAGGCTCTCGCGGCCTCTATCTCTTCGCCAAAGCAGCCCAGAGAAATTCGTCTTCCGTCAACGCCGATGCGCGCTACCCACCTCCCCGTCTGGGTATGCCTGTGCACTCCCTTCCACGCAGATGACGTTGCCTTACGTTGCTTCTTCCTGTTGGCCATGTTTTGCTGGTGGCTGCATAGCCGGAGATTGCAGCGCCTATTGTCAAGCCCGTCACCGCTGATATGGTCAACCTCTTGCCCTTCTGGCGGTTTCCCGAGTATGTATTGGTGTAGGAAGACCGTTGCTCGCTTCTTGAAGGCCACGGTCACGCTTCTCGCGGCATAATATTTGCCGTGCAGAAGGACCGCCTGCCACCTGAATGCCGCCGCCCGCTTGTAATCGCAATCATCTATGGTGGCAACCATGCCCTGTGTCAGCGGGATGAGTTTCATACGGACAGTCTCTTGGTCATGGGTTACTCCTCATTAAGGCGCTTTCAAGGCTTACTAGTGCTGCATCTCCGGGGCAGCCCAAACGGGAGATTCTCCCGAAGGTCCGGGCCGCCTGACCTGAGTGCCCATGCCGCTTGTTATGGCGCTGAGGCCTCGTATCTTTTGCTGCATCACGGTCGGGGGTATCTTCCCGTTCGCGGTGGCCATGAGGCCGTAGGCAAAATCAGGATCGAAGATGGCCCTGTTCAGCAGTTCGTTGGCCTTGGCATCCCCGAGCTTACCGACAATGCGGCCAATGGCCCGTATCATGGTGAACTTCCACGAAAAGTATTGCCCCCCGCTGGATACTGCCACGTGAAGGGCATTCTCCAGAGTGTCAGACCCACCCCCAAGTGGTGACGATTTAGTGCGGTAAAGGGTCTCCACCGCTTTCTGCATCTTCATCCAGGCCTTTATCTTCTCGGGCTGCCCCTTATAAAGCTCGCGGAGTGCGGGGCCATACTTAGCCAGCACCTTCTTGAATGTGGCGTTGAGGATGGCGGGCTCGTCCCCGAACTGGACACCCATAGACGAGGACTCCCGCAAGATGTGGTCGGTGACGGCAGATTCAAGGCCCCTCCGCGCTGCGGCGTCATTGCCGACTGTCTTGAGCAACTGGCGCACCGTCGCGGCGGGGTTGACCATGTTCTTGCCCTTGAAGGCCTCGGAGACAATCTTCTCGGGCGCAGCCCCAAGGACGTTCGCGGCTGCCGAGTTGTTAAATACCCGCTCTGAGGACAAGGCCGACTCAACCCTAAGTTGTGCGTTCTGGAGCTGCCCATAATCCTCAAGGAGTCCATACCGATTGAGGGCTGGCCGATACTTCGAGACGAAGTTGCTGAGCTTGGACGTAATTACCTTACCGTTCGCGTCGGTGATGCTGGCTAGGGCCTCATGGTCCACTAGGTCACGGACGGCCTTCTGCGCCAAGGCGTCGTCACCCACGGCCCGAAAGAAGTCCTCGGCCACCTCTTGCCCAAGCCCCCCCGGCTGGAGGAACTTGGCCGCCACCTGGGCGTTACGGACCCTGGCCGCGCCCGTGGCGTCCCTGGAGAGAATCTGAGCCACCGTGCCGCGCTTGAAGGGCTCGACATAGTTGTCGCGGTAGAAAGCCGAGGCCTCTCGGTATGCCTTCCCCGCCTCACCGGGCAGGTTCCCCGCCTGCTCTATCGTGTCCTCTACGGCGTCTCTGAGCATGTTCAGCCGACGGGCCAGTTGAGCGTTCGGGTTCAAGCCAGACTTGGCCGCCCGAAGCTCTGATAGGATGGTCGAGCGGAGTTTGCGGAGGTCGTCAAACGATATGGGCCTTAGTTCTTCCCCGCCGCCCCGGGAGATAGGCTTGCCCGCTGCGTCATACAGAGTCGGCCCCTGAGCCGCCTTCCCTACTATCTTGGCCCGGATGCCCTGGACGAGCTTCATAGGATAGGACGTGGCTTTCTCTACTGCGGGGTCGAAGTCTGCGGAGACCTGCTTGACGGCCTCAAGGAGCCGGGGCGACTCAATCTCCGCGTTCGGAACCGCATCATAGAGTTGACCGGCCCTGAGTCTTGCCGCCGCCTTGGCCGCTGAGGCGCGTGAGGCCAACTGCTCGCCAGCCTCCACCGGAGACAGACCAGCCGACTTCGAGGCTACCAGGGCGTCCACGTCCCGCTGCGCCGCTGCCGTGGCATTGACAAGGGACTCCTGAGCCCTACTGACACCCCGGACAAAGGCGCTGGGCTTACCGCCCCCGAGATTGCGCTCGCCGTATCCCCTGATGGCCTGCTGGCCCGTGGCGAACTGCTCCGTGGCCTCTGCCCCCTGTGGCCCCGGAGACCTGAGCCTAGCCCGCTCCGCCGAGATAACCTGGGGGTCTCCCGTTGCCTGTCCGCGGGTAAACTTGAGCCCGCCCCCGATTTCGTCCTCAAGCGCCTGGGCCTCTCCGAGGTTCTTGACGTATTTGCTGCCGGGGGAGGTAGTGCGCCTCAGAGTCTCCCCCGCCCTTTTCGCTGCGCCCCTGCCCGTCACGCCTATTGCGCCGAGCTTGCGCCCCGCATATTGAAGGCCAGCGCCTACAACCTTCCCGGCTGCCTGCCCGCCCATTTCGAGGGTCGCGCCGGTAGCCACGTCTTCTGCGGCCCTGCGGACTCTCTGGCCTGCACGTTCGGGCTTTTTTACCCCAAGCCCCTCTTCCACGAGGTCTGCGGCCTGCTTGCCCATCGAGTAGCCGAGCCCGGCCCCCGTGACCGCCCCAGCCACCGTGAGCGGGGTCGGTATCCCCGAGGTCGGGACAGTGGCCGCCGCGCCGCCCACAAACCCGCCGACTGCTGCGCCGCCCGCCTCCAGCACGGGGCGAAGGATGTTTTTAGCCCCCCAGGCAACCCACCCCTCTTCCTGCTCTCCGTCGCCAGTCTCTCTGGCTACGGACTCCCAGCCGTCATTTCTCTTTCGGGCTTGCTTGTCCTTGGACACCGTTTCCCAGGCCATTAGCGCCTCCTTTTGGCCGGGGCTTTCCGCTGGAGTTCGCCGGTGTCAGGGTCGTAGCGCCATTGGGTGCCGTCTGGGGTGGAGTAGGCTTTGCCGTCGTTGGGGATGTTGTAGGTCTTGCCGTTATAAAGAACCGGCCATACCTTGTTCTTCGCTCCTCCGCCCCCATTGTCCCCAGGCTTATTGACGCCCTTGCCGCCCAGCCTCACGATGTTGTCAGGATTGAACCCGTAGCGGGTAGCCATGTCGCGGTAGTAGCCCACCTGCTCGCCATACTGCTCCTTGGCCACCTCGTA
>JAZDOA010000212.1:0-2368 GCA_043799175.1 Pseudomonadota bacterium | reverse complement strand
CCCTAAAACTTCCCCGCGCCATAAAAAAGGCCTAGCCCGCATCGGCTAAGCCCTTGATTTATTTGGCGCGCCCGAGGTGATTTGAACACCCGACCTGCGGATTCGTAGTCCGACGCTCTATCCACTGAGCTACGGGCGCAGACAGACCAATAATTCTACTCCACGGGTCGCGTTGCTGTCAAGGCCGACAGCCTTTGGGTGCCAGGTGATGTCTTGCCTGGGCAATCTGTCCGGGCCAACTGCCGCGGGCGCCAACGAAAGCTCGCCCTCCGCGCGTGCCGCCCTCCGCTACACCCGCGCCTTGCTTTCGTCGGTCGCGGCCCGGTAGGCGTCCTTAATCTCAGCCGCCTTGCGGCCGAGTACCAAGCCGACCTCCATGCAGGTGGTATAGAAATCGACGCTCCGCAGATCCACCAGGAGCTTCCGGAGCGAGGCCCGCGCCCTGTCGGTGGCCGGCTGCTGCGCCGCCACTTCCCGCGCCGGGATCAGGACTAGTTCCACCTTCTCGGAGGGGTCCTGCTGCTTGCCCCCCGAGGCGGTAAGGACGAGCTTGATCCCCAGGTTGCGCAGGAAGCTCAGGAAGAAATCGAGCTTGCTCCGCTCTTCGTCCCGCTCTTCGTCCTTCGCCGCCGTCTCAGAAACCACCGCCGGCACGGCCACGCTGCTGACATGCCGGCCATCCAGGCCCAGCGCCCGCTTGAGCTGCTCCACCCGCACGTTGAGGGAGTCCTTCAGCTCGGACAGATAGTCGCTCTGAGTGCGCTTGGCGCAGCTCAGAGACCGCTTGCCGTAGAGGCCGATGTAGGCATAGTAAACGTTGCCGGTGAGCACGGACTTGCCTATGGCCGGCCAGGAGTAGAAGCGGTTCATGGCCTTGAAGGTCTCGTTCTGTAGCTCGTAGGGCGTCATTCTTTTGGGCATGTAGACGGTATGGTGAGCGTCGTAATGGCTCCAGTCGCGGTCGGTGATGCGACCCTCGGCCTCGATCTGGTCGTACATGCGGGTTCCGGGCAGTGGGGTAAGGATGAGAAACTGCACCGAGGCGATGCCCGCCTCACGGGCGAAGTTGACCGTCTCGCGAATGGTCTCGGGGCCGTCTTCATCGGCGCCGAAGACGAACATGCCGTGGACGTTGATGCCGTTGGCCCGGAAGTTGGCCATGGCTTCGCGAATGTCATCCAGAGACTGCCGCTTGTTGTAGAGCTTCAGGGTGCGGGGGTTGATCGACTCGAAGCCTACAAAGACCGTGAAGCAGTTACTGCGCCGCATCAGTTTCAATAGCTCTGAATCACGGGCAATTTCAGCACGGACCTGCGCGCTCCAGTTGAGCTTCAGCCCTTCGCTCAGAGACTGCTCCAGAATCTGCTTGGTGCGAGCGGGGTTGGCCGTAAAGTTGTCATCGACGAAAAAAATATGCTTCGACCGACGCATACCCAAACGAATCTCTTCCATCGTGCGGTCGATGGAAGTAAACCGGTATTGCCTGCCGAACATGGGCACCACGGAGCAGAAGGCACAGTTGTAGGGGCAGCCGCGAGAGGTCGAGACAGGCAAGACCCTGGTCTTCCTGGGCCAACCGGCCAGCAGGCTGTAGTCCGGCATGGGAACGCTGTCCAGATCGCACAGCAGAGGGCGCAAGGGGTTGTGGCGTGGCTCGCCGTGATCAAGATAAGAGAGGTTGGCGATGTGCGATACGCTACCGCCTTCGTCGAGGGCCTCCACCAGCTCCATGAGGGCGCCCTCACCCTCGCCGCGGACGACATAGTCGGCATGGAGGAGCGCTTCGTTGGGCACAAAGGTAGGATGCACCCCACCCATGACGACCAGCTTGCCCGCCGCCCGGACTTTGTCGGCCCAAATGTAAGCATTGGGGGCGGTTGACGTTATGGAGGAGATGCAGACCAAATCGGCCCGCAGAACCTCCTCGAGCCTGATGGGGGTGACTTCTTCCGCGATGACACGGACGTTGTAGCCGCGCTGGGCCAGCATGGTGCCCAGAATGGGATTGCCCAGACGCGGAATGATGATACGGCTGAATATGTGGTTTGCGGAGGCCTTTGGCTCCAGCAATACGATGTTCCTGATCTTGCCCTTCAACTATGTTCCTCCATCTTCAGGCCAACGCGAGCCCCCACAAAGGTTGGCAAAACGTGCCTAACGGTTTAACGTTAGCATGGAAGCGGCCGCCGTAGCAAACCTTTTGGCGATTGTCAACGGGCAGGGATCGGGCCTCAATCTCCGGCTAAGGGTGCCGGGGCCAGATGGATTCGCACTCTTGAAGCGGCATAGAGTACCCTTGCCACTTCCGCACACAGCCTCAAGAGCGTCTCCCGGGCGTGGCGGACCACTTTCCCCACCGTGTTTAGCA
>JAZDOA010000211.1:0-32645 GCA_043799175.1 Pseudomonadota bacterium | reverse complement strand
TCCGCTACGTTGAGTGGGTCGGTGAGGCCCGAGGACGCGGCATTCGCACCGGCTATCGGCGCCCAGACGACCTGCATTCTTACCCGGAGATTCACCACCGATCCCCCCGCGTTGTCCCCGGTTCGCTTATCTGCTATCTCTGTAGTCGTCGGTCGCACTGAACCAGCAGGCGCGGCAAGGTTGTCAATGAGGGACACCTCTGGGGGGAGACTTCCGGCATGAAGCAGTTGATTCTCGGCACCGCGGGCCACATAGACCACGGCAAGACCGCCCTGGTGCGCGCCCTTACGGGGGTGGATTGCGACCGGCTCAAGGAAGAAAGGCGCCGGGGCATAACCATCGAACTCGGCTTCGCCCCCCTCTCTCTGCCCAGCGGCCAGGTAATCGGCATCGTTGACGTGCCGGGTCACGAAAGGTTCGTCCGGCAGATGGTGGCGGGGGCCATGGGCATAGACATGGTCATGCTGGTCGTCGCCGCCGATGAAGGAATAATGCCCCAGACCCGTGAGCACCTCGAAATCTGCCACCTTCTGGGTATCCAGCGCGGGCTGGTGGCCCTCAACAAGGCTGACCTGGTGGACCAGGACTGGCTGGCAATGGTCCAGGACGACGTAGCGGGCTGTCTTTCGGGCACCTTCCTGGCCGGGGCGGCGATCATTCCCGCCTCGGCGACGACCGGCCAGGGCATCGCCGACCTCGCGGCCGAGATGGAGAGGCTGGCCGCCCAGACCCGGCAACGCTCGCACGAAGGCATCTTCCGCCTGCCGATAGACCGCGTCTTCACCATGAAGGGTTTTGGCACCGTGGTCACCGGGACGGCCATATCGGGCCACCTTCGCGTGGGCGAACAGGTAAGCATCTACCCGAGCGGCATGAGGTGCAAGGTCCGCGGACTACAGGTCCACAATCGAGCCGTGGAGACGGCCCTGGCCGGCCAGCGCGCCGCGGCCAACCTTCAGGGCGTGGACAAACAGACCATCAACCGCGGGGAGGTGGCCGCCACCGCGGGCGCCCTGGAAAATACTTACATGCTGAATGCCTTCCTGGCCTATCTTCCCGCCGCCCCCAGGGCACTCAAGCCGCGGGACCGGGTACGTCTCCACCTCGGCACGGCTGAAGTACTGGCGCGGGTGATACCCCTCGAGGACGAAAGCCTGCAACCGGGGCAAAGCGGCTTCGTTCAGCTCCGCCTCGATTCCCCGGTGGCGGCCCTGAAGGGCGACCGCTTCGTGGTACGCAGTTACTCCCCGGTGCGCACCGTCGGCGGAGGGGAGATACTCAACCCCCTGCCGCACAAGCTGCGCCGCGCCCGAACGGCCTCCCTCGCCAGACTCAAGGCCCTGCGCGGGGCCGACGATGCCATAACCGTCGTCCTCCATGCCGAGGAGCGCGGTCAGGCGGGCATCGGGCTGCGGGAGATGGAAATACTCACGGCCGTCCCTCGCGCGGCCCTGACGGCCATTGCCTCCGGGCTGGCGGCCGAGGGGAGGCTGGTCGAGTTCGAGGCGGGCAGGTACGCCGCCCCCGAGGTCGTGGCCGGGATCAAGGAGGCGGTGCTGGCCCACCTGAATCGCTATCATGCCGAAAACCCGCTGCGACCGGGCGCGCCCAAGGAGGCCCTCAAGGGACGGACGGACGCCGGGCTGGACCCCAGGCTCATCGCCTGGGTGCTGGCTGACCTCGCATCCTCGGGGGCCGTTGCCGTAAAGGGCGATCTGGTCACTGCCCGCGGCCACGTCATAGAACTCTCCGCCACCGAAACCCGGCTCAAGGACGCCCTGGAGGTCGCCTGCCGGGCCGGAGGCCTCACCCCTCCGACCCTCAAGGAAAGCACGGCCGCCCACGGCGACGAGAAGCGCGTTCTGGCCATGCTGCGCCTTCTGGTACAGGAAGGACGGTTGGCCAAGGTCAACGACGAGATCTACTACCACACCGAGGTGCTGGAGGCCCTCAAGCAGAAGCTGACCGCACACCTGAAGGCGGCCGGAGACATAGGGGCTCCGGAGTTCAAGCAGCTCTTCGGGGTGACGCGCAAGTTCATGATTCCGTTGCTGGAATACCTCGACGCCGTAAAGCTTACCATCCGGGTGGGAGACAGGAGAAGGCTGCGGGAGAGGTGATCTCCCTCCCCCTGGGGCTGGTAGACCACGAAGGCCACTCCCCCCACCAGGGGGGAGTGGCCTCATAACTCAGCAAGGAGCCGAGCGCGGGCTAATACATGCCGCCCATGCCGCCCATACCGCCCATGCCACCCATGCCGCCGGAAGGCATGGCCGGCATGGCCTCCTTCCTCTCAGGCTTCTCGGCCACCATGGCCTCGGTGGTGATGAGAAGCGAGGCGACGGACACCGCGTTCTGAAGCGCGAAACGGGTCACCTTGGTGGGGTCTATGATGCCGGCCTGGATCAGATCCTCGTACTCGCCCGTTTCGGCGTTGAAGCCCGAGGCACCGTCATTGCTCCTGACGTGCTCGACCACCACGGAGCCCTCGAAGCCGGCGTTGTTGGCAATCTGGCGCAGGGGCTCTTCCACCGCGCGCCGCAGTATGGCCACGCCAAGGGCCTCTTCACCGGTAAGGCCAAGGTGCTCCAGCACGGGCTGGCAGCGCAGCAGCGCCACTCCACCGCCGGGGACCACGCCCTCCTCCACCGCCGCCCGAGTCGCGTTCAGGGCATCTTCCACCCGGGCCTTCTTCTCTTTCATTTCGGTTTCAGTGGCCGCGCCCACGTTGATGACCGCCACCCCGCCCACCAGCTTCGCCAGCCGCTCCTGGAGCTTCTCGCGGTCGTAGTCCGAGGTGGTCTCCTCGATCTGGGCCCGGATCTGCTTCACTCTGGCCTCTATGGCCTCACGGGAACCGCCGCCGTCTATAATAGTGGTATTGTCCTTGTCGCTGTTGACCCGCTTGGCGGTGCCAAGGTCCTTCACGGAGACGTTCTCCAGCTTCAGACCGATGTCTTCGCTTATGACCTGGCCGCCGGTCAGGGTGGCAATGTCCTGAAGCATAGCCTTGCGGCGGTCTCCGAACCCGGGGGCCTTGACGGCGGTAACCTGGAGCGTGCCCCGCAGCTTGTTCACCACCAGGGTGGCCAGGGCCTCGCCTTCGACGTCTTCGGCGATGATGACCAGCGGCCGCCCCATGCGCGCCACCTGTTCGAGCAGCGGCAGCAGGTCCTTCATGCTGGAAATCTTCTTCTCGTTTATGAGAATGAGCGGGTCCGCCACGTTGACCTGCATCTTGTCGGGGTCGGTGACGAAATAGGGCGAGATGTAGCCACGGTCGAACTGCATGCCTTCGACCACCTCTAGCGTGGTCTCCATGCCCTTGGCTTCCTCGACGGTGATGACGCCCTCTTTGCCGACCTTGGCCATGGCCTCGGCGATGATATTGCCGATGGCCACGTCGTTGTTGGCGGAGATGGTGCCGATCTGGGCTATCTCTTTCTGGTCCTTGGTGGGCTTGCTGATCTTCTTCAGCTCCTCGACCACCGCCCGGACGGCCTTGTCGAGCCCGCGCTTGATGGCCATGGGATTGTTGCCGGCCGCCACCAGGCGGGAGCCTTCGGCAAAGATGCTCTGGGCCAGGATGGTGGCCGTGGTGGTGCCGTCGCCAGCTACGTCCGATGTCTTGCTGGCCACCTCGCGGACCATCTGGGCGCCCATGTTCTCGAACTTGTCTTCCAGCTCTATTTCCTTGGCGACGGTGACGCCGTCCTTGGTGATATTGGGGGAGCCGAACGACCTCTCCAGCACCACGTTGCGGCCCTTGGGGCCAAGCGTGACCTTGACGGCATCGGCCAGGGCGTTGACCCCGCGCGCGATGGCCTCCCGCGCCTTGGCGCCGTACCTGATCTCTTTCGCTGCCATACCTTTTTCTCCTCTCAGAAAATTCCTATTCGATTACGCCAAGGATGTCGTCTTCCCGCATGACGAGGTACTTCCGCCCGTCGAGTTCGACCTCGGTTCCGGCATAGCGACCGAAGAGAACATTGTCGCCGGCCTTCACGGCCAACGGCTGCAAGGAACCGTTTTTTCCCCTGCGACCCTCCCCCGCGGCAATCACCCTGCCTATCAGGGGCCGTTCCTTGGCCGTGTCGGGGATGATGATGCCGCCCTTGGTCTTCCCTTCCTCCGCTTCCTGCTGAACAATAACGCGGTCGTGCAGCGGTCTGATCATTCTGCTACCTTCCTCCCTCACTCTATTGCATTTATTCAGATAATGGCCGGCGTCTGTAAGGTGGGATCGCCCCGTCATCGAAGTGTATTTGGCTGCCCGCGGAAGTGCGTTCCGGCTGCCCGCGTGGAGTTTACCATTGGCACTCCCGGCTGCCGAGCGCCAATATAAGACCGCCCCCGCCCGATGGCAAGGGAATAAATCCGGCCCCTTCATCCGGCCAGCGGAAAGGCTGATTGCCCGGCCTAGTCCAACAAGGCCCGGTTCGCGATGAATCTTTTTTTGAAGACCCCCGTCTTACACCACGTCGGGGAACTCTACTCGACCAAGGACACGAGCGTGACCAAATCGCTTGACAACATGGTGGTAGAGGCTATATTGTCTTCACTGCCGCATGGAAAATCCTGGCGGTAAGATCGCTCGAAGAAAAAAGGGGTTCTGCGTAGCTCCCACAGGCTTCCGGAGGGAATCTCATGGCCAGGGGCCAAACTGTAGCCACGCTGTTCGCGTTATTGGTTCTTCTCATTCTAGCGCCGAGGGTGGCATGCTCCTCCCCCTGCCTGCTTCTGATAGATGGCGACGCCGATTACGACACTATGGTGAGCCTCGCGAGCTTCAATGCCTCTCCGTATTCTCTATATGTGTTCGACGCGTCCTCTTCCGATTGGGGTTTGCCCATCGCGCCTTTCAGCTCTCGGATAACTACCCGTGAGGGCGGAACCCTCCTTGATCTTGTTCTGGATACACCCGGCCATCTCTTGCAACTGTCACATGGGGATGCGGCCGTTTCCTTCGCGGGTGGCCCTATAGCCTGGGACAACGCCCAGAAGCCGATTCGCTCCGTGGGTGAAGACTACTGGCGCTCCGCCACCATAGTATGGGACTCTTATCCCTATTACCCCCTTTCCCTGGAGGCCACGGTTTCTGGCAGTGGCAGGGACGGCGTCGGATTCGTCCCGGTCCCCGCTACAATAGTGCTGCTGGGGTCGGGGATATTTTTGCTCTTGAGGAAAAAGGCTCGATGACATCCCGCTGGCTTGGTCAAGGCAGCGAAGAAGCGGGAGCATCCTCCGGGCCGGCGGCCAACGGCCCCGCGGGCCGGTCGGGGCTTGAGGCGGCGTAGCCTTCAGGCAACCGGACCTTCTCAATGGACCTGAAGTAGAGCGCCTCCCTGGCGCGGCCGCTTGCCATCAGATCCTCGAATTCCTGAGCGGACACGAAGTTGTCCCTAACGTAATGACGACTGCCCCCCTCGCTCTTTTCTTCGGGAGGCTCGGCAAAGGCGGTCCCTTCAAAGAACCTCCCCAGATCATGCTGCTGGGTGGAACAGACTCTGCAGACCGGAAGCGCCCATCTGTTCCGCAATGCCTGGAGCCGGAAGCGACCGTACTCCGGCGATCTCCAGACATCTTCGAGGCTGCTCCGCACCAGGTTGCCGAACATGACCTCATGATTGGCCACGCAACAGGGAGAGACCTCGCCCCGCACCGTAACCATCATGCTCGACAGGACCGCGCCGCAGTGTCTCGAGGTGCGCCCCGGCGGACACCCGATTTCGTTCTTTTCAAAGTCGACATAGGCTATGCGCTGGTGCTTGTTGGGGGACAGGGGCAGATACTTCTTGAAAGACTCGAGGCCGAACATGGGCCGGAAGGTGCATGCTTCAATCCTGAACTGATCCGCCCCCAGGGATTGGGCCAGATGCATGGCCTCTTCCACGTACATCTCAGTGTGCCTGAAGACCACGAACTTGAAGACGATGCTGGGCTTGGCCGCCTTGCGCCTCCGTTTGGCCTCGACCAGATCTCTCACGTTCCGTAGCGCCCGCTCCAGGTTGCCGCCGATGCGGTATCGCTCGTACATTTCCTGCGTCACGCCGTCGATGGAAAAGGTGAATTCATCGATGCCACTGTTTATTATCTCCTCGCAATCCAGGGGCACGTTGCCATTGGTGTCTATGTAAACATATGGCGTCCCCTTGACGTATCGCAGGATCTCGTAAACGTCGGGGTGGAGAAACGTCTCCCCCATGCCGACCAGAATCAGCCCCTTGGTGGACGGCCGCAGTTTGTCCCAAATGACCTTGAACTCCTCCACGGGCATGAACTTCTTGGGATATGTCATCCGCCCCGAGCCATTCTCGCACAAGGGACACCTCAGATTGCAGACGGTGGAGACCTCGAAGGTCACCTGCCGCGGCAGCGGGGGGTCTTCCACCAGGGATATCAGGTGCCGCGCCTTGGGGTTGGGGCTCAGCCCGTAGGCCTCCTTGGCCAGGCTGTAGGCCGCCCAGGAAGGACACCTCGTCATAATGACGTTCGCCAGCTTGGTCATGAGCACGGGGTCTCCGGGCGAATACTTCAGGGCTTCCCTGAGGATGAACGCGGCTTCAAAAACGCCCCTGGGCTTCCCCTTCGCCATCTCGGCAAGCTCGGTGGCCAGGTATTCCTCGAATATATCCATGCTCAAGTCCTCAGCTTTCAGACCTCGCGCCGTCTAGGTAAGGCCGCCCCTCTCTGGCATTGCAACCAGCATGCCGCGTTGGCCCCCTTCCGCTATCGCGGATCCCGCGGCCGTCGCCGGTCTTGACATCCACCAGACGCCATGGAAAATGGCAAACAAACACGTGCGCAATCAGAGGTGCCCCATGACCGGCCCGACCAGTCTCGACAACGTCCTGACCCTCATCCTTGGCGGTGGCCGCGGCACCCGCCTCTACCCTCTCACCCGCTATCGCGCCAAGCCGGCGGTACCCCTGGGCGGAAAGTACCGCCTCATAGACATACCCATCAGCAACTGCATCAACTCCGGCCTCCGCAAGATATTTCTGCTCACCCAGTTCCAGAGCCACTCCCTCCACAAGCACGTTTCCACCACCTACAACTTTGACCAGTTCTCCAAGAGCTTTATCGAGATACTGGCCGCGGAACAGACCGAGGAAAGCAGTGATTGGTACCAGGGCACGGCCGATGCGCTCTACCACCATAGAGGCAGGATAGACAAACCCCACTATACCGACGTGCTGGTGCTCTCGGGCGACCAGCTCTACCGCATGGACTATAGCAGCTTCATCGCCGTGCATCGCGAACGACAGGCTGACGTAACCATTGCGGTCCTGCCCATGCACCCCGACAAGGCCGCGGCCTTCGGCATACTGAAGATGGACCGGGACGGCTGGATCCGGGAGTTTCACGAAAAGTCCGAAGATTCCCGGCTGCTGGCCGGTCTCGAGGCCGACCCGGAGCAGCTCGGCCCCGAGGCAGTCTCCCAGGGACGGCGGCTCCTGGGATCAATGGGCATATATGTCTTTCGCAAGGAGCCCCTGCTGGAGCTGCTGGCCGACCGGGCCAACATAGACTTCGGCCGCCACCTCATCCCCGCCGCGATCCGCCAGGCCCGCGTCCGCGGGTACATCTTCGAGGGCTACTGGGAAGACATCGGCACCATCTCCAACTTCTACCGGGCCAACGTCGCCATGACGCGCAAGGACGCCCCCTTCAGCTTCCATGACGCTCGGCTGCCGATATATACCAGGCCCCGCTTCCTGCCGCCCTCGCGCGTTGCCGCCGAGGTCTCCGGCTCCATCATTGCCGAGGGCTGCCTGATAGAAGCGGCCTCCATTGTCGAGTCCGTGATCGGGGTACGCAGCATCATCGGGCAGGGGACCTCCATCCGGGAATCAGTGCTGATGGGCGCCGATTACTACGAATGCGAACTGGCCGACTTCGGCCGCGCCGAGGTACCCATCGGCATCGGAGAGCAGGCGGTGATCGAGCGGGCCATCATTGACAAGAACGCCCGGATCGGCGCCGGGGCCAAGATCGTCAACACCCAGGGGCGCAGCCACGAAGACGGCCCCAACTATTATATACGCGACGGGATCGTCATCATTCCCAAGAACTTCACTGTCAAGCCGGGGCAGGTGATCTGAAAATTCAGTTGACGTCTCTGGCCGACCTGAGGTAGACAACTTCAGCGGAAGCGGTGGGGCAAGAAGCCCTCCGCCGTTTAATTGGTTTTGCCTTAGCGTTATATTTCCTGGCCACGAAGGCTCTGGCACTCAGAACGGGTGCTTTTTTGCTCGTGGCCTTTGTTTTTTTTCTGGAGCCTCACGGCCTGAAGGCCCCCACCGCCGCCGAATAAACCCCGGAGGCGGAGGCGGGCCTTTTTTCGTTGCCGAGTGGAAATTGGCCCAATATTTGAACCGGCTGGAGCGGATTGCATCCTGGAGGGATGAGTAATGAGGAAACCTACCGCCGCAACGGCATTCTTCCTTACGCTTGGTGTCATGATCTGCGTCATGGTCGGGGGCCTGGCCCAGGCCACCGAAGACACCGAGATCGAGGCCCTCAAGGCCAGGCTGGAGAAGCTGGAAGCCTGCCGGGCGCCGGAAGGCGGCGACACGGGCGGTATCCTCAAGAGTATCGATGCCTCGGGGGGTATCACCGTGATCGGCCAGGGGACCGTCGGCAACGAGGCAGGCGACAAGGCCGGGGCCAACGTCTCGGCCGACCTCTTCGTGACCGCCAAACCCACCGAGGCAAGCACCATCGCCCTACATTTTGACATGTGCAGAGGCAGCGGAGTCAGCGCCGCCCGCTCCATCGGGGGAGAATCCCTCTTTAATACCACCGCCCTGGGCATCCCCAACAACGACCTGGAGTTCAACAGCGACATACCACACCTGGTGGAGGCCTGGTACGAGCATGCCCTGCTGGGCGGCAAGGCGGTCGTGTCCGTGGGCATCCTTGACCCGACCCTCTATTTTGACGGCAACGCCTACGCCAACGACCAGCACTCCCAGTTTTTGGCCTGGGTGTTTGTCAACAACCCCGGCATAGCCTGGGGCGGCGATGCCGACTTTTACGGCCCCGGCATCCGCCTGACCGCATCCCCAACACCGTGGCTCGACCTCAGCGCCGGTGGCTTCTCCACTCAAGCGGTTGACACCACCGAAAACGAGGTCGTCGGCTTCGAGAACGAGTTCGACAAACCCTTCGCCATCGTGGAAGCCGACCTCAAGACCATGTTCCTGGGCCGCGAGGGTAACTACCGCCTCTACATCTGGCACAACAACAACAGAGAAAACTTTCCGACCTTCCGCGGCCGCGCGCGGGCAAACACCCCCTGGGGTCTGGGAGGCAGCTTCGACCAAGCCCTGACCGAAAACCTGGGCCTGTTCCTGCGCTTCGGCAAACAGGATGAAAAGTGCCAGGAACTGGAGTATGTGGTCAGCGCCGGGCTGTCGGCCCTCGGCCTCATACCCGCGCGGCCCGCTGACGTCCTGGGTATCGGCTACGCCGCCGGTATCCTCAGCGACGACTACTGCTGTGCCAACGCCGGGCTGAAATCCGTGGAGCACTGGGTCGAGGCCTACTACAGCGTTCAGCTGACGCCCAACTTCTCGGTCAGCCCGGACGTGCAGTACGTGGTGAACCCCGGCGGGGCGCGTGACGGCCTCTTCGTGCTCGGCCTGCGGACCGAGGCGGTGTTTTAGCACACTTAGGAGAGTTGACAATGGGAAGGTTATTTACTTGGGCGACGCTGGTCGCCGCGCTGGGTTTCGCCCTGACGGCCGCCCCCGCGGCGGCACACTTCGGCATAATCATCCCCTCGCGAGACATCGTCTCCCAGGCCGACGACAAGACCGTGACCCTGGACCTCAGGTTCATCCACCCCATGGAGGGCCACTCCATGGACATGGCCCGGCCGAAGGGTTTTGGGGTGCTGGTGGGCGGCCAGAGGCAGGACCTGCTTCCAGGCCTCAAGGAGACCAAAGCCGGTGGGGCCTCCGCGTGGCGGGCGGAGTATAAGATAAAGCGACCCGGTGACTACGTCTTCTTCATGGAACCCACGCCCTACTGGGAACCCGCGGAGGAATGCTACATCGTCCACTATACCAAGACGGTGGTGGACGCCCTCGGCCTGGAGGCCGGCTGGGACGCCGAGCTTGGCCTGAAGACCGAGATCATCCCCTTTACCAGACCCTACGGGCTATGGACGGGCAACCTCTTTCAGGGCATGGTAAAGCTGAACGGCAAACCGGTGCCCGGCTGCACGGTGGAGGTTGAGTACTACAATCAGGGAGGCAAGGTGCGGCCTCCGGCGGACCCCTTCATCACCCAGGTGGTCAAGACCGACAGCCAGGGGGTGTTCTCCTATGCCCTGCCCCGGGCCGGCTGGTGGGGTTTCGCGGCCCTGAACGAAGACGGCACCAAGCTGGAGCACGAGGGGAAGGTTTACCCCGTGGAGCTCGGGGCCGTGCTCTGGTTGCACACCCAAGACATGAAGTAGGCCGGACATAATATGCATATTTCCGAAGGTGTTCTGTCCGCCCCCGTGCTCGCCGCCGGGGCGGTGGCGACGGCGGCGGGCGTGGCCGTGGGTCTGCGGCGAATAGATTACGACCGGATTCCGCAGGTGGCCATAATGTCCGCGGGCTTCTTCGTGGCCTCGCTCATTCATGTCCCCATTGGGGTGGCCAGTGTTCATCTGGTCCTGAACGGCCTGGTGGGCCTGGTGCTCGGCTGGGCGGCCTTTCCGGCCATACTGGTCGCCCTGGCCCTGCAGGCCCTGCTGTTCCAGTTCGGCGGCCTGACGTCCCTCGGAATCAACACCCTGAACATGGCCTTGCCCGCCGTGGTCTGCGGTCTGGCCTTCGGGCGGCCAGTCAGGGGCCGGAACGATGCCCTGGCCCTGGCCTCGGGGTTCGCCTGCGGATCCCTGGCCATAGTTCTCAGCGGGATCATGGTGGCCACCGCCCTGATATGCACCGGAGAATCCTTCGGCGCGGCCGCCGGGCTGATTCTGGCCGCCCACCTGCCGGTGGCGCTGGCCGAGGGGTTGCTCTCGGCCATGTGCGTGGGTTTCTTGAGGAAAGTTAGCCCGGAAGTGTTGGAGGTGGCCCGTGCGCTACGCGCCGTGGCGCGCTAGGCTCTGCCTGGCCTGTCTGTTAGGGGGGTTTTGGGGGGCCTCACCGGCCCTGGCCCACAAAGTCAACGTCTTCGCCTACGCCGAGGGCTCGCGGGTCCACGTCCAGGCCTACTTCAACGACGGCAAACCGGTGGTGGACTCCACCCTGGACGTCTTCGGCCCCACGGGCGAAAAAAAGCTGCTCTCGGGCCGCACCGACGCCTCCGGGGAGTTTTCCTTTCCCCTCCCCGCCCGCGTTGACCTCCGGCTGGTGCTCTCGGCCAGCATGGGCCACAGGGGGGAGTTCCTCCTGCCCGCCTCGGAGCTGCCGCCGACATCAGACTCCCCGGCCAGGCAGCCCGCCGCCCCGACTCAGCCCCTTAAAAAACACCGGGCCGCCACTGCCTCCCCGACCCCGGCGGCCCAGCCGAAGGCCAGGCCCACCCAGGCGGAGAACATGCGGCTGATCGACGAGGCCCAACTGCGGGCCGTGGTGCGGACCGCCACCGCCGAGGCCCTCGACGAGCGGCTGGCCCCGCTGACCAGAATGGTGGCAGGGCTGGGGGAAGACCGCGTCCGCTTCTCGGATGTAGTGGCGGGCATCGGCTACATCTTCGGGCTGGCCGGAGTGGCGGCCTGGCTCAGTGGCCGCCGGCCAGAAAAAACCACCAAAGGCTGATGCTAACGGAAGACTTCTCCGGCGGCACCTCCTTCGCGCACCGCCTGGACCCTCGGGTAAAGCTCCTGGCCGCCATGGCCTACTCCGTGGTGGTGGTCGCCCTAGACCGCCCTGCCCCGCTGCTG
The DNA here is from genome assembly GCA_043799175.1 of Pseudomonadota bacterium. Lineage (GTDB taxonomy): Bacteria > Desulfobacterota > JAZDOA01 > JAZDOA01 > JAZDOA01 > JAZDOA01. The sequence continues at coordinate 20,755 of JAZDOA010000211.1, read as the reverse complement.
GCCGCCCTGGCCGCCTCCGTGCTCATGGCCGCCGCCGCGAGGCTGCCCCTGCGCCAAGTGGCCCGGCGGCTGGCTTTTCTCAACCTTTTTTCCCTGTCCCTCCTGCTTACCTTGCCCTTCACCACCAAGGGCGAGGTTTTGCTCCGCGTGGGGCCGCTGGCGGCCTCGGCCAAAGGGCTGGGTCATGCCACGCTTGTCGCGCTCAAGTCCAACGCCGTCGTTCTGGCCCTGCTGGCCCTGCTGGCAACCTCCTCGGTGATGACCCTGGCCCACGCCCTGAACCACCTCTGGGTGCCCGCCAAGCTGGTACACCTGACCTTCTTTACCTGGAGATACGTCCACGTTCTGCACGCCGAGTATTTTCGCCTGACCTCCGCCATGAAGATTCGCTGCTTCCGCCCCCGGACCAACTTGCACACCTACCGCGCTTATGCCTACCTGGTGGGCATGCTGCTGCTGCGGAGCTTCACGCGTTCTCAGCGGGTCCACCAGGCCATGCTCTGCCGGGGTTTTTCCAACGGCACCTTCTGGCTGCTGGAGCATTTCGAGCTGCGACCGGCCGACATGGCCGCGGCCGCCTGTCTGGGCGCCGCCACGGCAGGCCTCGCCATGTGGGGCCTATGGGCATAGTCCGGCTCTGCAACATTACCTTCGGTTACGGACCGGGCAGTAAGAGACTCTTCGAGGGGCTGGACGTCTCCTTCACCGAGGGGGAGCGGGCCGGTCTGGTCGGGGCCAACGGCAGCGGCAAGACGACGCTGTTCCATATCATCATGGGGTTACTGACACCCGAATCGGGCCACGTGGAGGTATTCGGCCTAAAACCCCAGGGCGAGGAGGATTTTCGCAAGGTGCGTTCCCAGCTCGGTCTGCTCTTTCAGGACCCTGATGACCAGCTCTTCTGCCCCACCGTGGCCGAAGACGTGGCCTTCGGGCCGCTCAACCTCGGCGCCAGCCGCTCCGAGGCCCGGCGCATCGTGGCCGATACCCTGAAACTCCTGGGACTTGAAGGTTTCGAGCAGCGAACCACCTTCAAGCTTTCGGGCGGGGAAAAGCGACTGGTGTCCCTGGCCGCCGTGCTGGCCATGAAGCCAAGGATGCTCCTGCTCGATGAGCCCACCGCCGGGCTGGACGAGGCAACCACCGACCGCTTGGTCAAGATCCTTGGCGCGCCCGGCCTCTCCTACGTCATTATCTCCCACGACCGCGACTTCCTGGCCCGCACCGTCAACACGACCTGGAGTCTGGCGGGTGGCAGGGCCACCAGCCAGACTCCGGCGCCTGCAAAGGTCGTCGGCAACCGGGACGCCTGAGAAGGCGCCGGCTCAGGCAACCCGGCCGCCATCAATAAAGGCGTAGGCCGAGTGGTTATGTATACTCTCGAAGGCCTCTGCCTCGACCGAGTACCAGGTGACGCCGGGGGTTCCGGCCAGCCGCTGGGCGGCGGAACGGACCACGTCCTCGACGAAGGCCGGGTTGTGATAGGCTCGTTCGGTGACGTATTTTTCGTCTTCCCGCTTCAGCACGGAGTACACCTCGCTCGAGGCGCACTGCTCCACCAGGGTGATGATGTCCTCGATCCAGACGAAACGATTGAAGCGGAAGCGCACCTTGACCCGGGCGCGCTGGTTGTGGGCGCCGAAGTCGGCTATCTCCCTGGAGCAAGGGCACAGCGTGGTGATCGGCACGCTGACCTCCACCACGATGTCGGGCTGCTGGTCCTTGAGCTCCGCGAGGATGGCGCATTCGTATTCCATCAGGCCCGAGGCCCCCGAGACCGGGGCCTTCTTTTCGATGAAATAGGGGAAGCTCACCTCGAGGTGGGCGCTGGTGGCCTCCAGCCTGCGCTTCATTTCCTCCAGAATCCGGGCCACGTCCCGGATGCCGATTCTGCCCCGGAACTCGTTGAGTATCTCCACGAACCGGCTCATGTGGGTGCCACGGAACTGCCGGGGCAGATCGACGAACATGCTGATGGAGGCCACGGTCTGTTGGGTGCCGGCGATCTTGTCCAGCACCACGATAGGGTAACGGACGTTCTTCACCCCAACCTTGTCTATCTCCAGATCGCGATTGTCCGCGGTACTTTGCACGTCGGCCAGGGGCCGGGCCTCCGCCACTTTGTCTACCTCCTGGAATTGCCAGGTATTATATCCCCCGCAAGCCCCGTGGCAAGCACTTCGCCACATGGGTGCGGTTGCGTTGTCGCCATGGTGTGTCCGGATTGTGGGCGTTGTCCCCGCCACCCCACCCCGGCAACCGCGTTATTTGCATGGACATGCCCATTACTTGAAAGCCGGCCAAGGGTAAACGGAAGACTATCGCTTTACGCGCAATCCTGTCCCTTCCAGTCGTTATCCGCGTCATTCCCGGTCAATTTTTCCGAACAACTCCAAGGACATATTTCGCTCGACACCAGACGCCCGCGTTGGGTAGCCTACCGACGGACACGAAAGATGGGAGGAAAGTAAGGGATGACTCGCTCAGTATTTCAGTTTGTTCTGGCTCTTCTGGTTGTCGCCGTCTTCACGCCGGCCCTGTCCTCCGCGGCCTCGATCGCGGATCTGACTCTCGTGCCCTCCAAACTGACGCTGCTTCCCCAAGAGAACTTCGACCTTCAGGTCTGGCTCCATCCGGGCCAGGACTCCTCCGGCGCCCTGAGTCTGACCCAGGCGGAGTTCGAGGTCGTTTGGGACTCCCCGCACCTGCTCCCCAGGGCGGGAGCCTCGCCCACGCTGGGCTTCGACAACGCAGCCTGGGGCGGCTTCTCGTCGGCGGGGTGGGACGGAGATGGTGCCGCCCATCTCAGCGCCCTGTTCTGGGACATGGATCCCTCGAGCTACGGCGACGACATACATGTCGATGAGCACGGCCTGCTCCTGATGACCATACCCCTTACCGCCGGCGACATCGTGGGGCCTGCCGCCCTGGATTACTACTTGTTTATGGAAGAGTGGGAATATCCGACCCTGACCACCGAACTGGGCTGGCGCTCGGTGTACGCCAACGAGATCCATGCCACCGGAACGATGGTGACCGTCGAGGGAGCACCAACCGTTCCCGTGCCTCATGGCATTCTTCTGCTTGGAGCCGGAATCGGGGGGCTCTGTTTCAGGGCGAGATCCCTCGGCCGGCAGCCCCGTAATTCCTGAACAGCCTGTTTCTTGCCGAGGTATGGCGAACACAGCCTTGGAACTATGATGCGTTTCCGTTCGTGCTCTGTTCAGCACGAACGGAAACAGTCCGAAGCAGAAACCATATTGAGTAACTAGTGCTTCTTGGCGGGTTTCTTGGTCTCCGGCGCCGCTTTCCCCTCGGCCGCCTTGGCGGAGGCCAGCTCCTTGCGGGCCGCCTCGGCCTGGCTGCTGGTCGGGTACTTGTCGATCAGCTTCTGCAGCACCAGCCTGGCGTTTTCGGCGCTGCCCATCCTGGCGAAGGCCATGGCCTGCTTTAGAAGCGCCCCAGGGACCTTGTCGGAATTGGGGTAGTGCTCCACGACCTCCTGATACTCCACGATGGCCTGCTCGAAGTTGGCGGTGTCGTATGACGTCTCGCCAAGCCAGAACCGGGCGTTGGAGATAAGCTCACTGTCGGGGTACTTCTTTATGAACTCGACCAGCTTGGTTCGCCCGGCATCGGCCTGGCCTTTCTTGACCAGGTCCACGGCCTGTTCGTAGAGCTGGTCAGGACCAGTGCCCGCCGCCTCCAGCCGGGCCTGCACCTGTTTGCTTGATTCTTCCAGCGCGGCCAGTCTCTGTTCGAGAGCCATCAGCCGGTCGAGGCGCGCGCCCGTCTCCGTCAGGAAGTGCCGGTCTTCCTCGATATTGCCGGAGATCTCATCGATGCGGTTTTGCAGCTTGTCCATCTCGGCTCCCAACCGGGCCTGGGCGTTCTGATTCAGCTCCTGCTGGCTGGTGACGACGGTGTCGAGCTTGTGCTGAAGCTGCTCGACGTCGCCACGCAGTTGATTGATGCTGGCCGTGTGGGCATTTACATTGCTCTCCATGGCCGGGATGTCCGTCCGGAGCAGGGCGCAGCCGAGAATGCCCGTGGACAAGACGGCGCAGAGGAGCAGTATCTTCATGCGCATCAGCAAGGGAGGCTACCTCCTGTCTGGAAGACCGGGGCCGGCCCCGTTGGCTGGGGCCGGCCCGGGGGGGGGTTCAACCGCTAGTCGTTAATGGTAAAGTGATCGCGCCGGTTTTTGGACCAGGCCTCTTCGGTCTGTTCGGGGTTGACGGGGCGCTCCTCGCCGTAGCTTACGGTATCTATGCGGGCGGCGGCGATGCCGGCGTCAATCAGGTATTTTCTGGCGGCATAGGCGCGTCGCTCGCCCAAGGCCAGGTTATACTCGTTGGTGCCACGATCGTCGGTGTTACCTTCGATGAGAACCCGGAGCTTGGGATTGGCTCGCAGGAACTTGCTCTTGGCATCCAGCATCTGACTGGAAGCGGGTGAGAGTTCGCACATATCGAAATCGAAGTAGATGTCATCGTTCTCGAAGCACTCCCTGGGGCTTGCCTTCCTTGCGCTCTCTTGGGGCGTTTTGCCCTCGGTGGACGGCGCGGGGCGCGGGGTGGCCGCCTCTTCATCCGTGCCATCGACGACCTGGCCCGGCTGGCGCGCGGCGGAGGCGGTGGGCGACGAAGTTGCGCCAGGGGGTGACCCCGAAGAGAGATCGGGTCCTGGTGGCGTGGCAACGGTCTTGGCACAGCCCAAAAAACTCAGGGCGAGAAGCAGAAGTGCTGGGGGCAGCAGCAGTTTGTGGGTCATTACACTCATCCTCCTTCATTAGATTGGGTGGTTCTAGTTGCTTGCATTCAGTCTTCCTGACCAGGCGGGCTCGGTCTGGCGTCCTGATGCGGACCCTATGGCCCGCTGATTGCTTCCGTCGGCATTCATGACGTAGATACGCGGCTTGCCCTCGCGAGTGGAGCTGAAGGTGAGTAGCAGCCCATCGGGTGACCAGCTTGGGGATTCATTGCTTCCCGACCCCGAGGTTAACTGGCGGACATCCCCTCCGTCAGGGGTCATGGTAAAAATGTGAAAGTGGCCGTCCGTGCGTCCGGTGAAGGCTATGCGGTTTCCTCGCGGCGACCACGCCGGTGAGCTGTTGTAACTGCCGGAGAAGGTCAGCCGGCGAACCTCGCCGCTGGCGACGTCTATGGTGTAGATCTGGGGGCTCCCGCCCCGCGAGGAGCAGAAGACCAGCTGCTTGCCGTCCGGGGACCAGCTTGGTTCGATATCCGTGGCGACGTTTTCGGTCAGGCGGCGGAGCACATTCCCCGAAACGTCAAGCAGGCAGATGTCGGTGTTGCCGCCGAAGCTGAGGGCCGCGGCCACCGTCTTGCCGTCAGGAGACCAGCAGGGGCTCATGCTCAGCCCCGAGGAGCCGTGGAAGAGCCGCAGGTGGTTGCCTCCCGCCCCGGCGCAGTAGAGCTCCGGGCGTCCGGAGCGGTAAGAGATGAAAGTAATCTCCGAGCCGTCCGTCCGCCAGGAGGGCGACAGGGCGATGGACTTGATGTGGGTAAGGGGCGCGGCGCCGTAGCCGTCAAAATCCATGGTATAGACTTCCTTATGCCCGCTGGCATCGGAGACGAAGGCGATGCGTGTATCGAACACGGGTTCCACCCCGGCAATGGCCCGGACGATCTCGCTCGCAAAACGGTGCATCATTTCGCGGACCTGGTCCCGCCGTCCGTTATAGGCCCTGCCAATGATCATCTTGCCCTCTAACACGTCGAAGAGCCGCAATTCAAGCCGCAATTGATTTTGCTTGCTCGATACCCCACCGGTAACCAGCAGATGGGCCCCGAAGAGGTTCCAGCGCCGGAAGTCTATGTTGGGGGACGTCAGCCCTTCCTGCACCGCCGGGTCGAGATAGGCGGTTCTGGGGACGAGACTGAAGAGGCCGCTGTATAGCAGGTCCGCCCCGAGGATGTCGGCCCCCTCGGCGCCCACGCCTCTGGGGGCGGGCCCCACCAGGCGGAACTCCGGTACGGCGATCGGCACGACGTGGGAGCCGGGAGAATTGATGTCGATATACACCTTGGCTTCAGCCGGCGTACGCGCCAAGGTGAGAGCCAACAGCAGCAGCGCCGCTCCGAGGATCACTTTCATACTCAGACTCATTGGCGAAACCTGATACCCATCTCGTGCCACCTGCCCAGGTAGTCACCGGGCAGCGGTGCCAACGGATTAGCCGCGCGCACGGCGTTGAGCGCGGAACGGTCGAACTGATCATTTCCGGAGCGGTTTTCCAACTGGACCTGCTCCACGGAGCCGTCGCGGGCGATGCGAACCGCCACCACCGCCTCAAGCCTCCCGGCGTGTGAGGCAGGCAGTGCCCAGTTGCGGTGAACGCGGTCCCATACCTCTTGGTAATAGAGGCGAAGGCTCAGGGAGACGTTGTCTCCTTCAACCCTGCCGGGAGTGGCATCGTCCGCCGCCATGTCTATATTGTTAAGTTTGCGCCGGACCCGTGAAACCGCGGCGTTGACCGCCGCCTCCCGCGCCACGCGGTCCCTCAGCTTCCGCAATGCCTCATCGAGCCCATTTTCAGGTTCAACCGGGCCGGCCTTGGGCGCCGGGGCCTTGGCGCTCAGAGTGTTGTCCGGCAACACCGGCTTCTTTGACACCGCCGGCTTTTTTTCAGGGGCGGCCGGCTCCGCCACAACTGTTTTCCCGGCTGGGGAAGGGGCCGCTACCTGGGCCGGGAGTTCCGCTTCTTGCGCCGCGGGCTTACCCGTCTCCCCCACGGAAGGGGCCTGAACCAGGTTTACCGTCAACGCGGTGGATAGATCAATCCGTGGCCCTTTGCAAAGGGAAGGCCAGACCATAGCCCCAGCGGCAACCAGAATGTGCAGGGCCAGCGAGAAGGCCATGCCACCCCGGTTGGAGGCTGGTTCAGTCCGTGGTCTGGATTCCCCGGGCCAGAGGATGCCCGAAGGTTCGGTCATTAGCCTACCGCGCTGCCTCGCCGGCCTCTGTGGGTTGGGTCACCATGCCGAGCGACTTGACTCCGGCGCGACGGACCGCCGCCATCACCTCGACCACCAGGCCGTAGGGGACGGACTTGTCAGCCTTGAGGAAAAACTCGCAGCCGGGTTTGCTCTCTCGCAGGGAAGCGAGCTTCGGGCCCAGAGTGCCGCTGGCTACCCGGTAGCGGTCTATGAAGACTTCACCCTTGCGGTTCACCGTAATGACAAGCTGCTCGTGCTTGGCCTGGAGCGCCTTGGTCGAGGTCTTGGGCAGGTCTACCTCGACCCCCTGCATCATCATTGGGGCGGTGACCATGAATATTATCAGGAGCACCAACATCACATCTACCAGAGGGGTGACGTTGATGTCGGCCATGAGATTCTTCCCGCCGCCGGCGCGCATGAGATCAGGCTTCCTTGGGCAGGCGGCGAAGGGCGTCCCTTCGGATCAGGTTCATGAACTCGACCGAAAAGCCGTCCAATTCGTCTTCGAGAAAGTGCAACCGGTTGAGGTAGTAGTTGTAGAAGGCCACCGCCGGAATGGCCGTGGCCAGCCCCGCCGCGGTGGCGATGAGCGCCTCGGAGATACCCGGGGCCACCGTGGCCAGGTTGGCCGTGCCGCTGAGCCCGATGCCGCGGAAGGAGCTCATGATGCCCCAGACGGTCCCGAACAGCCCTATGAAGGGGGCGGTGTTGCCCGCGGTGGCCAGGAAGCCCAGAGCGCCGGAGAGCCGGCCCAGTTCGGCGCGGCCGGTCTTGCCGAGCGCCCGCTGGACGTTGTCAAGCCCCGCCAGGTCTGGTGCCGGGCCGTCCTCGGCCGCCCGTAACTGGCTTAGTTTGTTCATCTCGTTGTAGCCCGCCCGGAATGCCCGCGCGAGCGGCGAGCTTTCCAGCTTGCTCGTTTCGTGGAACACGGCGGCCAAGGTCTTGCCGTTCCAGAACAGGTCCAGAAAGCGCTTGGACTCGTTCGAGGCGGCGGAGAACTGACGGTACTTGGCAAAGGCTATGGACCAGCAGGCCAGGGAGAAGACGAGGAGGATGCCCATTATGGCCTTGACCATGGGGCCGGCATCAAGCACCATCCGGACGACATCGCCTTGCAGATAGTCTCCCATTTAGCGGTAGAGACCCCCCCTAAGTGTCTAAAAAATAATAACTTATCTGACTCCATGATATACGGAAAAAGCTGCCTCAAGTCAATAGCCTTTACCCGCCGCGCCAGCCAGCCGCTGGGCCAGGGCGCGTTCCCCATTGACGCCACACAGAATATACAGTCCTGCCCCGAAGAACACGGCAATGGTCAGCAGGGCCGTCCTCTGCGAGCCGGTGGCGTAGCTGACCACCCCGAAGAGCAGTGGCCCAGCCGCCGCCGAGACCCTGCCCGAGACGCCATAGAAGGAGAAGAACTCGGCGGTCCTTCCCTCCGGGGTCAGGGTGGCCATCATGGCGCGGGAGAGCGACTGGGTGGACCCGATGAGCATGCCCGCCGCGGCCGCCACGGCGTAGAAGGCGCCCTTGGTGGTCACCAGCCAGGCCGCGCCGAGCACCCCCAGCCAGAGGACCAGGCAGAGGCAGAGGGCACGTTGAATGCCGGTGCGGTCTCCCAGCCAGCCGAAGACAACGGCCCCCACGATGCCAGTGGTCTGCACCAACAGATAGAGGGGAATTATCTGCGCCAGGGTGAACCCCAGGGTATCGGCGGCGTAGATCATACTGAAGTAGAGTACCGTGTTCAACCCGTCGTTATAGAGCACGAAGGCGGCGAGGAAGCGCGTCAGCTCACTCAGTTGGCGCATACCTTGCCAGGTGGCCCGGAGTCGTTTGCCCCCCATGGAGAGCAGTCCGGCCGTGCCGGGGGAGGTTGTTCTGGCCGGCTCCCGGAGCAGCATGAAGGCCGGCAGGGCGAAGATGAGGAAGATAAGCCCTTGCAGGGGAAATGCCAGCCGCACCAAGGGCAGGTTGCTCGGGGCAAAGCCGCCGGAGATGAGGGGAGAGACGGCCAGCACGGTCACGATGGCCCCCGCGTAGCCTACGGCCCAGCCGTAGCCGGAGACGCGGGACAGATAAGGCGTGGCGGCCAGCTCCGGCAGATAGGCGTGGTAGAAGACCCCGGCCGTCTGAAAGGCACTGTTGGCCGCCACGAAGAGCACCATGCCCCAGACGACCATGCCCGGCCCGACCGTCGCCGGAGAGGCGCCGAGGACGATTGCCCCCAGGGAGAAGATCACCAGGAAGCGGTGCTTCAGGTTCCCCAGGTCGGCCGCCGCCCCCAGGAGCGGTGCCGCCGCGGCCACCAGCAGGGTCGAGGCAGCCCCGCACAAGCCCCACAGCAGGTCTCCCGAGGGGCCGCCAACCACCACCCGCTTGAAGTAGAGCCCCCACACGAAGGTGATGACCACCACCACGAAGGCGGTGTCGCCGAAGTTGTATAGCATCCAGGCCGCAAGCCGCGGCCGCGCGCCCGGTGTCGCTGTTGGAGTCACTTCCTTACCCTCCCGCCCAAGTACCCGCCGGGCGGCAAGGCCTGTGGGTTGGGCCGCCCTCTCTCCGGCGTGGAATGCGCATCAGACTTATCCGAGGGCGGAGTCTGCCTGGCGCGGCTCGCGCCCCCGCCCGGCCCCTTTTGATGGTACCTTGGAATCAAGGGCCGGGTGGCGGGGCCACCTGCCAAACTCCGGCGCCCTTGAGCCTTGGCGAAGACCCCGCCGCCTGAGTGGGCGCCGGCTATCCGTCGGGTGGCGTCAGCGCGCCCGGCGGATGTTATCTCCGTGGGCCACGTGCAATTAATATCCAGTGCCCGGAGGCGCGCCCTGCTTGCGGCTCCGGCAAGGGAGGCAGGCATATGGCTATCCGAAGGTGTCCTTTTCCAGCATCGGCGCGGGGGTGGCCTTCCCGGCTGCCGCCGCTGTTGATGCTGCTGGCCATGGCGGGCGGGGGCTGTGCCACCACCGCCCCCATTACGCCTTCACTGAAGAGTCAGGCGGTGCCGGTGGATTTCGCGCGGGTTACGGCCAACCCCGACCAGTTCAAGGGCCAGACGGTGATCCTCGGCGGCCAGGTCGTATCCGCGGAGCCTACCACGGAGGGCACGCTGCTGACCATGCTCGAAACCAAGACCGACGACGCCGAGCGCCCCCAGAGCGCCGAGACCTCGCGCGGGAGGTTTATGGCCCTGTACAAGGGCTTTCTGGACCCCCAGATCTATGCCAAGGGCCGGCAGGTCACCGTGGCCGGCCAGGTGGAGGGCAGCCGTCTGGCGAAGGTCGGGCAACTGGAATACCGCTATCCCTATATCATGGCCGAGCAGGTCTACCTCTGGCCAAGACCCGACCCGGCCTACTACTATGCGCCTTATGGTTACGGGGCCTACTGGCCTTACGGCCCTTACTTCCATGGCCCGTTCGGTCCCTGGTGGTGGTGGTAGGAGGGAGAATATGAGCATCAGGAGAAAGGGGACAGGCGGAATAATACTCAGCCGCTGGAGACCCGTGGGGTGGCGCCTGCTGGGGCCGGCCATGCTGCTGGCCGCACTGGCCGCTGGTTGCGCCACCGGCCACGACGAGGGGGTATACCCGCCTTACGCCTATGAGCCCTATTATCATGGCCCCGGTCCGTATTACCCCGGCCCGTACTACCAGGATCCGTACTATGGAGGCCCGCGTTACCCCTATGGACGAGGAGAAGAGGAAGAACGGGAACGTCATGAGGGCGAAGAGGGCCGGGGAGGACACGGAGAACACGGAGAACACGGGGGAAGGCACTGATCGGCGGAACCAGCCAGCCTCGACCACAACAGAGAAGAACCGGGGGGCCGCCGCGCGCCTGTGATCCACGGACGTGCTGACGGCCCCCAAGACAGTTCAACCTGGCCTGACTGGCGCGCTATTGCATCCGGTAGACGTAGGCGTCCTCGATCAGTACCCCGTTTATGATATTACGGGTGAACCTTACCCCGCCTATGCCTTCCAGGTGTAACGCCACTTTGAACAATCCTATCAAGTCGTCATCCGGCTTTCTGACCGTGATGTCTCTTTCAAGGGCCGCCAGGTCAGGTTCAGTGAGAACCTCTCGTATCTTGCGATAAGTCTCTTGCGGCCCCTTATCGGCCACCTCCGGCGAGGCAATGACGAGGCTCCAATCCTCGGAATCCGGGGAATAGAGCCACAGGGCGGCCGTGACTTCGAATGCCTTGTCCAGTGTCTCGACGGCCTTCCTTCCTGCCTCGATATCCTTTTCTACCAATGTCGTTCTATCCATTGAAGTACTCCATGTTTGGGGTCGGTAACCGCCTCAAACAACTTCCGGGCGCCTGTGTCGTGGGTCTGGTAACGACTGTGCTCATTCCAAAGGATGACGGTTTTCCAGTTACGAGCAAAATCCCCATCATTTTGGTACTCCTTATTGAACTCTTCATCTGGGAGAGCGGATTTTCGGAGTGTTTTTAAATCGTGGGTATAGATTTGCTCAACCGTCTTTCTTTCGGGCGGAAAATCGTACTCCTTTGTCTGCTTGGCTATGCAGGCCTTCAAGGCGCATTCGATGACGTAGCCACAAAGGTAATATGCCCCAGAGGCGTGACCGCTGTCCAGCAGAGCCTTCGCATCTTTGAGGCGTAGCTTGGCCAATTCCTGAAAATCAGACCGGTTTGGGCGAATTGCCATTTACTTGAGTACCTCCTACTCCAGTACCTCAAGCGCCGCCTCCACGGTGGCCACGCCCCGCACCTCGAGCCCTTTGGGGGGGCGGCCCGAGAGCCGCTTCAGGTTGGCCGCGGGCAGCAGGCAGCGGGTAAAGCCCAGCTTGGCCGCCTCCGCCAGGCGCAGCTCGGCCTGCCCCACGGCCCGGACCTCCCCGCCGAGGCCGACCTCGCCGAAGATCACGGTGTCTTGGCCCAGGGGCTTTTCGAGCAGGCTCGAGGCCAGGGCCAGGGCGGCGCCCAGGTCCACCGCCGTCTCCGCCACCCGGACCCCGCCGGCCACGCTCAGGTAGCAGTCGTGGCCCGAAAGGTTGAGCCCCACCTTTTTCTCCAGCACGGCCAGCAGGAGCAGCAGTCTGCCGCCCTCTATGCCCACGGCCGTGCGCCGGGGCAGACCGAAGGCGCACCTGGCCACCAGGGCCTGCATCTCCAGCAGGAGCGGCCTGGTGCCCTCGAGTGCCGCGGTCACCACCGAGCCTGCCGAGCCCTGCCGTTCCGAAAGAAACAGTGCCGAAGGGTTGGTGACCTCGACCAGACCCGCCGCCTGCATCTCGAAGACACCTATTTCATTGGTGGAGCCGAAGCGGTTCTTCACCGCCCGCAATATGCGGAAGGCGTGCCCCCGGTCGCCCTCGAAGTAGAGGACACAGTCCACCACGTGTTCCAGCAGGCGCGGTCCGGCAATGGCCCCCTCTTTAGTGGTGTGGCCCACCAGGAACAGCGGCATGCCCCGTTGCTTGGCCAGGATGGTGAGCCTGGCGGCGCATTCGCGCACCTGGGAAACCGTGCCGGGGGCGGAGTCGATATCGGCGGTGAAGAGGGTCTGGATACTGTCCACGCACAGGGCTTGGGGATCCACGCGGCTCACAAGCTCCGCCACCCGCTCCAGCGAGGTCTCGGCGGCCAGGAGCATGCTGCTGTCAGCCGAACCCAGACGGCGGGCGCGCAGCTTTATCTGCGCCGGACTTTCTTCTCCGGAGACGTAGAGCACCCGCCCTCCGGCGGCGGCCAGGGCGGTAAAGAGCTGGAGTATCAAGGTGGACTTGCCGATGCCGGGGTCTCCTCCCACCAGCACCACCGAGCCGGCGACGATTCCGCCCCCCAGGACCCTGTCCAGCTCGGTCGATCCCGTCGGAAGGCGCGCCTCGCCCCCCAGCGCTATGGCCGACAGCGGCACGGCCGGGCAGTTTTCGGCCGCGCCGGAGGGGCTGCCGCCTCTGGGCCGGCACGCCTCTTCGGCCAGGCTGTCCCACGAGTTGCACTCCGGACAGCGCCCCAACCACTTAGGGCTTCGGAACCCACAGTGCTGGCAGATGAAAACCGTATTGAGCCTGCGGCCTTGTGCTCTCATGACCTCCCGAGGCTTAGCCCATGCGGCCCCCTTTGTCAACCACCGTGGGGCGGGCCTAAATCTCCGGGTAAGAATGCAGGTCGTCTGGGCGCCGATAGCCGGTGCGAATGCCGCGTCCTCGGGCCTCACCGACCCACTCAACGTAGCGGTGCTACGCCTCGGGGTCGGCGAGGTCCTGCGGTGCGACCTCGCTTGGCTCTCGACGCCCAAGCAGTTCGAACCGGTTGCTCCTTTCACCAAACGGGTGAAACCGTGAAGTGACCGTTATGCCAGTAACTTCGCTATTCCACAGCATAAAATTGCATCTATGTAAATCTTAGCCGGAGATTAGGGGGCGGGCCAAATTGGTTTGACAGCGCGGCCCCGTTGCCTATATTCTGAGCGGACAGACAGTTAAAGTGGAAGGTTCAGGGAGGATTTTGTCCAATGGCGGGACACGTCACTGATGTTACGGATTCCAGCTTCCAAGGCGAGGTCTTGGATTCAAATACCCCCGTGCTGGTCGATTTCTGGGCATCCTGGTGCGGCCCTTGCCGGGCCATAGCCCCGGTGGTCGAGGATCTGGCGGGCGAGTACGCCGGCAAGGCCAGGTTCTACAAGTGCAACGTTGATGAGAATCCGGTAACGCCCGGAAAATATAGCATCAGGGCCATACCCACCCTCATCTTCTTCAAAAATGGTAAGGTCTTCGAGCAGATCACGGGGGCTGTCTCAAAGTCGGTGCTCGAGGAGGCCGTAAAGCGCCTGGTAGGTTAGTCCAGTAGCCCCCGAGGCATCCCAAGCAATGTCCCGAAGTGTCGAGATGGCTATCGTCGGAGGCGGCCCGGCCGGGCTCACGGCTGGCATTTATGCCGCCCGGGCCCGCGCGGATGTCCTGCTGTTGGAGCGCCTCGACCCCGGCGGCCAGGTGCTGCTCACGGACCGGGTGGAAAACTATCCGGGCTTCCCCAACGGGCTTTCCGGCCTCGACCTGGCGGAGAATTTCCGCCAGCAAGCTCTCAACTTCGGGCTGCGCCTGGAGAATGCCGAGGTCCAACGGCTGTCCTTCGGCCAGCCGCATCGGCTTGACCTGGGCACGGAAACCCTGGAGGCCGGAGCGGTCATCCTGGCCTCGGGTGCCCGGCCCAACCGCCTGGGGGTACAGGGAGAAAAAGAACTGACCGGCAAGGGGGTGTCTTATTGCGCCACCTGCGACGGTCCCTTTTTCAAGGGCCAGACGGTTGTCGTGGTGGGGGGCGGAGACACCGCCGTCACCGAGGCCATCTATCTGGTGAAGTTCGCCGCGAAGGTCGTCCTCATCCAGCGGCGGGGTGAGCTGCGCGCGGTCAGGGTGCTGCAGGAGCGGCTGTTCGCCAACGACAGAATCCAGGTGCTCTGGAACAGTGCGGTCGAGGCCATACTGGGGAAAGGGCGCGTCGAGGGTGTCATGGCGCGGGACGTTCGGACTCAAAAGACCACGAGGCTGGATGCCGACGGGGTCTTCATCTTCATAGGCGTCTGCCCCAACACGGCCTTCATCAACCCTGGGGACCTGGACACCGATGAGTGGGGCTTCATTATCTCCGACACCGAAATGCGGACCTCTCGGCCAGGGGTCTTCGTGGCCGGCGACGTGCGCAGCAAGTCTCTTCGCCAGGTAGCCAATGCCGTGGGCGAAGGGGCCGTGGCCGCGTATAATGCCAGCGGTTATCTCGCGGGCTTGTAGCAGCCCGTTGAAGAACGGCCTGCCAGCCCTGGCCCTTTTTTGTGCCATGGGGCCGTCAACTAAGGCATCATTGGGGAGGTGTTATTCGTGCCCATTTATGAACTGCAATGCTGCTCGTGCGGCGAGACCTTTGAGAGCTACTGCGCCAACCAGGAGAATACCGAAGACTGTAGTTGCCCCCGGTGTGGCGGCCGCGAGCTGAAGAAACTGGTCAGCAGCTTCAGTGCCAGAACCGGCAGCCGTTTGGCTCCCGCGGGCAAGAAATGCCCCCGTCACTCCTGAGGCACCGGCTGACGCCGCGGTGGTCCACCGCCCTTCAATGCCTTCAATGAGACCCCTGATGGGACTCTGACGGGATTCATGATGATGAAAAAACACCTCACACCTGCCAAAGCCGCCGCCTGTCTGGCCCTATGGCTCCTGCTTGGGGCCTGCCATACACTCCCTCAGCCGGAACCGAGCCTGGACACCCTCGTCCGGCGCGGGACGACGGCCTTCGAAAAAAAGAAATGGGACAAGGCCATCGAGGCATTCCAGATGGTGAAGGACCGCTTCCCTTTCAGCCCTCATGCCCTCACCGCCGAGATGAGGGTCGCTGACGCCCTTTACATGCAGGAGAACTATCAGGAAGCGGCGGCGGCCTTTCAGGAATTTGAACGCCTGCACCCCCGGAACGAACTCGTCCCCTACGCGGTCTACATGCAGGGCATGAGTCATCGCGAAATGATGCTCTCCAGAGACCGGGACCAGACGCCCACCGCCGAGGCCCTGCGCAACTTCGAGCGATTGGCGAAAGACTACCCGGACAGTCCGCTTGTCTCGAAAGCCAGGGAAGAGGTTTTCGCCTGCAAGGAGAAGCTGGCCGCCCAAGAGCTATATGTCGCGAACTGGTACCGGCGCACCAGCCACGCCAAATCGGCCCTGAACCGTCTGAAGTATCTGCTTGCCAATTACCCCGATACCGCCAGCGCCACCGAGGCGGGCAGGGTGTTTTCGGAGGTCTCCCGCGAGGTGGCGGACCAGCAGGCCAAAAAAGGTGAGAAGCCAGCCCCGCTCGGCTGGCAGGGCCAGCAGCCAGACTCCGGCGGCTGGCAGGGCCAGCAACCGGACTCCGGCGCCCCTAAACCTTGACGGCAGCCGGTGCGCCAGAGAGGGCGCCGGGAAAAAACCCGTTGCCGTTGGCAACGGGGCCATGGTTACAGGCCACCCTCTCTCTTTAAGGGTTTTTTTGAGTTTGCCCGGCGCGGCTCGCGCCTGGCCCTGCCGCCTGTTTTTTGGTCAATGCCACCACCAGGGCCTTGACCCGGTCGGGGTCAAGGGCTTCTCCGAGCTTTTCCGGCCGGCTGCCGCCCGCCTGGGCCATGTCGGGCCGCCCGCCGCCCGTACCGCCTACCAGCCCAGCCAGATTCTTGGCAATGTCCGCGGCCGAGCAAAGGCGGGACAGGTCCTTGCTTACCAAAGCCACCAGCATGGCCTTGCCCCCTTCGCGGGCCCCCAGCACGATCACGCCAGACTTGACTCGCTCGCGCAGCTTGTCGGCCATTTCCCGGAGTTCCTTGGCGTTGGAGGCGGGTACTTCCATGGCCAGGACCGTGACGTCCCCCACCTTGCGGCTGTTTCGCTCCAGCACCTCGGCCATTCCGTCTCCAAAAGCGGATGTTCTGGCCTTCTCCAGCTCGCGCTCCAGGTGTTTTTGAGCCGCCAGCAGCTTTTCCAGGCGGGCGACCAGCTCGGAGGGCGCGACCCTGAGCAGCCCCGCCGCGGCCTTTAGTTCATCTTCCCTGGCCCTCAGGTGCTCCAGCGCACCCTGGCCGGTCAGGGCCTCGATGCGTCGCACGCCCGCGGCCACGCCACCCTCGGAGATGATCTTGCACAGGCCCACCTCGCCGGTGCGCCGGGCATGGGTTCCGCCACACAGCTCCTGGCTGAAGACCGGTTGGCCCTCCAGGCCCACGGAGAGCAGACGCACCTCCTCGGCGTACTTGTCCTCGAAGAGGGCCATGGCCCCCTCCCTGACGGCCTCTTCATAGGTGGTGAGCCGGACCCGCACCGGCATATCGGCCCTTATGGCGGCGTTGACCCCGTCCTCGATGCGGCGCAGGGTCTCTACCTCCATGGGAGCGAAATGGGTGAAGTCAAACCTCAGCCTGTCGGGTGCCACCAGGGAGCCGGCCTGCTTGACGTGCTCGCCCAGTTCCCGCCGCAGCACGACCTGCAGGAGGTGGGTGGCGGTGTGGTTCAGCGCGATTTTCTGCCGTCTCTCGGCATCGACCTCCAAACTGACCGCGCTTCCCCTGGCCAGCGTCCCCTTGAGGATCCGGACCTGGTGCACGACGAGGCCGTCGGTGCGCTGGGTGTCGGTGACCGTGGCCTCTCCCCCCGGCCACGAGAGGCGCCCGGTGTCGCCAACCTGACCGCCGGAGGCCCCGTAGAAGGGAGTCCGCGCGCAAACCACCTCGGCCTCCTGGCCCTCGTGGGCGGCCTCGACCTCGGTGCCCGCCACGGCCACCAACAGCACCTCGGATTCGGCGGTGGTGGTCTCGTAGCCCACGAAAGTGGTCCTGGCCTCGGCCTCCAGCAGCCTGCGGTAGGCACCCCGCCCCGCCGCCTCGGAGGCTCCAAGCCCAGCCTGGCGCGACATCTCCTTCTGGCGGCCCATCAGGCGCTCGAACTCCGCGCTGTCCATCCCCATTCCCTCGGTGCGGGCCATGTCGTTGATTATGTCGGTCGGGAAGCCGTAGGTGTCGTAGAGGCGGAATATCAGCTCTCCGGGAATGACCCTGGCCCCCTGCTTCCGCAGCTCCGATAGCTCGGTCTCCAGCAGCCGCAGCCCGAAGTCGAGGGTCTCGGAGAAGCGCTCCTCCTCCGAGGTGACTATCTGGGCCGTGGCGCCGCCACCGGCGACCAGCTCCGGGTAGGTTTTGGCCATTTTATCGCGCACGGCCTCGCACACCCCGGCCAGGAAAGGCTTCTCCATGCCCAACAATCGGCCGAAACGCACCGCGCGCCGCAGAATCCGGCGCAGCACGTAGCCCCGCCCTTCGTTGGAGGGCAGCACGCCGTCAGCGATCAGGAAGGTGAGTGCCCGGGCGTGGTCGGCAATGACCTTGAAGGCCGCGTCCTGCTGGCTGTCGCCCGAGCCGGACCGCCGGCCCGAAAGCCGCTCTATGGCCGCCAGGATGGGGGCGAAAAGATCGGACTCGTAGTTGCTATGGCGCCCCTGGAGCACGGCCGCGATCCGCTCCAGGCCCATTCCGGTGTCTATGCTGGGCTTGGGCAGCGGAGTCAGTTGGCCGGCCTCGTCGCGGTTGAACTGCATGAAGACTAGGTTCCAGAGCTCCAGATAGCGGTCGCAGTCACAATGAATGCCGCACTCCGGCCGCCGGCAGCCGACCTCAGGCCCCTGGTCTATGGCGATTTCGGAACAGGGTCCGCAGGGTCCGGTATCGCCCATGGCCCAGAAGTTGTCCTTGGCCCCCATGCGGGCTATCCGGGCCTCGGGCATGCCGATGTCGTCGCGCCATATGGCGTAGGCCTCGTCGTCGTCTTCATAGACCGTGACCCAGAGCAGCTCCGGGGGCAGCCCGAAGATTCTGGTCAGCAGCTCCCAGGCGTAGCGGATGGCATCGCGCTTAAAATAGTCTCCGAAGCTGAAGTTGCCCAGCATCTCGAAGAAGGTGTGGTGGCGCTCGGTGAAGCCGACGTTTTCAATATCGTTGTGCTTGCCGCCAGCCCGCATGCACTTCTGCGAGGTGGCCGCCCGAACATAGGGGCGCCCCTCCTCGCCCAGGAAGACCCTCTTGAACTGGACCATGCCCGCGTTGGTAAAGAGCAGGGAGGGGTCGTCCTTGGGTACCAGGGGCGACGACGGCCTTATGGTGTGGCCTTGCCGGCCAAAAAACTCCAGGAATCGTTGGCGGATGAGGTCGGATTCCATCTTTCGAAGACACTCCTGATACGCAGTAATTTTATGATGAGTTGGCCTTGCCGCGACCGGCGGCCTTGGGCGCGAGCCGCGCCAGGCAGGTTCAGTTGTCGTCAGAGCCCTGCCGGCCACGACCGGCAGGTTGCCGGCCCTTCTCTTGCGTTCCGGTTGCCACCGAGGTGGCCGGGGCCGGAGTTTGGCTGGCGGCCCTGCCGCCTTCCTGAGGCATGCCCAGACCCGCCGCCGCCCGCATCCTGGCATCCAGATCATCGGCCGCCTGGGGATGCTCCTGGAGGTATTTCTTGGCGTTATCCCGTCCCTGGCCGATTCGCTCTCCCGCCAGGGAGTACCAGGCCCCGTTGCGCTCTATGAGGCCGCCGCCCACCGCGGCATCGAGCAGTTCCCCCTCGCGGCTGATACCATGGCCGTAGAGGATGTCGAACTCCGCGTCCCGGAAGGGTGGGGCGATCTTGTTCTTCACCACCTTGACCTTGGTGCGGCTGCCGATAGGGTGGTCGCTGTCCTTGATGGTCTGGGTGCGCCTGATGTCGAGCCGGAGCGAGGCATAGAACTTGAGGGCATTGCCGCCGGTGGTGGTCTCCGGGTTGCCGAACATTACCCCGATCTTCATGCGTATCTGGTTGATGAATACCACCGAGGTCTGGGATCGCGCGATCGACGAGGTCAGCTTGCGGAGCGCCTGCGACATGAGGCGGGCCTGGAGCCCGACGTGGGCGTCGCCCATGTCCCCCTCGAGCTCCGCACGGGGCACCAGAGCGGCCACGGAGTCCACCACGACGACGTCCATCGCCCCACTGCGGACCAGTATCTCGGCAATTTCCAAGGCCTGCTCCCCGGTGTCCGGCTGGGAGACCAGCAGGTCTTCCACGCTCACGCCCAGGTTCTTGGCGTAGTTCATGTCCAGGGCATGTTCAGCGTCTATGAAAGCGGCCAGCCCGCCCTTCTTTTGGGCCTCGGCAATGCAGTGGAGGGCCAGGGTGGTCTTGCCCGAGCTCTCCGGCCCGAAGATTTCCGTCACCCGCCCCCTCGGTATACCTCCGATGCCCGTGGCAATGTCCAGCCCCAGGGACCGGTGGAGATGGCGGCGACGTCAACTAGGCGCTCGCTCGCCCCCAGGCGCATGATGGAGCCCTTGCCAAATTGTTTCTCGATCTGAACGACCGCCGCGTCGACAGCCTTGTTCTTGTCCGGCGCTATGGCCATTGTGGGGGTTAACCTCCTTCGTGGGCCGCCAACAACCTGACGGCGTGCAACTTGGTATAGACCGCCCCGCCGGGCTTGAGATCACTCTTGAAGAGGACCAGCTCCGCGGCCTCGAATTCATCCAGATCCAGCCCGGCGAGGGAAAGTATCATCTTCGTGAGCGGGCTATTGTCCGCGAGCGGGCTCTTGCCCCGAACCGGGGCAGGATCCTTGACCCGCCCCAGGGTAAGGTGCGGGGCGTAGGTTTTGGCCTCGGGCTTTTCTGAACCGACGGCCGCCAGCCGCGCGTCCAGAACCCGTTGCAGCCCGACCAGCCGGCCAACGTCCTCTCCCGCCACCCCGACCCAAATCACCCGTGGCCGGGCCACCCCGGGAAACGCACCCACGCCTTTCATTTTCAGCCTTAGGGGACCGTGGCCCACGGCCGCCGCCGTCATCGCCGCGGCCGCGGCCTCGACCTGGGCCTCTTCCACGTAGCCCAGGAATTTCAGCGTCAGGTGTATGTTTTCGGGCCGCGTCCAGCTGACCCCCTTGCCCACCCCGGCAAGCTGCTTCTGGACGCTGGCCAGGGAGTCTTGGCACTTTTGAGGCAACTCCAGGGCGATGAAGGCCCGTATGGACATCGGATCAGCCTTCGTGTGCCGTTGAGAAAGACTCTTCGCGCAGCCCGTTCAAGAATGCCCAGATGTCAGGCGCAAACGCCACGGATGGGTGTTGTCAACGGGCTGCCAGCAGCCTCAATCTCCGGCTAAGGGTGCCGGGGCCAGATGGATTCGCACTCTTGAAGCGGCATAGAGTACCCTTGCCACTTCCGCACACAGCCTCAAGAGCGTCTCCCGGGCGTGGCGGACCACTTTCCCCACCGTGTTTAGCA
>JAZDOA010000193.1:0-12901 GCA_043799175.1 Pseudomonadota bacterium | reverse complement strand
ATACAATCACGGCCTTCGGCCAGGCCATCAGGTACTCTTTGCGCCAGCATTCCCTGCCGTGGCGGCCAGTCAGACAAGCTGCACGCCTCCACGCAATCCAGGCAATTCAGGCACAAAGCCGCCGCTGGTCAAGCGGGTTGTTCCCGGTGCGGGATATCGCGCGGAGGTTCAGGTACCAGGGCCTGTTCAGGCGGAAATCCCCACTATCTCGAACTCGCGGACGCCGCCGGGGGTCTCGACCCGGATGTCTTCGCCGATCGTCTTTCCGACCAGCGCCTTACCAATGGGAGAGGTGATGCTGATGCGGCCTTTGGGAACATCTGACTCCCAGGGGCCGACCAGTTGGTAGCGGTCACGCTCCCCGGTCCCGATGTTTTCGATTATGACCCAGGCGCCGAAAACCGCCCGCTCGCCGTCTATGTCCGATACGTCAATGATTTCAGCGGTGGACAGACGCCCCTTCAACGTCTGGATCATACCCTCCACCAAGGCTTGCTTTTCCCGGGCGGCATCCAGTTCGGCATTTTCCGAAACGTCACCATGACTGCGGGCCTCGGCTATGGCCACGATGACCTTGGGCCGTTCTTCCCGTTCCAGTCTTTCCAGTTCCCGCTTCAGTGCCGCGTAGCCTTCCTTTGTGATCGGCGTTCGGATGATCGGTGCCATGTGGTTTCCTCACCGAGAATTAAAATGCCCCGAGACGGCCGATTCTGTCGCCGTCTTGGAGCTGGCTTGACTGGTGCCGAAGGCGGGACTTGAACCCGCACGGGTCTCCCCACCACCCCCTCAAGATGGCGTGTCTACCAGATTCCACCACTTCGGCACGGCCTCATTTGTTGGCGACAGGCGGCTGCTGAGCCTGGCCGACCGGTCCCGAGGGGTTCGTCTGCCGCGGCATGAGTGGCCCCGGCGTCAGCGGCGAGGGACCGCTGGGTACAGCCGGCTGTTGCACTGGGCGGCTGGTTTCCGTCATGACGGATCCCGAGGTGCGCCCGCTGGACAGATAGGCCAATGAGAGTGACGTGCACATGAAGATGATCGCCGCGACCGTGGTCATCTTTCCCAGGAAAGTGCCGGGCCCAGCGCCGCCGAAGAGCGTTTGGCTCGACCCACCGAAGGCGGCACCCATATCGGCACCCTTCCCGGTTTGGAGCAAAACTATGAATATCAGGGCGAGCCCCACTAAGACATGTATAATGACCAGAGTGGTCCACATGGTCTCTCAGCCGTGCCTCCGGTAATTGGCAATAGCCACAAAACTCTCTACCTTGAGCGAAGCCCCTCCGACAAGAGCGCCGTCGATATCGGGCTCACTCATGAGGCCGGCGATGTTCTGTGGCGTAACCGAAC
Source organism: Pseudomonadota bacterium (assembly GCA_043799175.1). Classification (GTDB taxonomy): domain Bacteria; phylum Desulfobacterota; class JAZDOA01; order JAZDOA01; family JAZDOA01; genus JAZDOA01. Next base: position 11,551 of record JAZDOA010000193.1, on the reverse strand, counting down.
CGCCGTAGAGGATCCTTACGTCTTCCCCGGCCCTGCCCAGATGCTCTTTCAGGAGCTGCCGGATGCGGGCGTGAACCTCTTGTGCCTGCTCGCCAGTGGCCGTGAGCCCGGTGCCTATAGCCCATACCGGCTCGTAAGCCGCCACTACACGGGTGCCTTCACCAGCCACGGACGCACCATTAAAGCACTCGCGCACCTGTTTGTCAATTACCTCGAAGGTACGGCCCTGCTCGCGCTCCTCCAGCGTTTCCCCCACGCAGACGATAGGAGTCAAGCCCTCGGCCAGGAGGGACTGCGTCTTGCACCGCACGGTCTCGTTGGTCTCGGAAAAGAACTGGCGCCTCTCGGAATGACCCACTATGCAGTAGTCGCACCCGGCTTCCTTCAGCATGGACGGGCTGATTTCACCCGTATAGGCGCCCTGGCGCTCCCAATGGACATCCTGGGCACCAAGCGCGACCCTCGTGCCCCGGAGTATGCTGGCCGCGGCGGCAAGAGCGGTAAAGGGAGGGGTCACCAGGATCTCGCATCCGGCCTCCTCGACTTTGGGCAGGATCTCGCCCAAGAAGGCGACCGTCATGGCGACCGTCTTGTGCATCTTCCAGTTGCCGGCTATGAGCGGGGTGCGTGCCATCAATCAATCCTCGCGGGTATCACAGGCCCTCAGGGCGGCTATGCCTGGAAGTTCTTTGCCCTCCAGGAGTTCCAGAAACGCCCCGCCGCCAGTGGAGATATAGGAGATGTTTTCCGATTCACCAGCCTTTTCCACCGCCACGTCGGTGTCGCCTCCGCCCACGATGGTCAGGGCGTAGGAGTTGGCAAGATGCCGGACCATGGCATAGGTACCCCGGCTGAAGGCGTCTGTCTCGAACTTGCCCATGGGGCCGTTCCAGATGATGGTCTTGGCGTTTTCCAGCGCCTCGGCATAGAGACGGTTGGTGGCCGGCCCGATGTCCATGATCTGCCAGGCGGCGGGTACCTCCTGGACCGGGCAGACCTTGGTCTCGGCCTTGGCGTCAGGTCTTTCGGCCACCACGCAGTCGACCGGCAGGTAGAATCTGACCCCCTTCTGCCTGGCCTTCTCCATCAGGCCGCGGGCGGTGTTGATCAAGTCTTCCTGGACGAGCGAGGCGCCAACCCCATGCCCATTCGCCTTAAGGAAGGTGTTGGCCATGGCCCCACCGATTATCATCTTATCCACGATTTCTATCAGGTGTTCCAGGGCCGCCAGTTTGCTGGAGACCTTGGCCCCGCCTATTACCGCCACCAGCGGCCTCGCGGGGTCTTCCATGGCGCGGCGGAAGTAGTGAATCTCACCCTTGAGCAGGAAGCCGGCGGCGCATTCCTTCACGTAGCGGGTGATCCCGACCACGGAGGCGTGCGCGCGGTGAGCCACGGCGAAGGCGTCGTTGACGTAAACGTCCGTCAGCTCGGCCAGCCTCTGGCTGAATACGGGGTCGTTCTTTTCCTCCTCGGGATAAAAACGCAGGTTCTCCAGCAGGATCACGTCTCCGGGCCGCATTCCCCGAGCCATGTCGCGGGCCATTTCCCCCACGCAGTCGGGGACCAGCGGCACGTCTTTGTGCAGCAGCCGCTGGAGCCGCCTGGCCACCGGAGCCAGAGAGTAGGCATCCACCGCCTTGCCCTTGGGCCGCCCCAGGTGAGAGGCCAGAATGATCATGGCCCCTTCGTCAAGGGCATAGTTTATGGTGGGCAACACGCTACGGATGCGCCGGTCGTCAGTGATGTTGAGGTTGTCGTCAAGCGGCACGTTGAAGTCGGCTCGCACGAACAGCCTTTTGCCCCTGATATCCAAGTCGGTAAGATACTTCAAGCAGCCATCTCCTTTTTCCAAAAACCGATTGTCAGCAGATGACCAACATGACCCGGCGGGAAGCTCACGTTAGCAAGCCTGCTCGCTTACAGTCAATGCATTTTTGCGCTTGCGTCGCGCGGCGAAGGGGCCGCGGAGTGGCTGTCAGCCGCCGAGGTCCAGCTGCATTAGCAGGGCATCTTCCCGCTCAGGGCTATAGTAATGCGGGCGCACGCCTACCTTGCGGAACCCCATGGAACGATAGAGATTGATGGCCACGCTGTTGGACACCCGCACCTCGAGGGTCACCAGCGTGGCCTCGCGGGAGCGTCCGAGTTCCAGGCCATGGGCGAGCAACCTGCGTCCGAACCCACGGCCGCGCTGCCCCGGCCGGACGGCCAGATTGAGGATGTGCATTTCGTTGTAGAGGATCCAGAAGCAGACGTAACCCAGCAGGTGGACCGTTTGCCGTTCGAACAGCCCCACCAAGTAAGAGTACGGGCGGCTCAGCTCATTGCGAAAGCAGGCCAAGCCCCAGGGCACGGGATAAGTCTCGCGCTCGATGGCCAGGACCTCATTGAGGTCGCTTTCATGCAGCGGCTGTATCTCAACCGCGGCTTGGGCAGGCCGCCCATCTGACTCGGCGCCAACCATAACTGGCACTGTCCTGAAGGTTGTTCCGTGACCGACCCACTGGGGCGCTAGACTTTCTTTTGGAGGATTTCCGTCGCTTGGGAAATAGAACGTCTTCCGTACGACTTTACTGATTCGGAAACCTCCGCCAGGCTCTTGCCTTCGCGCTCCGTGGCAAAGCGTATGATCATGGGCAGGTTGACGCCGGTGATTATCTCCACCTTGCCCTCCTCGAGGAAGGAGAGACTTATGTTGGAGGGGGTGCCCCCAAACATATCGGTCAGTATCAGTACCCCTTCGCCCCGGTCTACCTGCCGCACCGCGGCTTCGATTTCGCCGCGCAGTTCCTCGGCCTTCCGGGCGGGGTCAACGGAGACAGCCTTGAGGGCGTCGATCTTGCCCACGATGAACTCGGTGGCGCAGACCAATTCCTGGCCGAGCCTGCAATGAGTGACTACGATGGCCCCTACCATATCACCTAGTGCCCCTCTTCAAGCCAGGTTGACGTCACGGTGAGTGAGCTTGACATGCCCGTTGCGGGCTTCCAGGCTGTCTGCCAGCCGGCCGGCCACGACCACCGAGCGATGCCGCCCGCCCGTGCAGCCGATGGCGACGGTCAGGTGTCTCTTGCCCTCCTTGGTATAGCGGGGCAGGAGAAAATCGAGCATGCCCTTGAACCGCTCCAGGAAAACCCGTGTGTCCTCACAATCCATCACGTAATTTATCACCTTGGCGTTCAGACCGTCCAGATCCTTCAGGGCCGGGTCGAAATAAGGATTGGGCAGAAAGCGGACATCGGCGACCAGATCCGCCTCGTAGGGCAGACCGTACTTGAAGCCGAAGGAGAGAATGTGGACGGTCATCCCCGGGCCCTGTCCCTTGGCATAGAGATTTACCACATACTCCCGCAATTGGTGCACGCTGAAGTTGGAGCTGTCTATCACCCGGGCGGCAAGCTCGCGCAAGGGCTTCAGGGTGGCCCGCTCCCGCTCCAGGGCCTTCGGCACCGACTCGCCCTCTCCGAATGGATGCTGGCGCCGGGTCTGGCTGAAGCGGCGGGCCAGGACTTCATCCGAGCTTTCCAGATAGAGGAGCTCGATCAGGTAGCCCTGCTGGCGCAGCTCCCGAAAAAGCGCCGGGAAGCGCGTGATGAAACCCGCCTCCCGGATGTCCATCCCCAAGGCCGTCTTGCCCGGCTCGGCATCGGCATGTCGCCGGAGATCCAGGAAGCTGGGCAGAAGCGCCACGGGCAGGTTATCGACACAGAAGAAGCCGGTGTCTTCAAGTGCCCGCAAGGCGGTGGTCTTGCCGGAGCCCGACATGCCGCTGATGATGATGGTCATCTGCCTCGCCAGCGTCTCCCCGCTCATTTTGTCAACCCTGGCCTCACCCCCGCGGCCGCAAAGCTTGCGCCACGCAAGGAATCCTTAACGCCAAAGGACGAAGATCAGGCCTCCGGTTCGATCAGGCCGAAGTTGCCGTCCTTGCGCCGGTACAACACGCTTACCCGCTCCGACTCGGCATTGGTGAACACAATGAAGTCGTCCTCGCTCGATTCCAGCTCGAGCAAGGCCTCCTCGGGATGCATGGGTTTCATGCGGTAGCTCTCGGTCCGAATTATTCTGGCCGGCGTCCCGGCTGCCTCCTCGACGACCGCCTCGCCACCTTCTGGGGCAGAGGGCTCGGGCCTGCCGGCGACCCGCTGCCGCAGCTTCTCCCGGTATTTCTTGATCTGCTTTTCAATCTTGTCCACGGCCATGTCGATTGAGGAGTACATGTCGCCCGTGGTCTCCTGCCCATTGACCTTGAAGCCGTCGGCCACCACCGTGACGTCGGCCGCGTGCCGGTGCTTCTCCACCGAAAGGACCACGTGGCACTCGATGGGATCCTCCAGGTACTTCTTGACCTTCACCACCTTGTCCGTGGCGTAGTCCCTGAGAGGCGCCGAGGGCTCCATATGTCTGAAAGTTACGGCAACCTGCATTTTGTGGCCTCCCGTGGCTTGATATCATTACCGCTTGAACCAGCTACATCAACCGCAGCTTCTTTCTCTTACCCGAAGGCAGAAACCCCATCAGTTCCCTATATTTCGCTACGGTGCGCCTGGCGATGCTGATGTTGGCCTTCTCCAGCAATTCGGCGATTTTCTTGTCAGAATAGGGGCGGTGGCCATCCTCGCGCTGAATTATCTGGCGTATCTTCTCTTTGACGCTCTCCGAGGCGATGGAATCTCCCTCGACCCGGTTTATGGCACTGTTGAAAAAGAACTTGAGCTCGAACACCCCCTGCGGGGTATGAATATACTTGTTGGTGGTGACGCGGCTGATGGTAGACTCGTGCATCGAGACATCCTCGGCCACGTCGCGCAGCACCAGGGGCTTGAGATAGGCGATACCCCGCTCGAAGAAGTCACGTTGAAACTTGATGATGCTTTCCGTTACCCGGTAGATGGTCCTCTGCCGCTGATGGATGGACCTGATCAGCCACATGGCCGAGCGCATCTTGTTCTGGATGTACTCTCTGGCGCCGTCGGGCATCTGCTTGTTGCGCAGCAGCGCGTCCCGATAGAACGGATTGACCCGCAGTTTCGGCAGGCCATCTTCGTTGAGGACAATGATGAAGTCGTCGCCCACCTTGTGAACGTATATATCCGGCGTGATATATTTGGGTTCTTCATCTGAATAGAGGCGCCCCGGCTTGGGCTCCATGCTGGTGATGACCTCGACGGCGGCGCAGACTTCCTCTATCGAGGCCTTGCAGTCCCGGCAGATGGCCTTGTAGTTGCGGATCTCCAGGTTGTGCAGATGGCCGGATATTATCCGCTCCACCAGCGTACCGGTCAGCCTCAGCAGCCTGGTCTGAATAAGCAGGCATTCCTTCAGGTCTCTGGCCGCGACCCCGGGAGGGTCAAAGGTCTGCACCTTGGTCAGGACGGCCTCCACGAAAGGCTCGGCTGTATCGGCGGCGGCGGCTATCTCGGTGATAGTTGCCGCCAGGTAGCCGTCTTTGTTGAGATTGCCGATGATCAGGGTGGCGACCAGGCGTTCGTTTTCGTTGAGGGCGGAAAGGCGCAGTTGCCACATGAGATGAGAGTCCAGCGACGGCCTTTTGCTGTAAGTGCTTTCGAAGGAGGGCATCTCCCTCTCTTCGTATTCGCCGCCGGTGCGGTGGCCCATGTCGCTTTCGCCCAGCAGGCTCTGCCAGTCTATGTCTTCGCGCGGCTGCTCGGGGGGCAGGGGCACGGGTTCATCCACGGAATCAGCGGAGGTGGCTATCTTTTCGGAGTACTCCTCGGGCAGGCGGCCGTCTTCGTGGAACTCCTCCTCCACCGATTCCTCGAGGATGGGGTTGGTCTCCATTTCCTGATTTATGGTCTCGGCAAGCTCAAGTCGGGAAAGCTGCAGCAGCTTGATGGCCTGTTGCAGCTGAGGGGTCATGATCAGCTGTTGCGAGAGGCGAAGATTCTGCTTTATTTCGAGTGCCATTAGTTCAGTCTGCTATAGCTTGAACTTTTCGCCAAGGTAAAAGCGTCTGGCCCGCTCGCTGTTTGCGACCTCTTCCGGGCTACCTTGCTCCAGAATGCGTCCTTCGTTCAGTATGTATGCTCGGTCACATACGCCCAAGGTCTCTCTCACGCTGTGATCGGAAATCAGCACTCCTATGCCCCGGTCTTTCAGTTGGCGGATTATGGCCTGAATATCCAACACCGCCAGGGGGTCTACCCCGGCGAACGGTTCATCGAGCAGCATGAACGCGGGATCTATTGCCAGGGCGCGGCTGATTTCCACCCGCCGCCGCTCCCCCCCGGAGAGGGAGTACCCATAGCTGCCACCCAAATGGGCCACGCCCAGCTCCGCCAGCAGGGAGTTCAGCCTGTCTTCTCTGGCGTGGCGGCTCAGGGGCAGGGACTCCAGCACCGCCAGCATGTTCTGCCGAACCGTAAGCTTGCGAAAAATCGAGGCCTCTTGCGGCAGGTAGCTGATGCCGCGTCTGGCCCGCTCGTGCATCGGGAGCCGGCCGATGTCCTCCCCGCCGAGGAAGACTTGGCCGCCATCCGGCCTCACCAAGCCGACGACCATGTAGAAGGTGGTCGTCTTGCCTGCCCCGTTGGGTCCGAGGAGACCAACCACCTCAGCCGGTCTTACCTCCATGCCGACCCCATCGACCACCCGGCGGCGGCCGTAGGTCTTAATCAGATCCTGTACCCGCAGGCTCACGGCCCCGGAATTACCCCGCGCCGCTCCCCTTTGGGGTAGATGATGGACTCCACCCGCTTGCCTGGGGCACCCTCGACCACGCTGCGGCTGTCGTCCAGATACAGGGTGATCCTGCTCCCCCGCACCCAGTCCTGCTCCTGCTTCACCTTGGCCTGCCCGCTCAGCACAATGGTTCGGTCGGTGGCGCTGTAGACCGCCTTTTCGCCGGTGGCAATCCTCTTGCCCTGGACGATCATCACGCCCCCCTCGGCCTCGATGCGCTGTATTTGGCGCTGCTGCTCCTTGGAATCGGGCAGGGTGCGATAGTAAACCTTGATGTTCCGCGCCTTGAGCATCCCCTCCGCCTGGGTGGCCACCACGTTACCGCTGAAGGTGACAACGTCACCCGCCGCGCTTGCCTCCATGCGGTCGGAGGTGATGGTTATAGGCTCTTCCTTGGGGGGCATCCTGGCCGCGGTCCCAGCCGGGGCCGCCTGCGGCACCAAGGCCGCAAACAGCAGCAGGCATATGTATATCAGCCCCCGGGGCGCCGTGGGACGGATTCCGCACGTTTGATGCCCAGCCGGGCATCTGTCTGCTGCCTGACCCAAAGACGAGTTTTCCCACCTGCCGATTTTCGGCTCCGTTAAAGGCCAGCTACAGAACGCCCCGCGACAGCCGCGCCCTGACCTGCCGCCCTATGCTCAACCTGCGCCCCTGGAGCTCAAAGCGCACGGCACTGCCCGCTATCGTCATGGCACCGCATTCCAGGCGGGCCGGGCCCGGCGCCGTAAGCGTCCTTTCCTTGGGGGAGTACCGCAGCCTGTCGGCATGGAGCCGGTAAGGCGAGGCAGTCACCTCCACCTGGCCGAATAGCTCGATTTGCCTGGCCCGGCTGTCAAAGGTGCCTTGTTGCGAGCGCACCAGCACCGCCCCCCCGCTGTCTGGGTAAAACGTGGCCTCGACCTGGCTCAGGTGCCCCAGACCGCCCGCGCGTTCATACTCTATTCGGGCTGCCTTGAGGTGCCACTGCTTCACCCCGTGCCTGACCTCGGTCAACTCCACGGCGTCAAGCATGACATCGGGTACCACGCCAGGTGCCACGGACATCCTGGCCGCGAGATTCGCTGCCTTGGGCGGCTCGGCGCCCGGGGAACAGGCCGCGACAGCCGCCAGCACCGACCAGACCACCACCCCGATGAGCCGCGACCTCATAAGCGAGACACTGAGCCTGCTTCCGCCCCTGAAACTCATGCCCACCGGGGCGTCAACCTCTCCACCCCGCTGGGTCATGCAACTATAGCACCGCGGCGAAGCGGGTGTAAAGGTTTTTTTGGGGGCTTAACTGCCGACAATGTTTATAAATTTGCCTGTGGAGCGCCCTGGGGGACCTGTCGGGCCGCTGAAAAGGGGCCGGTTTGCAGGATGTTCACAAATGCCGAGTCTGCTTAAACATGCGCGGGCGCGAGCGGCCTGGGGCTACCGCACCGCCGCCAGGGCCAGCAGGGAGACAAGCAAGGGCTCCAGGTCCTGGAGCGGCAGCGAATTGGGGCCGTCGCACAGGGCCTGGTCGGGATTTTCGTGTACTTCCAGGAAGATGGCGTCAACACCGAAGGCCACGGCCGCTCTGGCCAGAGGGGCGATGAACTCCCGCTGCCCGCCGGACGAGCACCCCTGACCGCCGGGAAGCTGCACGCTGTGGCCGACATCGAATATGACCGGGGCATAGCGGCGCATGATGGCCAGCGAACGGAAATCCACCACGAGGTTGTTATAGCCGAAGCTGCTTCCGCGCTCGGTCACCAGCACCCCACCGCCGCCCGCGCCCCGCGCCTTGGCCACCGCCTGGTCGATGTCCCAGGGGGCCATGAACTGCCCCTTCTTTATGTTTACCGGCTTGCCAGTGCGGGCCGCGGCCACGATGAGGTCGCTCTGGCGGCTCAGGAGCGCGGGGATCTGGATTATGTCCGCCACGGCCGCCACGGCCGCCGCCTGCGAGACACAGTGGATGTCCGTAATGAGGGGAACGCCGACCTCTCGCTTTACCCGGTGCAGCTCCGCCAGGCTGTCTTCCCAGGCCGAGTGCCTGCCACGGTACGAGAGGCGGGAGGTACGGTTGGCCTTGTCAAAGGAGCACTTGAAAACCAAAGGCAGGCCGAGCCTGGCGCAAAGGTTCTTCAGGTAGCGGGCACACGACATTACGGTATCGTCTATGACGCAGGGGCCGGCAATGAGCGCGAGGGGGGCGCCTTCGCCGATGGCCAACCCTTCCGCTATGGAGACCATGGGCACCACCAAGGACTTAGGAGCGGCCCTGGGGTTTGGGCCTGCGTTCGTGGTAAGCCAGAGCTGCCTTGATGAACTCCCGAAACAAGGGATGGGCATCCATGGGACGTGATTTGAACTCCGGGTGAAACTGGCAGCCCAGAAACCAGGGGTGGTCGGCTATTTCGATGATCTCCACCAGGCTGCCGTCAGGGGAGAGCCCGGTGGCCCTCAGGCCGGCCTGGCGCAGTTGCTCCAGGAACTCGTTGTTGAACTCATAGCGGTGGCGGTGGCGCTCGCTGATTTCGGCCTGGTCGTAGGCCTCAAGGGCCAGAGAGGGGCTGCCGAGCACGCAAGGGTAGGCCCCCAGACGCATGGTGCCACCCAGGTTGGACTGCTCATCACGCCGCTGGAGGCTCTGTGTCCTGTAATCGAACCACTCTTTCATCAGGTAGATCACGGGATACTTGACGGGGGGGTCGAACTCGGTGCTGTGGGCGCCCCGCAGGCCGGCCACGTTGCGGGCAAACTCCACCACGGCCATCTGCATGCCCAGGCAGATGCCGAAGTAGGGTACCCGGTGCTCTCTGGCATAGCGGATGGCCTTTATTTTGCCCTCGATGCCCCGGCTGCCAAACCCGCCGGGGACCAGTACACCGTCGGCCTTGGCCAACTGGCGAAGGGCCGGCGCGCCGCCAACCTTTTCGGAGTCTATGAAATCCAGAATGACCTCGGCCCCATTGGCCACGCCGCCATGGGTCAGGGCCTCGTTCAGGCTCTTGTAGCTCTCCTTGAGGTCTATGTACTTGCCAACGATAGCGATACGGACCGTGCGCTCCGGGTTCCGCAGGCGCCGCACCAGCTCTTCCCATTCGTCAAGCCGCGGCTCTCTGGTCCATATATTGAGTTTTTCGACAATCTTGCCGTCCAGGCCTTCCTGGTGGAAGAGCAGCGGTACCTCGTAGATACTGCGAACGTCGCAGGCGTTGATAACGGCCTCCGGCTCCACGTTGCAGAAGAGGCTTATCTTGCGCTTGATCTCGATGCCGAGCATCTGCTCGGTGCGGCACAGAATGATGTCGGGCTGGATGCCTATTTCCCGCAGCTCCCTGACGGAGTGTTGGGTGGGCTTGGTCTTTACCTCGCCGGCGGCCTTTATGTATGGCACGAGCGTAAGATGTATATATAAGGTATTCTCGCGCCCCAGGTCTATGCGCATCTGGCGGATGGCTTCCAGGAAGGGAAGCCCTTCGATGTCACCCACGGTGCCACCGATCTCTATTATGGCGATGTCGGCGTCGTTGGCCACCGAGAGGACCGACTGCTTGATTTCATCGGTGATGTGGGGAATCACCTGGACGGTGCCGCCCAGATAGTCGCCGCGGCGCTCCTTGGTTATGACGGAGTAGTAGATGCGGCCGGAGGTGAAGTTGTTCCTCTGGGAGAGGACGGCATGGGTGTAGCGCTCGTAGTGCCCAAGGTCCAGGTCGGTCTCGGCGCCGTCGTCGGTGACGAATACCTCTCCGTGCTGGAAGGGGTTCATGGTGCCGGGGTCGACGTTGATGTAAGGATCCAGTTTCTGAAGGGTGACTTTGAGGCCCCGGGCCTCCATGAGCGCGCCGATGGAGGCGGCGGCCAGCCCTTTGCCAAGGGAAGACAGAACCCCCCCGGTAATGAAGATGAACTTTGTTTTCATACTGGCCTGGGGCATTTGGTTACTTTCAGTCATCGAGGCTATACTAGATGTGCCGGGCTGTCAAGCGAGGCTGACTGGTCCAGATCTCCGCCTGAGGAAAACGCCACGTGGGCGGCGGCGCGCTTTGGCGCGTCCTGGCCCGCCTCTTGGCACCCAAACCGCGCCGTCGTTGGACTGCCAGTCCGTCCGACGAAAAAAATACCATAGTCGGATTTTTCCGGGCAAAAAGATTCGGTCAGCCATCGCTGTCCGGGCGCCGCCCCAAGACAGGGTTGGCGGGGGGGGCTGGAGAACATTCCCGCCGGAGAGTACCGTTCGGGCAGTGGCTTCAAACTTCAGGGGGTTTTCATGAAAGTCTTGGAATGGATGGTTACCGAGCCGGTTACCGTCTCCCCGCGAACGCGGGTGCGGGAGGCCATACGCCTCATGCGGCAGCACTCCATCCGCCACCTGCCCGTGGTGGAAGGCAGCGAACTGATTGGGCTGGTGACGGCGGGAGACTTGCGGGAATTAATCCTGCCGTCGATGGTGGAGGCAATATTCTTGCATGAGGTGATGCTAACCAACCCGGTGACCATCGGCCCCGACGCCTCCATAGACGCCGCGGCCAAGCTTATATACGAAAGGAAGATCGGTGGCCTGCCGGTGGTTGAAGATCGGCGGTTGGTCGGTATCATCACGGTGACCGACATTCTCAAGGCCTTCATCGAGATCATGGGCGTGTTGGTCTCGAGCAGCCGGATAGACGTCATTCTGGCATCGCGGCCAGCGGCATTCGAGGAGGTTTCCCGAATCATCGCCGGCCACGGGGCCGACGTGATCAGCGTAGGTATCAACAACCAGCCGGGCGGCGACCGCGTGCATTTCTTCCGCCTGAGCAAGTGCGATACCGCGCCCATAGCACGCAGTTTGAAGCAACGGGGCCACCGGGTGGCCGCCGCCATGGAC
>JAZDOA010000170.1:0-3782 GCA_043799175.1 Pseudomonadota bacterium | reverse complement strand
CTGGTGGGAGCCGCAGAACATCGAGTTCTGGGTGTCCGTGATTCCGGTGGTCTTTCTGCTGGCCGGTGGCGCGCTGGAAGGCAGACCCCGCCTCGGCTACGTGGCGGCGCTGCTGGTGGGATGCCTGTTCGTGGTGAACCTCTTCGGCAGCGTACTTCCCCAGACCTCGCGCGACAACGACTACTGGTACAGCTTCAACTCCTGGTTCATACACAACTGCGACGGGCGTGACCTGGTCGTCACCGGAACGGGCTATCTTTCCAACTCATATATCACCTACTACTCCGGCGCCCGCACCTTCTCCCTCTTCGGGGATCCTGGCACCATGGAGCGGAGACTGGGGAATCTCATAGCCTCCCCGCGGCCGCGCAGAATCCTGTTCTCTTCGACCCTCCAAACCCCCTCGCCGGAGCTTGTTAGGCGATACCACCTCGGGAATGAGCCGAAAAGGTTATTCATGACGCGGCGCGGCTCGCTCCGGCTGCTGCACTCCGACCGCTGGCAGGACGTCTACGAGGTGGGGCGGCAGGGCCGCCGGCCAAACGCCGGCACCCAGGAGCCTCGGCGGCGACCGGGCCGCCCGAGAGGGTGCCGGAAAAAACCCGTTGCCGTTGGCAACGGAGCCGTGGTTCCAGGCCGCCCTCTCTCTAGCAGATGAGAATATTTCCGAGGTGCCCGAGGGCGGAGTGTGCCTGGCGCGGCCCGCGCCCGCGCCCGCGCCCGACGCCCGTTGAATGCCCCTGGTAAATGCTTACCCTCTGAACAGGTAAGGCCTGCGTGATTGGGCACGCGGCAGCCCCGTTGCCACACTTGAGGGAGTATCCCAGTGACCAGGAAAAGCTGCCGGATCTGTGGCCTGGATGAGGCCACGGTAGGCAAGATTTACGAGATTTACGGCGTGGGGGTTTGCGAGGTCTGCGCCAGGGCGGTGCGCGAGGTAATGACGGAGTCGGAACGCTCGCAGCAACGCCCCCGGAATCCGGCTCCGCGTGACATGAGCCCCTCGGAAGTAAAGGCCCGGCTGGATGAATACGTGGTGGGTCAGGAGCGCGCCAAGCGGATCCTGGCCGTGGCCGCGTACAACCATTACAAACGCATACGGTCGCGGGTAGACGTCGATGACGTCGAGCTGGACAAGAGCAACATTCTTCTCATAGGTCCGACGGGTTCGGGCAAGACGCTGCTGGCCCGCACCCTGGCCCGCGTCCTCGACGTTCCCCTGGCCATCAGTGACGCGACCACCCTGACCGAGACCGGTTACGTGGGCGAGGACGTCGAGAGCGTGCTGGCGGCCTTGGTTCCCGCCGCCCAGGGGAAGATCGGCACCGCCTCCCGCGGCATCGTCTACATTGACGAAATAGACAAGATCGCGCGGCGCGAGGTCGGCTCCAACATCACCCGCGACGTTTCCGGAGAGGGCGTGCAGCAGGGGCTGTTGAGGCTCTTGGAGGGCACGGTCGTCGGTCTGCCTCGGGAGGGCAGGCGGGGGGCGCAGCAGGAGACGATACCCTTCGATACCCGCGACGTGCTCTTCATATGCGGTGGGGCCTTCGTCGGGCTGGAGCAGCTGGTTGGCGCGCGCGTCGGGGCGGCGGGCCTGGGGTTTTCGGCCCCGCTGCGAGGCCGGGCGGAGATCTCGGACCTGTTGGTCGCGGTGCAGCCCTCCGACCTGATCAAGTTCGGCATGATTCCCGAGTTCGTCGGCCGGCTGCCGGTCATCGCCACCCTGGCGGAGCTGGGGGAGGAGGAGCTGGTCAGGATACTGCTGGAGCCCAAGAACGCCCTGGTGCGCCAGTATCAGAAGCTGTTCCACATGGACGACGTGAACCTAAAATTCACCAAGGAGGCCCTGAGGGAGATAGCCAGGCTGGCCAACGAGAGGAAGACGGGGGCGAGGGGGCTGCGCGCCGTGGTCGAGGAGATTGTGCTGGATGCCATGTACGCGGTGCCGGGCAGAGAGTACGCGGAGTGCGTCATTACCGAGGATGCCGTTCGGGGTAAGGCCAAGCCCAAGCTGGTGCCCAAGGGTCAGGTCATGGCAGCCTGACCCGAGGCCGCGAGCTTGCCCTGCCAGAAATTGCGCTCCTCGGCGCGTCTGGCCAGCAGGCTGAGGGTGTCACGCTTGGAGGCGGCCCACTCGGGGGCGAGCAGTTCCCGGGGGTCGGGGTCGCCGGTGAGACGCTGGACCACGACGTGAAAGGGCAGCCGCTCCAGGAAATCGAGCACCAGATCCACGTAGGCGGCCTGGCTCAGCGGGGTGTAACCGCCGCTCAGATAGAGCGGCTCCAGGCGGGTGCCTTTCAGCACATAGAGCAAGTGGAGCTTTACGGCGTCTATGGGCAGGGCGGCGAGTGTTTTGGCGGTGGCCATCATGTCTTGGGGCTCCTCGCCGGGCAGCCCCAGGATGACATGAACGCAGGTCTTCAGGCGGCGGCCGGCGGTGAGCTCGAGCGCGGTCAGGAAGTCCTGGAAGGTGTGGCCGCGGTTGATCAGCCCGAGGGTCCGGTCATGGGCCGACTGTAGTCCGTATTCCACCCACACCATGTGCTCGGCGGCGTAGCCCTGGAGGAGGTCCAGTACCTCGGCATCGACGCAATCGGGTCGCGTGGCCACGCACAGGCCCACGACGTCGTCGTAGGCCAGCGCCTCGTCGAACATAGCCGCGAGGCGCGGGGCGGGGGCGTAGGTATTGGAGTAGGACTGAAAGTAGGCCAGGAACTTCCTTGCCCGGAAACGGCGGCGCAGATATTCCCGCCCCCGCACCATCTGCTGGCCCACGGACAGACCCAGCGCCGCCGCCCCCGTGCCCGAGCCGCGCTGGTTGCAATAGATGCAGCCTCCCCACCCTTTGGCCCCGTCGCGGTTGGGGCAGGTGAGGCCGGCATCGAGGCTGATTTTCTGGACGCGGCAGCCAAAGCGGTGGCGCAAGTAGCTGGCGAAGTCGTTGTAGCGGCGCATTGCCTCTCATGTTAACCGGAGCGGCCCCCCGCCTGCTAGAGACTTTTGAGAATGAGTTCCTCAGGCGCTTTGCGGGAGGATGTCCGGTCGCCTTGGACGGGGTGCCCCAGGGCCATGACCGCCATGAGTTCATAGCGGTCCTTCCAGCCCCAGGATCTCCGCCCGCCTTGCCACCGCCCGTCTTCAGGCCCTATTCTGGGGGAGAGGCAGTGGGATCGGTCGCTTTCCGTGGCCACGAGGCAACCCCATATTTTTTTGAGGAGGGCAGCATGCTGGACAGGGCGCGCGCGCTCATCAAAGATGTGCAGATCGGATACCTGGCCACGGCCGAGGGCGACCAGCCCCGGGTGAGGGCCATGAGCGTCCGGGTGACCGACGAGGGACGGATCCTGACCGCCACCAGCAAGGAATCCCGGAAATACGGGCAGATCATGGCCAACCCCCGCGTGGAGTTCTGCTTTGTTAGCAAGGACTGGGACCAGTTGCGGGCCGAGGGGCACCTGAAAGTCGTGGAAGATCAGGGCGACAAGAATCTCTTCTGGGGTCTGGAGCCGGCCCTGAAGGATTATTTCAAGAACTCCACCGACCCCAACTACGTCCTGTTCGATTTCGTTCCCACGGAAATCGACCTCTATGAAGCCCGGACGGGCGAGTACCACCAGCGCAAAACCACGTAGGCGGGTGGCAGGGCCACCCACCAAACGCCGGCACCCAGGAGCCTCGGCGGCGACCGGGTCGCCCGAGAGGGTGCCGGGTGCCCGTTGCCGTTCAGGCTGTGCCACAATATGGTTTATTGGCTCACTACCCACAATATGTAGTGGTAT
>JAZDOA010000129.1:0-19418 GCA_043799175.1 Pseudomonadota bacterium | reverse complement strand
TGTCGTGGTTAACGTCAAAATAAGCGTGGATCAGCCGGTTTCGCATTGAAATGATGGCGGCCCAGGGTACCGATGCGGTTAAGGCCCGCGTCTCTGTGCTCACCTTGGACGCCGCTTCGCCGATGATCTCGATGGCCCGCACCAAGGCAAACCGCAGCATCTGGTCCGTATCGACGTCGCTCCGCTGCCGGCCCGCGATGAAATCCTGACTGGTTTCCGCCGCCTCAATCATGTGGCGAATGCGGATGGCGTCATTGGGCTGCATATTGCATCTCGGCGGTCCGCACCACCTCGTCACGAAAATAGCGGCTTAAATCCTGAGCGGTCCGCAGGTCCACGGAACGGCCACCCATGAGGGCGGACAGTTCCTCCTCAATACCCGCCAGCCCCAGCAGGCCCGGTTCCTGACCGGGCTCGAATTCCACCAAGAGGTCCACGTCGCTGTCGGGCCTGTTTGTGCCCCGCAGCGTCGAGCCGTATAGGGACAGTCGCCGGATATGATGGCGGCGGCAGATGGAAGCCAAGGCGGCGGCATCGGGGAACAGCCGACGGTGCATCGTTACCCTCCTTACGTGACTCCTGCTCCTTTTCCAAGGACCACAGCCTGCCCAAAAGAATAGAGTCTGACTTGCATAGGGTCAAGATTTTTCTTGGTTTTGCGCCTTTTGGGAGCCGCTTGCCTTACGGTCCGCGACCTCGGCCGCCACGGGAAGACCTACCCCGTCGCCGAGAGGGACATGGCGGAACTGGTCCGGGAGGGGCAACCAAGCCGAATTGGTGGCGCTGAGAGGCCGAGAGGCGGTCGCCTAGGATCCGGTGGGACCGCTCGGCTGGGTCGTGGATGAGCACACGGGGCGAGCCGGCGTCGATGACGCCGAGCTTCCCGTGGGTGTCACTGATCAGCAGAAATCGGGGGCGCATACTCGTCATTCATCGTTCGAGGTTCCGCTTCCGTAGGCTACTCGCACAGCCTGTTCCATGCGGGTGATTTCTTCGTCCGACAGGAAATCGAAGTGGCTTGCGCGTTTCCGTGCGGAGAGCCAGCCATTGTTTTGCAGACAGAAGTGAATGAAGCTGTCGATCTTCCGGTCAGGCATGTCCACGATCTCCTGGATGGCTTTCTTGGTCTCGTCGTAGTTGGCCAGGAACGACAATTCGCTGGCGAGTTCCGTGTCGATGGTCTGCCCGACGAACCGGAAGAGCGCTTCCGCCTGCGGGGTCATATCGATATAGCGGTACCAGCTGGCCGTGTCATTGTGGACGGTCATGCGGCCTTCCTCGTCGAGCGAGTATTCCACCAAGGCCATAAGATGCCGGGAAAACGCTTCCAGAGAGGTGTCATAGTCAGCGGGGTTCTTCAGCATGGACGCCGATACGGGAAACATGACGCCTTCGGGCGTAAAACCGCCTCGGGCAAGAATGTTGTGGATCAGGAAGCGGTGGATCCGGCCATTGCCGTCCTCGAACGGGTGCAGAAAAACGAATCCATAGGCTATGGCGGCGGCGTGAATCACGGCGGGCACCTTGCCTGCATCCATGCGCTCGTGGGCGGCCATCAGGCCTTCCATCAGGTCGGCCAGATCTTCAGGCTTCGGAGATACGAAGTGTATCCTTTCTTTCTGCCAGGCGACCGTCTCTCCGACATAATTCTGGGTCAGTCGGTAGTCGGAATCGCGGAACCGTGCGTCAACACTGCGATTCTGAAGCTCGATCAAATGCCTCTTTTCGCAAAAGTCTTCTTGCTCAGCCAGTTGAAGCAGCGCCACGAAGCGCTCGGTCCGGGCCGAGGTGGGTTTTATGCGTTCGATCTCGAAGGAGGATTTCGTCTCCTTGGTGTAGAGGTAGCCGAGCGCGCGCTTCAGCAATTCCGGAGAATAGGCGGACACCACCTGGCGGCATCGCCTGGGAAGATCGGCCATTTCGAAGTCGCGAAGGGTATCGGTGCGGCGAACCGTCGGGCAGAAGCGGCAATCGCCCAGCAGATTGTCGTTGATCCGCTGGCGACGGACCCGGCAGGCCGGGGTGACTGTGTAGTATTCATCCGGATCGAGGAGATCGACGTAGTTGCCCCGCTTCAGGTCATCCAGCGACAGCGTTTTGCCAGTCAGGAACTCGTACAGGAACCACAGACGCCTGGCATACTTGCCGGTCGGCCTGGACCGGACATGTTCGAGGAAATCTTCCTCCGCTGCCTGCTGGAACAAGCCGGCGAGGTTCGCGAGGTTCGTGCCGTCATACTTGAGGGCGAATTCAAGATGATCGCCCAGCGTGTCCCCCGGCCAGTATTTGGAGGGGTAGACCTCCTCGATCACCCCCCCGGTCGAGTCGATCCGATGGGTGCCGGTGGTAGCGACAAAGGACCTGTGCCAGTTCGGGATGACATCGAGGCCGTACCGCTCGATGAGCGCCGCATACCCGGCGGGTCTGGGTGTCGATTTGTCCTGATCGTGTTCAGCCATGGCTTTCTCCGCGAAAAACGATTACCATGCAGGAATTATAGTTACATTTCAGCGCACCGCAAGAAAAATGATTACCCCCGGACCGTTCTTAGTCCAACCAGAAAAACAGTTACGGGCCGGGCAAAGCGATTACGTTCCAGCTTGTTGCAAGAAAACTCGTTACGAAATAGCTCGGGGTCCGCCCGCCGACGTCCTTCCGCGCCTCCGGGAGAGAACCCCAGGGGTGGGCTTTCCCCGCCACACGGCGCAACCGCTGGATGAGTTGGAACCGGGCACGGACCACTCGGGCCTGAAGGAAAAGGCTCTCAGAACTCCCCGAAGGGAACGGCGGTATTGTTTCAAATTAAGTAGTCGCCCGTCCTCGTACGCATGCCGGATGTTACCGTTACCAGCCCGTTACGCCAGCCGTTACCGCAGCCCATGCCATAACTTGGCGGATTGGCGGCCCTTTCTCCCCTGCCCCTCTGCCCGGTAACACGGCAACAGGCTTCCGTGCCGGGTTTACGTACATTATGATTTCTTCTTCTTTTGGACTGCCCGTCCGCCACTTTCGCTTTGGCGTGGGCGGTCGCCGGGTCCAACTAACCTTTAACTGCAACGGCAAGTTGACCGAATCTAGATATATACCGCCAGGCAGGGAACCAGGCGACGGCTGGGAGGAAGAAGTGTATGGCGCGCCAAAAGAATTGCGCTGGGTCAGCAGGCTGTGCACAAGGAATAGGAACCAGTAAGCGCATCGAGGAGCGGCGAAAGCACCAGCGCAAAGAGTGCGCTCTGCGGGCAGCGTATGAGGTCCGGGGGAAGGAGTACCAGGGCCAGGTATCCGATGTCAGCCCAGGAGGCATGTGCCTCGAAACCCAGCATGAGCATGAGATAGGAGATACGATAGATATAACGCTCCGGGGGGGTAATGAACAGCCCATCTACCTCACGGGCGTGGTGGCCTACATGCTGAAGGCCGATGGCAATTGGCGGGTAGGAGTCGAGTTCGATGACATCAACGAGGCTACAATGGAGGCGCTGGCCCTCTACCTGGTCATGTGAACTGGGAACGCACGGAGAGCCCCGGAAACCGCCTGCGCCACCATCCGGGCGGGCAACGATGCCAGCCTGGCTCTGTTCAAGAAGCAGAACTTCCTCTTCTCTCTTCGTGAAAGGGGTGGGCAACTGCCCCTTTTCTATTTGGGATGGTCTTCCCTGTTGTAGCGGTCCGCGGTTTTCCGGCCCTCGCCGGTCATTTCGGCTTCCATTCGCTCGCAAGCCGCTGCGCTTCCGCGATCTGTGCAGGTGTCATCTTTGCGGCGAGGTCATCCCGGCTCTTAACGGCCATGTCGCGTTCCTCGGCCTCCGATGCTGAGAAACGTGCCGCGGCAAGATCGAACCGCATATGTGCCTGCACGAAATCCTGCGGTACACCATGGCCTTCAGCGTACATCAACCCAAGGTTGCACTGGGCTTCGGCCTGACGATACCACTCCACCGCCCCGGCGTAGTCGTTCGACACCTCTAGGGCCTCCTGGGGGCGGCCCGCCGCTTCGCAGGCCTCACCTTTCTTGACGTAAGCAAACCAGCTATACGGGTCCAGTTCGAGGGCCTTGGTGTAATCGGCAATGGCCTCGTCGCACCAGCCCATTCGGGCAAGGCACGTTCCCGAAATAGATGCATGGCGGCGAACTCGCCTTTCTCCATGCCTTGCAGGTCGACTTCAACTTCAAGTGGGATTACACGCTCTGCTTGCCATCATCGCCACAACAGCGTGCCACCATGCTCTTCTCCCGTAAATAGTCGGTTTTTCAGAGTAAGCAAGGAATAGGCCAGACATTGAGCCTTTCTTGCCAGCCTCTTGAAATCGCCTCGGGCAGAATCCCTGCATGACAATCCTTACGCAAGAGAATTCGCGACCCGCATCTTTGCACCCTCCTGCCAATAACCCCACCTTGTACGACCAGCCCACGCCCGTAGAATCCTCTCATGAGGATTCTGCCCCTCACCGCAGCCTTGCTCCTCTGCGCCGCCGGCACCTGCTTCGGCCTGACCGTCCACGACCTCGGCCGGTACGGGAAGACTTGGCCCATTGCCGAGAGAGACATGGCGGAACTGGTCCGGGAGGGGCAACCAAACCGAATTGGCGGCGCTGAGAGGCCGAGAGGCGGTCGCCGGGTCCCGACGCGAAAGGAGGCTCAGGCCGCAGCGCAACTCGGTAGTGGCGCAAAACGACTTGCGCGCCAGATAAAATGGCGTGTTAATGACTCTCGCGCCACTTAGACGCTTATTCGACGCAATAGGAAAGCTCGCGCCACAAAGGGAACCTCATGCCCAGCGTGGTGCTTCTTGGCCAGCGACTCGAATTCATATCTCGGCAGAAAATTGACGATTTGGCTCAGCACTGTGCTAAAATATGCTATGATTCGAATCTGTTTGTTTCGATGCTGTTTTTAGCAAAGCATATTATAACATAAGGGGATCTCTGGGCTGTTATTTTATGCAGTTACTGTGGGACAGCAGTGCTCCCGTAGCGGCTATTATGCTTGGCGGCAGCACCACGCCTCCCTTGACGAGGTGGATCTCCACCTCCAGCTCGTCCACCGTCACCCCGTCCTTGAGGTTGCGGTAGAGCCGGTCGGTCTTCTCGACCAGCAGCAAGCGAATGCTCGGGCGGGCGCGAAGGTATCCCACCATCTCGCCGAAGCGTGCGCGGCCAGTCTTCTTGGCCGTCTCGACGCTTCCGTTCTGACAGGGTAAAAACGGCGCAAGAAGGGCCAAGAATCGTCCTTGAGTGGTCATGAAAGCTGGCCAATCCAGTCAAGCCCACTCCTCAAGGGCAAACAACTGGCTCAGCCAGATTCAAGTCACGGATTCAGGATGCTGTTATGTTGTGCCGATAAAGACAGCGGTGTCTTATATGGGAGGTCGAGCATGCCCACCGCCGCACTCACACCGCAGGCCAAGCAGAAGAGGGCTGAAGTGGAGCAGATCCTCAGCAATCTCGAGGCGTGCGTCCGCCAGAAGCTCCCACCCATCGTGGCCGTCCTGGTGCAGGGTTGCAAGGGCGATGTGATGAAGACCATCCAGAAAGACATCGACGCCGTAAAATCCCTCATACGGCGGGCCAATCCCGATGTCATGCGCTGGGGCAGCACGGCCGACCGCCTGCGTTATCAGAACATACTCCGTAACTTCGACGCTCAGATGCGAAGCGCCGAGCTGCGTCAGCAAGACAAAGAGCGGCGCCGGTTCAGCCGCCTCCAGCTAGACCTGCCCACCACCGTGACCTATGGCCAGGCCAAGACCCGCGCGACCGCCGTCACCTTGACCATCGAGGGGGTCAGGTTGCAAGCGGAGCACTCCCCGGAAGTCGGCATTCCCGTCACCCTCGACATCGAACAAGGCGTACAACTGCGACAGGTACGCGGCAAGGTCGCCTGGATCCGCGATATTGAAGGCGGCGGTTGTGAATCCGGCGTTCGCTTCCTGGCGCTCGACGAAGACGAAAAGAAGGAGATCCGCCGTTTCCTGAACGAACTTGAGAAGTCGGCGGACTCCGCCCCCCCCCCCCGACCCGACCGGGACCGACGGCGGCATATCCCCTTGAACTGATCGGACGACCAGCTCAGCCATGCAAGAAAAAAACTATCAGAAGACTATCACCAACCTGGAACATGCCCTCAAGGCCTTTCCAGATGACCCCAAATTCCACTTCGCCCTGGCCATCGCGCACTTCCGGGAAGAAAACTTCCCTCAGGCGTGGCACCACGGTCGCAAGGCCCAGAGCCTGGGCATGCCCGACGTCGAATCCTTTCTGGCCATCCTGCGCGAGGTATCGGAGGAGCCGCCCGAAGAGATCGCCTGACCGGGCACGGGGCAGGCCCGTTCGCCAGTGCCCCGCGGCCCATCAAGCCACCCGGTTCAGATAGATGACGATCTCTTCGTTGATCAGGTTCAGCAGGTTGGGCATGTTAGGAGGCGCTTCGGGCAGGCCCGCCGAAGGCAGGCGCTGCGGGACCACCTCGTCTATCTCCATGATGCCCTCCAGCACGGACCGGATGCGGCGTGCCTGCTCCTCGAAGCCGTCCCGATAGGAGATGACGTTTCGCCCCGCCACCTCTTCACGAACGGGGCCAAACGGCAGAGGGCTGGGAGGCAGCATGAGCAGGTCATAGCCATGCTGGCGCAGGCGGCGCTCGGCCTCATAGACGTCCATGCTGCTTTCGAAGGTGTGCCTGAGTTCAACTTTCATGGCTTGAATTAAATAACACACCCTGTCTGGCTGTCAACCCGCCGTGACCGCCGTTTGACACCGTGGCGCCAGGCGCGCTAACATTGGCCTTAGCGAAGCCCAAGGGCACGCGCCTCTTCGCATCTCCACGCATAAAGGGGAACCCTCCATGGCACGAACACTACCCGCGAGATGGCTGTGCATCCTCCTTTGGCTGGCGTTGGCCGCCGCCTGCACGTCCTATGGCCACAAGACGCCGTCTTTCAGGCTTCCCTCCGCCATGCCCAACGTGACCACGGCATGCGGCAGCCAGGTGGCCGCCAGGAGCTACGCGGCAACCGAGGCCACCCAGGCCTTCGGCTTCGACATGGTTAAGGCCGGGCTGCTGCCGATCCAGGTGGTATTCGACAATCAGGGGGAAGATGCCCTGCGGATCAACCCCGAACAGACCTTCCTGGTAGACGACAAAGGCGACGTGTG
Source organism: Pseudomonadota bacterium (assembly GCA_043799175.1). Lineage (GTDB taxonomy): Bacteria > Desulfobacterota > JAZDOA01 > JAZDOA01 > JAZDOA01 > JAZDOA01. Next base: position 12,263 of record JAZDOA010000129.1, on the reverse strand, counting down.
GCCGGCCCTGAGCAGCGAGGAGGCATATAAGCGCGTTACCGAATCCACCGACACCGCCCGCGTGGCCGCCGGCACCGCCAAGGGCGGGCTGCTTGGAGCAGCCACCGGAGCCGTGGTGGGAGCCGCGCTGGGCATTATAACGGGCTCCAGCGTGGCGGAGGCCATTGGCAAGGGAGCCGCCGCCGGAGGCGTCATCGGCAGCGCGGCGGGAGGAGTGAGCGCCTACGATTCCCAGGAGGCATCTACCGAAATATCGCGTGATCTCCGGAACAACTCCCTGCGGAACAGACCGATAAACCCTGGAGAGATGGCCTATGGGTTCATTTTCTTTCCGGCTGAGGCCGGGCACCCCGGCCAACTCAGGTTGCAGCTTCAGGAGGTCAAGGGAGGCAAGGCCCATAACCTGCGCCTCAGCCTATAGCCTGATTCGACTACCCCCCAGCGGTACCAGAGCAGTCAAGAAACCCAGCAAAGGGAGACCGATGGCAATTTTCGTGATGCTCACTAAACTAACCGACGAGGGATTGGAAACGCTCAAGAAAAGGCCCGAGCGCCTTCGGGAGGTCAACCGTGAGGTGGAGGCCTTGGGGGTAAGGGTGCTGAGCCAGTACGCGCTACTTGGCCCATATGACTTCATTAATATTCTCGAAGCCCCGAGCTTTGAGACCATGGCCCGGGTGGCGGTGGAACTCGGCTCCCGAGGCACCATGCACTGCGAGACACTGGCCGCCATGCCCGTGGAGCAGCTGATTCATACTCTCAAGGATTAGCGGAATCCCCCCGGCGGGCGGCCATGCGCCGCTTGCCGGGGCGCCGCGGGCGTGCCCTCGCCTCCAGAGCGCCCCCCTGCCACCAAGCCTCGGCAGGTATCCGTGGTCATTGATTGCAAGCGGAAATCATTGGGGGGCTTGCGTGATATGCTCCAAAGTATTATATTGCTGGCTGTCTTGCATCTTGCGGTATACCTTCCTCTCGGTCGGGACGTGGCTCAGCCTGGTAGAGCACAGCGTTCGGGACGCTGGGGTCGCTGGTTCAAATCCAGTCGTCCCGACCATTCCTTTCTTGAGGGTGCTGAAAACTGGTTTGGGGCAGATATTCAGAAATGCCCCGCCAGACGCGCGGGCGCGGGCAGCCCTCTCCGACCTTTGTGCATCACTGGCTCCCTGTGAAAAGGCGATGCCCCCTGGTCAACAGGCGGGTCGAAAGCGTCATCCGGAAGAACGGGCGAAAAAGCTGGCAAGCGCAAAGAGATAGTCTTGACAAATCCCTTGCACAGCCGTACTATTGTAAACGTGCTTGTAATACTTTGTTCGGAGGCGTCGTGGTTTTTCATGCGCCTCGCCTCAGGAGGTCGCCGTGAATATCACCGAAGTGCGGGTGTTTCCGGTAAACGAGGACAAGCTTAAGGCATTTGCGTCAGTTACTTTCGATGACTGTTTTGTGGTTCGAGACCTCAAAATTATTGACGGAACCAGCGGTTTCTTCGTTGCCATGCCCTCAAAGAGGATGAAGGACGGCACCTTCAAGGACATTGCGCATCCGCTCAATAACGACACGCGGCAGCTGATACAAGCGAGAATCCTCGAAGAATATCAGAAGCTGACGAACTAAGAAACATGTTTATTGTGGCTCTCTCTTTCAGCAGCGTCCAACGGTATTCCTTTATTCCTTGCGCGGCGTAGCATATCTGTTGTGTATTATGTTATGCTGTAACGTAGTATATTGAGTTATTAAAATAAAGTAAAGAAGCCCCGATCGCGGGATCGGGGCTTCTTTACTTTTGCTTCCTTTGGTTAGAAATGCCACTGGGCCGCGAACTGGCGGTTATTCACCTCCTGCAACGCGCTCGGGATGCACGGACGGACGTACAGGCAACCGTCGATGTTCTCGAAATGAGAGAAGTTCGAGACCTCCGCCTGATCTTCCGCGATATAAGTCGGTGGGCGTTTGGGACAAATGATGCCCTGCGCGCCACGGCCCTCCTCCGCCCCCGGAGACTGCCGCGCTGACGTGCCGGGCGCATAGAGATTGGACTGCGCGCGGCCTTCGGGGGTCTGCTGGACTGTTGTCTCACAATCAGGCGTCTGGACAGTGGTTGATTGAGCCGCTGCCTCGCCAACCAGAAGGATAACGAGGGCTACGCCGAGCAATACCGACCATGCACGCATGGGGCCTTGACCTCCGCTGGCAGATAACCGGCTAGGCCGGCCAAAATTCCCTCTTATTTAACGTTAGGAGGAGCCTGGGGCTGAGTCAAGGCGGCGGTGGCGGGGGGATCGCCTTTGGCGCCGGAAATCGCCCCGGTCTGGTCGATGCGCTTTACGATTTCCGAGGCGGGCTGGAATCAAAACCCCTTTTCCCGCAGCCTGCTAAACCCCCACTCTGTTGGCAACGCCGACAGAGCACCCGGCACCCCATCAGTCCTTCCGGTCTTTACCAAAGCCCCTGGGCGCCGCAACTGGCCGGCGGCCCTGCCGCCCGCTTCACTCCCCACTGCGTCCCTTCGGGGGTGTCCATAAGGTCGATGCCGTGGTGCTCGGCCAGATCGGAGCGAATGGCGTCGGAGCGGGCAAAGTCCTTCCGCTCCCTGGCCTCGGTCCGTTCTCGGATGAGCCGCTGCAAATCCTCCAGGCTCAGGCCGGTCTGCTCCAGGTGGCGGGTACGCTCCCGCTCCAGGTAGACCTCCGGGTCTTCCCGCAGGATGCCCAGCACCTCGCTCGCCTCGGCCAGCAGTCGCCTGGCGCTGCCCAGCAGGGCCGCGCGCTGGGGGCTTGGGTGGGAGGTAAGCTTGTTGATGGCCCGCGCCGCGTCGAAGAGGCAGCCCAGCGCCCTGGCGGTGTTGAAGTCGTCGTCCATGGCCTCGATGAAGCGCTCCGGCAGGGGCCGCAGCTCCTCCCAGACCTTCCTCTCGCCCTTCTTCAGAGCGGTCTCATCCACCACCGGCGGCTCGGCGGCCCCGGTGGTGGCGGCACGGGCGGCATAGAGCCTGCCCAGGGCCTGCTCGGCCTCCCCCATGTGCTGGGCGGAGAAATCCACTGGGGAGCGGTAGTGCGAGGAGAGCATGAACAGCCTCAGGGCCTCGGGATGCCAGCGCCCCAGGGCGTCTGCTATGGTGAGGAAGTTCCCCAGGGACTTGGACATCTTCTCGTGGTCGATGGTCACGAAACCGTTGTGGACCCAGTAGCGGGCGAACGGCTTGCCCGTGGCCGCCTCCGACTGGGCGCGCTCGTTTTCGTGGTGGGGGAAGACGAGGTCCTTTCCGCCGCCGTGAATATCAAAACTCTCCCCCAGGTACTTCATGCTCATGGCCGAGAACTCTATGTGCCAGCCGGGCCGCCCCGGCCCCCAGGGACTGTCCCAGGTGGGCTCGCCGGGCTTGCCGGCCTTCCAGAGGGCGAAGTCCAGCGGGTTGCGCTTGTGCCCCCCCGGCTCCACCCTGGCCCCGGCCTGAAGCTCCTCGAGGTTCTTGTGAGACAGCTCACCGTAGTGAGGCCAGCTCCCCACCGCGAAGTAGACGTCACCCCCGGCGGCATAGGCGTGGCCGCGCTCCACCAGACGGACGATAAGGGCGATTATCTCGGCCATGTGTTCTGTGGCCCGAGGCTCGGCATCGGCCCGCAAAACACCCAGCCCGTCCATCTCCTTGTAGTACTCCCCGATGAACCGCTCGGCCAGGGCCAGGGGGTCGGTGCCCTCTTCCCGCGCCCGACGGATGATCTTGTCGTCTATGTCGGTGAAGTTGCGCACGAAGCGGACGCGGTAGCCCTTGCGCCGCAGGTGGCGGACAATTACGTCAAAGACCACGGCGGAGCGGGCATGACCTATGTGGGAGTAGTCGTAGGCAGTGATGCCGCAAACGTACATACCCACCACGCCCGGCTGGAGGGGTTGGAATTCTTCCTTGGTTCCGCTGAAGGAGTTATAGATTACCAGAGGCATGTTGCTCAGGTTACCTTTCTAGGCCACGCAGGCGGGCGGCAGGGCCGCCTCCCAGACTGCGGCGCCCATGGTCTCTCAGTGGTTATTTGAAGGCCAACCAGGGCGCCGAAAAAACCGTTGCCGACAGAACCTTGGTCACGGGCCGCCCTCTCTTCGGCGTGGAATGCACCTCAGACGTACCTGAGGTTTTTTTTGAGTCTGCCAAGGCGAAGGCATCGCGCCCCGTCAGGCCACACAGGCGCGCTGGCGGGATTCGGCAAAGCAGACCCCGAGCTTGCGGGCCGCGCGCACCAGGGGATGATCCAGCGGCACCAGCCGCGGCTCCCCCGCGACGTCCAGGATGGGCACGGAGGAAATACTGTCGCCCTTGAGGCAGACCATCTCGCCGAAGCGTCCTTCCGAGAGCAGGTCGCAGGCCGCCACTCCAAACCTGGTGGCCAGAACGCGGTCGAATGCCGTGGGGGAACCACCCCGCTGCACGTGACCCAGCACGGCCACCCGTGATTCCTTGCCGGTGCCCGTCTCGATTTTTTCGGCCACCCACGTCCCTATGCCGCCCAGGCGGACAGGATCGGAGCTGCCCGCGACCCGCCGGGCCACCACGGGCTTGGCTCCCGCCGGGTGGGCACCCTCCGCCACCACCACGATGGTAAACTGCTTGCCTCTTCTCTCCCGGTCGGAGACCACCTCGCACAGGGCGGCGAGGTCAAAGGGAATTTCCGGGATGAGAATGACGTCGCCTCCGGCGGCAAGGCCCGAGGTCAGGGCCAGCCAGCCGGCATAGCGGCCCATGGTCTCGACGACCATCACCCGGTGGTGGGATACCGCCGTGGTATGGATCTTGTCTATGGCATCGGCGGCGTTGGCCACGGCGGAGTCGAAGCCGAAGGTCAGGTCGGTCTGGCGCAGGTCGTTGTCTATGGTCTTGGGCACCCCGACGATATTCAGGCCGCGCCGCACGAAACCGGCGGCGATGGTCATGCTGCCATCGCCGCCCACGCAGACCAGCCCCTCCAGGCCCAGGCGGTAGTAGTTCTCTATCACCTTGGCGGACACGTCCCGCCAGATCCTCCGGCCGCTCTCTTCCACGGCCAGCCGGAAGGGGTTGGCCCGGTTGGTGGTGCCGAGAATGGTGCCACCCTGGGTCAGGATGCCCGCCACGTCTTCGTCAGTCAGGGGGGCCATGCGATTTTCGAGCAGACCAAGGAAGCCGTCCTTTATGCCCAGGACTTCTATTCCCTCGGTCAGACACGACTTGGTCACCGCCCGGATAACGGCGTTGATGCCCGGACAGTCACCGCCACTGGTCAGAATGCCAATGCGCCGGGGTCTGTTCATCTGGCGCCCTCCCTTCCGTTCAAAAAAACTTTCAGCCCTGGCACGCCGAGCGCAGCACCGCTCCGAGTTTCTGCTCGCAGGCATTGATCACCGAGGCCAGCAGTGCGTTTACCTCGGATTCATCGAGCGTCTTTTCCGGAGAGCGGAAGCTGACCGACAAGGCCATGCTCTTGTAGCCGGGCTCCAGGGGCTTGCCGCGATAGACATCGAAAAGCCGCACGTCCTCCAGCTCCTTCAGCCCCAGCGCCTCGATGCTCTCCACGATGCGCCGGTAAGGAACGTCCTCGGCCACCATGAAGGCCACGTCGCGCAATGCGGCCGGATACCTGGGCAAGGGCTGGAAGCGCACCTGGCACGGCAGCAGGGGCAGCATCTCGTCGAGGTCGAGCTCGAAGAGGTAGACCGCCCCCTTCAGCCCATATGCCTCCAGAAACTCTTCCAGCATCCGGCCGCAAAAACCCAGCCTTCGCCCCCCGGCCAGCAGGCGGGCACTCTCTCCGGGCACCAGAAACGGCTCTTCAGCATCGGGGGCATATTCCACCCCGCCTATCCTGAGGGCCGAGAAGAGGGTCTCCACCACCCCCTTGACGTCGTAGAAGTCCACCGGCTCGGGCACGCCATGCCAACCCTGAGCCGTGCGGTATCCGGCAAGCAGCCCGCCCGCGGCCAGCCGCTCCAACGGCAGATCATGCCCCTGCCTGGCCAGGAAGATGCGTCCCACCTCGAACAGCCGCAGATCCGCGGTACCCTGGAAGACGTTGCGCCGCGCGGTCTCGATCAGGCCGGGGACCAGGCTGGTCCTCATGACCGCCTGGTCTTCACTCAGGGGGTTGAGAAGGTTGACACCGGAACGGCGGGGGTCGTCCGCCGCGAGGCCGAGCCGGTCCGCCGCCGAGCCGGAGATGAAGGAGTAGTTGATCACCTCGGTCAGGCCCTGGCTCATGAACCGCCCCCGCACCGCCTCCCGAAGCGAGCGCTCCGGCGAGGTCGGGGCCGCGCTGACGGCCACGCGCGGGGAGGCCGCCGATATGCGCCCGTAGCCGTGGCTGCGCGCTATCTCCTCGATCAGGTCGGCCTCCCGCGAGATGTCCATGCGGAAGGAAGGCGCGCGCACGAAGAAGGTCTCCTTCCCGGCGGGCTGGACTTCCATTTCCAGCGCCCGAAGATAGGCCGCCACCTGCGTGCCGCTGAGCTGCAGCCCCATCAAGGCATTGGCGCGGGACAGCCGCAGTTTCACCGCCCCCTGCTCCACGGGCTTGGCGTAGCAGTCGATGGCGCCTTCGGCTATCTCGCCCCCGGCCAGATCCGCCATGAGCTGGGCGGCCCGGTCAAGCGCCGTGCGCATGCCGATGGGATCCACCCCCCGCTCGAACCGATATGATGACTCCGTGCTCAGCCCCAGCCGCTTGCTGGTACGCCGAATATTGACCCGGTCGAACAGGGCGCTCTCTATGACCACGTCGTGGGTGCTGGGGTTCACCTCGCTGCCGCCACCGCCCATGATGCCCGCCAGGGCCACCGGCCGGGCGGCATCGCATATGAGCAGGGCCTCTTCGTTCAGCTCGCGCGCGACGCCATCCAGCGTGGTGATCCTCTCTCCGGCCGTCGCCGCGCGAACGATGAGCCGGTTGCCGGCCAGCAGGGCGTAGTCGAAGGCGTGCAGCGGCTGGCCGTACTCCAGCAGCACGTAGTTGGTCACATCCACCAGGTTGTTTATGGGCCTCATGCCCGCCGCCCGCAGGCGGGCCTGCATCCAGGCGGGAGACGGACCGGGGATCGTGTTGCGCACTATGCGGGCGGTGTACCGGGGGCACAGATCGGGCCGCTCCACGAAGACACTGACCATCTCGGCCGTGAGGGGCCGTCGCTCCCTGGGACGGACATTGGGGTAGCGGACTTTTTGGCCGCAGGCCGCCCCAACCTCCCGGGCAATGCCGATCATGCTGAGGCAATCCGGCCGGTTGGGGGTAACGGCAACCTCCAGCACCCAGTCTTCCAGGCCGAGGGCCTGGTCGAGCCGCCGGCCCACCTCGGCCGTGGGCGGCAAGGTCATCAGCCCCGCCGAATCATCCCCCAGCCCAAGATCCATCTCTGAGCAAAGCATGCCCTCGGACAGCTCGCCCCCAACGCGCGCGAGCTCGATCTGCCGGCCTCCGGGGAGCCTGGCACCCGGCATGGCAAGGGGCACCAGCTGGCCGACCTCGGCATTTGGAGCACCACAGACCACCCACCGTTCCTGGTCGGCCGCAACCCGGCAGAGCCGCAACCGGCCCGAATCGGGCAAGGGGCGCACTTCCTTGATCTGGCCCACGACGACCTGCTCCAGGTAGCCGTAAGCTGGTCTGAGGCTCTCGACCTCAAGGCCCCGCATCGTGAGAAGGTCGGCCAACTGCCGCGGGGAAGCGTCCGTGGCAACGTAGTCCTTCAGCCAGCTCAGCAGTACGTTCATGTTTATTTCAATCCACGCCCCCGCGCGGGGGGCGACGACAAAAAAAGCCGCACCGGGCGGCCTCCACGGAAAAATCTTTACAGGCCCGACCGCACCCGGCAGATCAGAACTGCCTCAGAAAGCGCAGGTCGTTTTCGTAGAAGAGCCTGATGTCGTCGATCCCGTACTTGAGCAGGGCTATGCGCTCGATCCCCATGCCGAAGGCGAAGCCGCTCCAGCGCTCGGAATCCACGCCGACTATCCGAAAGACCTCGGGGTCGATCATGCCCGCGCCCAGTATCTCCATCCAGCCCGTCCCCTTGCACACCCGGCAGCCCGCCCCCCGGCAGACAGTACACTGGATGTCCACCTCGGCCGAAGGCTCGGTGAAGGGAAAGAAGCTCGGCCGGAAGCGCAGGGGCGCGGCCCCGAAGGTCTCCTCGGCGAAGACCGAGAGGACCGCCTTGAGGTGGGCCATCGAGACGTCTTCATCGACCATGAAACCCTCTACCTGATGGAACATGGGGGTATGAGAGACGTCTGAATCACAACGGAAGGCCCGCCCCGGCCCGATGACGCGCAACGGGGGCTGGCGCTTCTCCATGACGCGTACCTGGATGGGCGAGGTGTGGGTGCGCAGCACCACCCGGTCGGAGACATAAAAGGTATCTTGCATGTCGCGGGCCGGGTGGTCGGCCGGCATGTTGAGGGCCTCGAAGTTGTAATAGTCGAGCTCCACCTCGGGCCCCTCCGCCACCTCGAAGCCCAGCCGGACGAAGGTACCCACGACCTCGTTCATGACCTGGGTGATGGGGTGCAGTCTGCCGAGCGGAACCACTCGGCCGGGCAGGGAGACGTCTATCGCCTCGACCCGGCGCAGATTCTTCAGCCGCTCCGCCGCCGCGTCAAGGGCGAAGGAAATCTCGGCCTTCAGCGCATTGGCCAGACTGCCGGCCCCCGGGCGTTCTTCCACGGGAAGCTGGGCCAGTGAACGCAGCAGGCCGGTCAGCTCTCCCTTGCGTCCAAGGAAGCGCACCCTTACCTCTTCGAGGTCTTTGAGGTCTTTCACCGGAAGTATGGCCTCTTGCGCCTCGCGCCCGAGGCCCTCCAACCGGTCCTGAAAGTTCTCGCCCAAAAAACAGCCCGCCTCTATGCGGCCTGCCGCGCCGCTTCGACCACCCTGGAGAAGTCCTGGGGGACCATTACGGCCATGTCGGCCAGGATCTTGCGGTCCAGCCCGATGCCGGCCCGCTTCAGAGCGTTGATCAACCGACTGTATGACAACCCATTCTCCCTGGCGGCGGCATTGATCCGCACCACCCAGAGTCGGCGAAACTCCCGCTTGCGCACCTTCCGGTCGCGGTAGGCGTACTTGAGCCCCTTGTCAACAGCCTCTTTGACCGAACGCAGCATGTTGCCGCGCCCGCCGTAGTATCCCTTGGCCAGCTTCAGAACCTTGTTTCTGCGGCGCCTGGCCCGCATGCCGCGCTTGACTCTCATGGCAATTTCCTTTTCGGTGCCTGCCCCCTAAGCGTAGGGCAGCATCCGGTTTAGCCGCCTGGTATCAGCCGGAGAAGAGGTGGCATCCTTACGCAGGTTACGCTTACGTTTGGGCGACTTCTTCGTGAGTATATGACTGGCAAAGGCGGGGTCATGGGTGAACTTCCCGGTCGCGGTGCGCTTGAAGCGCTTCGCGGCCCCCCTGTTTGTCTTGATCTTCGGCACAAAAACCCCCTTTCCGCTGGCTTGCCACCAGGAGCCGGGCCGCTGTCTTGCCCGCCCTTCCTCCGGCGACCGTCAGCGGGGCGACAAGATCATGGTCATGGCCCGGCCTTCCATGGAGGCCGCCTTCTCGACACTGGCCACATCCTGTATCTCCTGGACCACGCGGTCCATGATGCCCCGTCCGATGTCGGTATGAGCCATCTCGCGTCCCCTGAAGACCACGGTCATTTTTACCTTGTTTTTCTGCTCGAGGAACTTGCGCGCATTACGCAGCTTGAACTGGTAATCGTGCTCCTCGGTCTTGGGCCGCATCTTGACTTCTTTTATCACGACCTGCGTCTGACGCTTACGGGCTTCCTGCGTCTTCTTTTTTTGGGCATACTTAAACTTGCCGTAGTCCATGATGCGGCAGACCGGAGGCACGGCATTGGGAGCCACCTCGACGAGATCCTGCCCCCTTTCCTCAGCCGTGGCAATAGCCTCACGGATACCAACTATGCCAAGCTGAGAGCCGTCGGCATCGATCAAGCGAACCTGAGGTACCCGTATCTGCACGTTGATTCGAGGATCTTGAGCTATGATTCACCTCCACGGGGCCCGAAGCCCCTCTGTGAGTCCAATGACCTGGAGTCCATTGACTAATTCACCGCAGCAGCAGCCAGCCCCAGGCGATGACGATGCCCACCCACCTGCACCTCGCTCTCGTCTAGGACAAGGGTCAGAAAGCTGTCGATGGGCATTGATTCCAGATTGCCGCCTTCGCGCCGGCGCGGGCTGACCTCCCCCCGTTGCTCTTCACGGTCTCCCACGACGAGCATGTAGGGAATCTTCTGTACCTGGGCCTCCCTGATCTTGAAGCCCAGCTTCTCGTTGCGCAGGTCGGCCTCCACCCGCGCCCCGCCCTGGAGCAGGTGGTCGCGGATATTTTCGGCATAGGCGTTGTGGCGCTCGGCAATAGGCAACACCGTGGCCTGCACCGGCGCCAGCCACACCGGGAAGGCCCCGGCGTAATGTTCTATCAGCACCCCGATGAAGCGCTCTATGGCCCCCAGGATCACCCGGTGGAGCATCACGGGCCGCCGCCGCTCGCCATCGGCCGCCATGTAGGTCAGGTCGAAGCGCTCCGGCAGGGTGAAATCACACTGAATGGTGGCGCACTGCCAGCGCCGGTCCAGGGCATCCTTGAGCTTTATGTCTATTTTGGGGCCGTAGAAGGCCCCGTCGCCCTCGTTGATGGTAAAGGGCATCCCCTTGCCCTTCAGCGCCGAGAGCAGAGCGTCGGTGGCGCGCTCCCAGTCTTCATCGGAACCGATGGACATCGAAGGCCTGGTGCTGACCTCGACCTCGTAGTCAAAGCCAAAGAGTGCCATAACATCGGAGACAAAATCAATAATATTCGATAGCTCGGAGTGCAACTGCTCGGGGGTGCAAAGAATGTGGGCGTCGTCCTGAGTGAATTGGCGCACCCGCAGCAGCCCGTGGACCACCCCGCTCTTCTCGTGGCGGTGTACCGTGCCCAGCTCGAAGTAGCGGATGGGCAGATCCCGGTAAGAGCGAACCTTCGAGCGGTAGATCATCATGTGGGCCAGGCAGTTCATGGGTTTGATGCCGTAGCCCTGACCGTCTACCTCGGTAAAATACATATTCTCGCGGTAGTTGTCGAAGTGGCCGCTCTTCCGCCACAACTCCACCCGCAGCAACTGCGGCCCCACCACCAGCTGATAGCCGCGCCTGAGGTGCTCCCGGCGCTCGAAGTCTTCGAGTATCCAGCGGAGCATGGCGCCACGCGGATGCCAGATGACCATCCCCGCGCCCACTTCATCGGAGATGCTGTACAAATCAAGCTCGCGCCCCAGTTTGCGATGGTCCCGCCGCCTTGCCTCCTCGAGCCGTTCCAGATGCCTGTCCAGCCCTTCCTGGCTGAAGAAAGCGGTGCCGTAAATGCGCTGGAGCATGGGACGGCGCTCGTCACCCTTCCAGTAGGCCCCGGCCGCGCTGATGAGCTTGAAGGCCGGCACCCCACCCGTGGAGGCCAAGTGCGGCCCGCGGCAAAGATCTACAAAGTCACCCTGGCGATAGACCGAGATCCTCGAAGCCGGAGGCAGATCCTGAATCAGCTCCACTTTATAGGTCTCGGCCTGGCCATTGAAGAGCGCAAGGGCTTCCTCGCGGCTCAGCTCCTCCCGCACCAAGGGGTAGCCGGCGGCGATGATCTCCCGCATGCGGGCCTCTATGGCCGCGAAGTCCTCCGGGCTGAAGGTGCCCGAGTGCTCGAAGTCGTAGTAGAAACCGCTTTCTATCGCCGGGCCGATGGCAATCTTGACGCCCGGAAAGAGCGACTTCACCGCCTGGGCCATTATGTGGGCCGTGCTGTGGCGGAGAATCTCCAGCCCCGCCTCGCTCTGGGGCAAGATAGGCTCGAGCCTGGCTCCGGCCTCCACTGGGGACGAGAGATCAACCGGCTGGCCGTTCAGCCGAGCCGCAACGGCGTCTTTCACCCCGGCCGCGCGCAGCGCATCCGCCGCGGTGCCTTCTGGCGCCACGATTCGTGTCTCCTCCGCGAGCATGACCGTCACATCGCCCATAATCTTGCAAGCCTGCCGTTCATTTCAAGCAAAAAAGGCACCAATTCGTGAGGTGCCACAAACCACCCTAACCTTGAAGATGAACCGGCATCCGCCCCGGCAATTATTTCTATGGTAGGCACGGGCGGTTTTGAACCGCCGACCTCTGCCGTGTCAGAGCAGCGCTCTCCCCCTGAGCTACGTGCCTACAGTGTAACCCAAAGTGAAATACCAGCATAAGGCCGGTTCGTCAAGGACATTGTACGCCC
>JAZDOA010000109.1:0-2495 GCA_043799175.1 Pseudomonadota bacterium | reverse complement strand
TACTACACGGCCTATCGCGCTCTGTTCTTTCGGGCCCATGCCCTGGCCGGGGAAACGCTTTTGGTCCACGGGGCTTCGGGTGGAGTTGGAATCGCAGCCGTGCAGATGGCCCGGGCCGCAGGACTGACCGTGGTAGGAACGGGAGGGACCGAAGCAGGGCGGCGCCTGATATCAGAACAGGGGGCGCACCAAGTTCTGGACCACAAGGCTCCCAATTACCTCGAAAAGGGGGTTGCCTTGACCGGGGGGCGAGGGTTTGACGTCATCCTGGAGATACTGGCCAATGTGAATCTGGGAAAAGACCTGGGCGCTTTGGCGTATCGTTGAAGAGTGGTGGTAATCGGGTCGCGGGGAACAGTGGAAATCAACCCCAGGGATACCATGAGCCGGGATGCGGCCGTTCTCGGTATGCTGATCATGAACGCCTCGGAAAAGGAACTGGCGACGATGCACGCGGCGATCCAGGCCGGGCTGGAAAATGGGACCCTTCGCCCCATCGTGGGGCAGGAAATTCCGCTGGCCGAGGCTTCACGCGCCCACCGGGCTGTCCTGGAGCCTGGAGCGTACGGGAAGATCGTGCTGATCCCATGACCCCGATCAGCAATCTGCTTCAGAGCATTGCTCCCCTTCCCTCGTCTTATCCCAGTGTGCAGCCGCGATTGGCCGGCGCCACCAGCCGCCGATAGCGGTCCAGCAGCGAGCCTTTCTGCAGCCCTACCTGCTCCGGCGGACGCCACTTTTTCCGCCGCTGATCGAGCACCTCGGCAGGCACTTCCAGCTCCAGGCGGCCGGCGGGGATATCGATGGAGATGCGGTCCCCTTCCTCGACTAGGGCGATGGGTCCGCCTAAGTACGCCTCGGGCGTGACATGGCCGATGCAGGCGCCCTGGGTGGCGCCTGAGAAGCGGCCGTCGGTGACCAAGGCCACGGATTTCCCCAGCCCCATGCCGATGATGGCCGAGGTCGGCAGCAGCTGCTCGCGCATGCCGGGCCCACCCTTGGGGCCCTCGTAGCGGATGACCACCACGTCGCCGGGCTGGATTTTGCCGCCGAAGATCGCCGCCAGCGCTTCCTCCTCCTGCTCGAAGATCCGCGCCGGCCCACTGTGCCGCAACATCTCGGGCGCCACAGCGGCTTTCTTGACCACCGCGCCTTCTGGGGCGAGGTTGCCGTGAAGCACGGCCAGCCCGCCGCTCGGACTCAGGGGGGTCTTTACCGGACGGATAACGTCAGGATCGAGAATGCTGCGGCCGACGAGGTTCTCGGCCATCGTGCTTCCGGTGACGGTCATACAGTCGCCATGGAACAGTCCGCTGTCCAGCAGTTCTTTCATCAGGCCGGGCACTCCACCGGCATTATAGAAGTCCAATGGAAAATGACGTCCGGCAGGCTTGAGCAGGACCAGGTGCGGAGTCCTGGCGGCCGCTTTGGAGAACTCCGTGAGGTCGAGCGTCAGTCCGGCTTCGGCGGCAATGGCCGGCAGGTGCAGACAGGTGTTGGTGGACCCGCCCACGGCCATGTCCACCGCGAGTGCGTTCTGGAAGGCATTCAGGGTCAGGATGTCTCGGGGCAGGATGTTTTTGGCATGCAACTCCATGATCACGCGCCCGGCCCGGCGGGCGAGGGCCATTCGGGCGCCGGAGGTAGCCGGGGTTAGAGCGCCGTCGAGCACCGTCATGCCCAGGGCCTCGGTGAGGATGTTCATGGTGTTGGCGGTGCCCATGATGGCGCAGGAGCCCGGCCCCCAGACCGCCACCTCCTCGAAGGCCGCCAACTCCTCGGGCGGCATCTTTCCCCGCTCCACCAGACCCTCGGCCTCCATTAGGTCATTGTAGCAGACGCGCTTGCCCCGGAAGCATCCCGTGTCCATGGGGCCGCCCGAGATCAGCACGGCCGGGATGTTCAGCCGCGCTGCGGCCATGAGCATGCCCGGCGTCACCTTGTCGCAGTTGGTCAGCAGCACCATAGCATCGAAGGCATGGGCCGTGATCATGATTTCGATCGAGTCAGCGATGAGCTCGCGGCTCGGCATGGGCATGCGCATGCCGTTGTGGCCGGTGGCCAGGCCGTCGCACACGGCGATGGTCGGAAATTCGAGCGGGGTTCCGCCGGCCTCGGCAATGCCGAGCTTGATCGCCTGGCACAGGGCGTTCAGGTGGACGTGGCCGGGCATGAGCTCGTTAAAGGAGTTGACCACCGCCACCAGCGGCTTATCCAGGTGCTCCGGCCGCCAACCCATAGAGTATAGCAGGGAGCGGTGAGTCGCCCGGTCTACCCCCTTGGTCATTACCGAGGAGCGCAAGGGGCCGCGTGAGATTGGATCGTTTGCCATAATGGTTTCCTTTCACAAAAAATTAGTAGCGTTGTCAAGTGGAGACCTGACAAAAGCCCCCCATTTCATATCATCTATGCATCAAAGCCGTTGTAGTAGTAGGCCAGTCGAATTTTTGTGACGTTGAGAGCCCCCGCATCACTCCACTTACTCACGTTGATCC
>JAZDOA010000103.1:0-3790 GCA_043799175.1 Pseudomonadota bacterium | reverse complement strand
AGAATCGGCGGTTTGGGCGGGCCGCTAACAACGCACCAAGACAGCCACAATGTGCATATGAAAAAGCATGTGCCGCCATGAAAGGCGGCACATAAGACGGATGAAACGCCTGCGGCTTCGGAGATTTCCTAGCCAGCCAGTATTTTATCGGCCTGCGCCTTGCCGGCCAGTATCTTGTCGGCCTCCTCCTTGTCCAGGTCCATCATGTATTTGATCCCGGATATCTTCGCGGCTTCCGGCGTGAGCGCGGCGATGTCGTCGCGGGTGAGATGGTCCACGCTGAACTTTCTGGCGCCGGCCATAAGCTGCCTCAAGCCCTGCTCGAGCCTGTGCATGTAGCTGTAAACGCCGATGGCTCCGGGAGGCAGTTTCTCGAAAGCCTTGCCCAGGCGGGTTTTGAGCTCGTCGGCCAGCACAAAGACCTCCTCTGTCGTGTTGCCGAACCGGCCGATGAACACCGGCATGTCGTTGCCGGCGATCTTCGTGCCGATGGTTTTCCCGACCATGGCAGCGGTGAGAGGCGCCCTGGCCATCTCAATCGCCTTGAAGTACGGGGCCCCCATGGCCAGCCCCTTGAACATCTGGTCCTCGAAGGCGAACCCTCCGGCGATTGCGATATGCGGGACGAACTCGCCTTTCTTGGCGAGCCGGTCCGCGAACTGGTAGAGCAGGTAGAAAAGCTCAACCGGGGGAACTCCCCACACGTTCATCATCCTCCATGGGCTCATGCCCGTGCCGCCGCCGGCCGCATCCACGGTCAAAAGGTCTATCTTGGCCATCGAGGAGAACTTCAGCGCTCTTGCCAGATCCGCCGGCCGGTACGCTCCGGTCTTCAGGAACACGTATTTCGCCCCGCAGTCCCGCAGCTCCTTGACGCGCTTGAGGAAGCCTTCCTCCGTGACCATGCCTACCCTGGAGTGCCTCTCGAACTCCTTGAATGCGCCTTTGTCAAAGGCCTTGATAACGCCGGGCGCCTTAGGATCGGGCAGGACCACATAGCCTCTCTCCTTGAGGCGCTGAGCCTTGCTGAGATTGGATATCTTGACCTCTCCGCCGATGTCCTTCGCCCCCTGTCCCCACTTGAGCTCCACGGTATCAACGCCCAATTTCGATACGGCGTATTCCTGGACCCCCAGGCGGGTGTCTTCTACGTTGGCCTGCACCACCACCGTGCCGTAGCCGTCGTACCAGTCCTTGAAGAGCTTGATCCTGCGCTCAAGCTCCGGGGAACGCGTCACCTTCCCCTTGGATACCTCGGAGTCCATGTCCATGCCGCAGACGTTCTCGCCCACGGTCAGGATGAGGCCCGAGATCGCGGCGCCGGCTGCCAGGCCCTCCCAGTTCTTGGACGCAATGTCCGTGGACCCGAGGCCGCCGTATACGATCGGCAGTTTCAGCTTGATCCCCGGAGCGTGGCCGAGCCGGGTTTCCAGCCGCACGTTCGGGAATATGGCCTTGTCGCTGTCGGCCTCGATCCCGTGCGCGCCCACAGCGGTCCCCATGATTTGGAAATGCGACAAATCGACGGGATAGTCCTTTTCCGCGGCCGTGGTGATGATGCCGAAAGGCTGGGGGATAGATCACCTCGCCGGCGCGATAGGCGGACTTGCCCACCTCGCACATCCCGATGCATCCGTCCACGCAGGTCACGCACAACCCGCTTCCGGGCGTGACCGAGCCGAAGGTCCGGTTCTTGGTTAAAGTCGCTGCTGTGGCGTTATATTTGGTGAAGCTCATATTATCTCATTGCCTCCTCTTTTTTGCTCTCCGGCCTTTTCTCCTGGACGCAGGTCCCGCAGGAGCCTGTCGGCCCCAAATAGCACATGTAGTCGTCGAAATGCTCGGTGCATGTGGGCTCAAGGTTGTAGCATGAGCCGCAAACGACCGTAGGCGGGTTCGGCCCCTGGCACCTAAGCATGCAGACAGGGCAGACATACATGCACCCGCCGCATGTCCGGCATACCGCCGACTTCTTGTCGAAGGGCGTCATGATCTTCCGCTTGTTGCCGCGAAAGGCGAAATCGATCGCCCCGGCCATCATCTGCTCGGAGCACATCCGCACGCAAAGGCCGCACAAGATGCAGTCGTCGTTTCGCGCCTTGAATCGCGTCCGGGAGACCCCCAGGCGGCACGCCATGTCCTGTATCGTCTTTGAACTCGGGCAGACGGAGAGCAAAAGCTCCACCATCATCTTCCGCGTGCGGATCACCCTCTTGCTGTTGGTCCGCACCACGAGCCCGCCCTCGGCAGGATAGGTGCAGGAGGAGACGAGCCTTGCCTTGTCTCCGGTCCCTATCTCCACCAAGCAGAGCCGGCAGCCTCCGTAAGGCGACAGGCCGTCCATGTGGCAGAGCGTGGGGATCTCCAGCCCGAGGAAATTCGCAGCCTCCAGGACGGTTGTCCCAGGCTCCACCGTCAAATCCAAACCGTCAATCCTCAGTGTCGGCACACAGCCCCCCCATTGCGGCCGCTTTCAACCTCTTCCTTTTGCGTGAATTTGAGGTCGCATCTCAAGCACCTTCTTGCCTCGCGGCCCGCGTCTTTGGCGGAGAGGGCCCTCTCCGCCTCGGCGAAACTCTTCTTTCTTTCCTCAGCCGGCAAGGCCCGCGGCCTGACCCTTTTCGCCTCGGCCAGTTCCTTATCGCTGATTTTGGCAGGCTCGATGTAAAACTCAGGCAGCTTTGTCCCGGCCGCGATTTCAAGATCCTCGCCGTTTAGATGCCGCCTGATGAGCTCCGCGGCCTTTTTGCCCGCGGCTATGGCGTCCACGACAGTGTTCGGACCCGTCACGATGTCCCCGCCCGCGAACACCCCCTGCCGGTTGGTGCACAGGGTGGCTTCGTCAACGCACAGCCTTCCGTTCTTGTGCAATTTCAGCCCGGCCTCCTTGAGAAAACCGCTCGCCGGCTGCTCCCCTACCGCCACGATAAGGGTGTCCAGAGGAACGTCGAACTCGCTGCCCGCAAGAGGCACGGGGCTGCGCCTGCCGCTGGAATCGAAATCGCCGAGCTTGTTCTTGACGCATCTGGCGCCCACAAGACGCCCATCCTTTGAATGGATCTTGACCGGAGAAACCAATGTCTCAAGCTTTACGCCCTCTTCCAGGGCCGCGTCTATCTCCTCCTCGTAGGCGGGCATTTCCCGGCGGGTGCGGCGGTAGAAGATGGTCACGCTCTTGACGCCTTCCTGCCGCAGGGCCACCCTGGCGGCGTCCACGGCAGAGTTCCCTCCGCCTATGACGCCCACATGCCCGGCGGCCGGCTTCTCCCCTTTCAGGTTGAAGCCCTTTAAAAACCGCATGGACGGATAAATCCCTTCGGTGTCCTCTCCCTCGATGTTCAGCTTCAGGCTCTCATTGGCGCCCATGGCCAGGAAGACCGCCTTGAAGCCGTCCTCGAAAATCCCATCCAGGGTTATGTCGCGGCCCAGGGCGACGCCGCACTTCAGCGCGATGTCCTCGTTGAGAAGGGATTTTATCTCCTTGCGCACCACTTCCCCGGGCAGGCGGTAGTCGGGAATGCAGCTCATGAGCATCCCCCCGGGCTCCTGCTCGGCTTCTAACACCGTCACCTTGCAGCCGGCAAGCGAAAGGTAATGAGCGGCTGCAAGGCCTGCCGGCCCAGCCCCAACGACCGCCACCTTGGCGCAGTCCCGGACGGTTGCGACGGCTTTCGCCGGTCTATAAGCCGAAGGGTCCACGGTGTCCGTTACAAACCTCTTCAGGGCACGGATGGCCAAAGGCTCGCCTCCCGTGGCGCCCAGCTTGCACCTGGTTTCGCACTTATGATCG
>JAZDOA010000102.1:0-3850 GCA_043799175.1 Pseudomonadota bacterium | reverse complement strand
TGGTGTCTGTTTTGAGCACGTCAGTCATGCTCTATAGTATAGATTATCGTCAAGTGTTCACGATGTCAACACCTATTTTTGGGTTTTGTGCATTTTTGTTATCAAAGGTGCTCAAGATAGTAGATGCGCCTGTGCCTGCCTATGCCTGTGCCCTACCTGCTCCGGCCCCTGCCCAAAGCCTGGGCCAAAGCGGAGGAGCGAGCCGGCGTGCCAGCGTGCGGGCCTCGGTGGGCATGGGGGGGGGTATGAAGCTTCCTTTGGGCCGAGGGGTGGGGGAGGGGACCCGGACGGGTGGCGTGGGTATCTCTTACCGTGTGTTGGTTCCTATGGCTCTCTGTGCACTCCGGTTCCGCGGGTGGCGATTGGGATTTTCGCACCTTTTTGCCGGCTGCGGCAGAATGGTCATTTTGCGCGCCAGATAGCTATCTAAGGGGGTATTGGCGATTCCGTGTGTTCCGGGCCGGGTGGGGAGGGGTTTGGTGTGGATCTATGCTCCTACGCTATGGTGGGCGTGCAGGATGGCGTGTTAGGGCTGGCGCCCATGTCGTTTTTGGCCTTCTTGCGTTCTGGGTGTCGTTTTGGGTGTTTGGCGTAGGGTCGGATTTCGTAGAGTGGGCAGGCGACACAAGGGCAGAGTTTGACTTCGGTTGCCTCCCAGCACATACAGTCGAGGCATTTTGCTTTGATGGCGGCTTTGAGGGATTTTCCTTCGAGGGCTTTGTCGTAGTTGAGGCGGTAGGCTTCGTGGTGTTTTCCTGGGATGTTGGCGCGGTGTTTGCGGCGGGTTTCGAAGATTTCGTCGGTGGTCATGTGGGGTTCCCTTGTTGGCAGGAAAAGGTGCGGGCCGGCGGGGCCGCTTGGCAGCAGGGAATCCCTGCCGACCCGCACAGATTCATTTTGGAGTGTGCTGCCAAGCATACCCATATCGTCGCGAATGATATCACCAGTGTCAATGACAAAAATCGTGCGTGGGCCGTTTGAGTTCGGCGCCGAAGGTGGTCCGGTGGGTGGTCATCGGTGCGCCTCGATTCTCTGTCTTCTCTCTTCGGCCGGGTCCGTGAAGCACAAGAGCATCTGGCCTTGGCGCTCCTGATCCGCCCACAATTCCGTCCGGCGCTCGAGGATCCGATCGGCTTGAGCTTCCGTGATCCGTCGTTCTCGGGCCGCTTCTTCCAGACGCTTCGATAAGCTCATCAGCGTAGCTCCTTACAGGTTCCTACTTCCAGGTAGTCGAGGCAGCCGTCGGGGAGAATCAAGAGGCAATGGCCCCCAGTACCGTGCAGGCACTTAGTACACTCGACGTGCAGCCCCCGGCGTTTCATCTCGGCCATGTCCTGCCGCTTGCGCCGCTCGGCCTTGCCCTCATTCTTCTCGTCGATCTTGCGCTGCAGCCAGGCTTGGGCCTCTTCGGTCTGGAGCCAAACGCGGATTTCAGCTTTTGAGCGCTTGCGGAATTTGCTTTTCTTCATCTTTTCCTCTGCGCATACCCGACCTTATATCCCCTTATCACAGTCGGCCAGCCAGGGGTGGATGGCAGCGTGGCAATTTGGGCACAATGTAAGACCGTTGGACACCTTAAGTCTCAAGCTGGGGTGCTTCAACCAGGATTTAATATGGTGCGCAACCAAATTCTTATGGAATCCGCAACGAACGCATTTGTAGCCGTCACGAGAGAAAACATTATGTCGCCAGAGTCCGACCCTGATGTCAGAACGGCTCAGGCACGCCAATCGCATGTCCATCTCGCCGGAACGCCTCTTTCGACGAGCGGCAGCCATTTGTTTTTTTCGGTTGGCTTTTTTCTTTTTCTTCACCCTCTGGATGAATCTATCCGCTGCATCCATCTCCCATTCCTTTCCGACGAGCAGCTTGAGGGAGGGAGTGAGGAGAGAGAGAAACCCAGAACAGCGCGCAGAAAAAACACGAAATTCTGGGTTTCTTGCCCAACTTCACAGCCGTCGGTCGGTCGATTCGTCGGTCAAGCTCGGTTACATTCCACCCATTTCTATGCGGGCCACACGATTCGCTGCTGAGCCGAGAATGGAGCGCAGGTCGGCATACGTCCGATACCTGGGGCGGGGTAGGGTAAGCCCCGCCGCTGTCTTCTTGCCCTGAGCGTCTACAACGGCACGCTCTCTCCGAGCCGGGTGCGCACACTTCTGGCGTCCGGGCTGTCGCCCCGTGGGGCCTTCTCGATTCCGCCAGCGCAAGAGGGCACCTCCGGCCGCAGCCTGGGCGTCTTGTGTGCTGGGAAGAAAAAGAGAAGGGCCCGCTGTCCACCCGGCTAGAGGAGAGCTTGCAGGCCCTTGTATGCGAGCAAACGAGTTGTCTATCAGCCGGATGAACATGGCCACATGGTACATCCCGCACCCGCCTTGTCAACACCTCATCTGATATTTTGCGAACTTTTTTTCGTGGCCGAAGCTGGGGTGGTTGGTCATATCTCCGTTTGACCCTGACACAACCCCCGAAACCGGGCCGGAATCCAGGGTTGTGTCAACGTCAACGCCCGGATCGAGGCAGCTAGCTACAGGTCTTTTTTGCCATCAGGTTCTCCTTTCGTGGCGCAGGCGCATCCCGCCAGCGCCGCGTCCAGCCGTTCTTCGGTGCCTATGAGGGTGTCGAACGTCAGATACCGCTCGTTGTTTATCATCCAGCGCAGGTCTTGCAGCGTTTTCTCGGCGGCCAGGACCAGCTTGGCGTGGCGCGCCGCGGCCTTCGTGAGGCGTTCGATTTCCTGCTTTTGTTCGGCGAGTTTCCGGAGAAGCTCGGCTGCATCGTGCAGGGTGGGTTGGCATGGGGCCTCCTTCTGGCTATCTGTTTTCATTGTTTCCTCGCGTTTCAATCTTACCTGGCCTGGCCGAGGGCCAGCAGGGCGCAGAGGCAGCGGTCGGTAGGGGTGGTCATGGCTTGGTCTCCTTCTTCGGTCGTGCGGCGTCCAGGGCCTCGCGGGCCAGGTCTGGCACGTCACTTGGCGAACACAGTGCCTCAATCTGGGCGATGCAGGACTCTATGCCCGCGACCAGCATGGGGAAGGCCCGGCGCTCACGGGCGGTCCGCTCGGGCACGGATTCGTAATTGGCCGGCAACTCAGTCCCAAGATCCTGCCTGACCCATAGATCCCAGCCCCAACACAGATAGCTTATGGGACGGCCATTCGGATGTTCGCAACGGATTAGATATTGATCCCTTCTTTCGAGGCTCCATTTGATTGCAAGCACTTTCCGCGCCGGGCCATATTTTCCGGCGTACCAGTGTCCGACAATGGGTGGTGTTATGGTTGACATCAGCGGTTCTCCTTCACGGTTCGCAGGCATCTTCAAATTTACGGCATGATGGCTCTATGTTTGGGACAACCAGGCCATCTAGATTCGGTCGTCCACGTATCGCGGCACAGAACGGCTTTGGTCGGCGGGCACCATTCACCATTTTGTGGAGGCACTTCCGGCACTTAACCTCGTGTGGCTGGTCAACACGCATCCTGCGCCTTCTCTTTCTTCTCTTCCTGCGTTTCTCCGGTTGGTATACGGTAAATCGCTCGGCGGGTAATGGCGTACCCGCCGCATTTGGGGCAACGGTCCGTCTCGGTCGTGAACTCTGCGCCGCAGGCTCCGCAGTCCCAGACGTATACCGTGGGCCGTATCCCGTCCGCCTTCTTCTGTCCTGTCAGTTCCCGGCGGCCCCGGCCGGTCCTGCGCAGCGATTCCCGGGCCTTGGCTCGTACCTCGGGCCTGCCGTTCAGCCGCCGCATGTGTGTGGCACAGTCCAGCAGGATCAGGTTGTACGGACCGTCGTTCAGTGGGTCGTTGTCCCGGTGCCCGACAAAGCATCCTTCGGGGACCGGGCCGTG
>JAZDOA010000084.1:0-10736 GCA_043799175.1 Pseudomonadota bacterium | reverse complement strand
AAGGCCCCCAGCTGCATCTGCTCAACAAGACCTGCGTGGGCTGCCATTCCAGCTCTAAGGACGAGTATCACTACGACCTCGGCGGTGAGACCGTCCCCATCGTCTTCCACACGTCTGGCGCGCCAGCGAACGACATCGGCCTGGCTGGCGGAGACTTCTATTGGGTGGCCAACGGTGGAGGTGAAGGCGGGGAAGTCAAGGACCGCTATGGTCATAATGTTTATGGAATCTCGCCACGCGATACGACAATAAGTGACAACTATGCCAAGCAGTGGAGTACGGAGTGCGTCACCTGCCATTCCGACCTGTCCTCGGCGTCCTGCACGGAAGACGGGAACATGAAGGGCCACCCCGGCGGCTGCCAGGGTTGCCACCTCTATCCCCGGCACCATCACAAAGACAAAGACACCGAGACCATCAAGCGCGGCTATCGCATGCTCCATAGCCATGCCAGCCCCGCGCCGGCGGCCACGGATGACGACAACGTCAAGAGTGACAACTACGTCATCGGCTACGAGGACTCCGACTACGAAGAAACCAGTTCTAAGGATGACCACAACGAGTACCAGGGCTACTACAACTGGCTGAGCACTGAGGATGTAATTGGTAGACTGAAGACAACTCATTCCATCACCGACTTCTGCTCCGGTTGCCATCGCACCGCTGAAGGAGATGTGTATTGGGACGATAGTAGCTCTCCTCCAACGCTGCGCCGGAAGACCATGTTCTGGTCGGCATCTTTGCATCTGAAGCATCCCGCCGACGTAAGGGTTTACCCTAGCCTTGACCAAACAGACTATAATCCCCTGGTTCCCGTGGCCCGTAATTGGGACCTAACGCGCAGAACGAGTAGTACTAACTATTACACATCCTATGACTTGGTCATGTGCCTGACCTGCCACCGCGCCCACGGCTCTAAGTACCCCCACATGCTGCGCTGGGAGTACAGCGAGGATAAAGACCAGGCGAAAAAGAGTTCGACGACAGGAAGTTGCCGTTTCTGCCATGTGGATCGCTAACCGTAAGTATTCTGGAGTGTTTTGGAGGTACACGACACATGCCGGCAACAGCGTTTAAATTTGTGCTGACCGCCGCGTTTTGCCTCGTCTTTGTACTCGGGGGTTCCGGCCCCGCCTCCGCCAAGATCAGATCTTACAAGTGCGCCGCCTGCCACACCATGCACAGAGAGGAGCTTGGCGCGGAGATACCATTCCAGACCGGGTATCAGACTGATGCAATAGAGACCCCGAGAGACAGGTGGAGACTTCTCAAGACCACCTGCATAGGCTGTCACAGCTCGGAAGGTACGGAATCCGTAAAGGGTCAAGGAACTGGCGGCCTGAACATCCCCATTGTCTTCAACATCTCCAAGCCGGACTACAGCAAAACCCTGGCCGGCGGCAATTTCTATTGGGTGGTGAATGGCACGGATATAAAGAAGGAAGACGGTTCAGCCATAGACAAGGACCGCTGCGGCCACAATGTTTACGGACTATCGAAAGGTGACACGACTCTTACTGGCAACAAGAACCGGGATAATTGTGGCGGCAGATGCCATGGGCACATGGCGCGTGGTGATGAAGTGTCTGAAGTTTGGGGTTACGGCTGCACCAGTTGTCATATGTATCCTAAACACCATACCGGCGAGAATTCATTACCTATATTGAGATTTCTGCGTGCTCACGGAAATGCATATAGTGTGAGTCCAGGTGGGACGTGGAGTGATGATGCAAAAAATTTCTACGTTGTTGGCTACGGAGAGCCTAACTATAAATCTACCGTAGCGGAGCACAATGAGTACAAGGGCAGTAAGGAAGACTGGTCAACATCAGATTACGAACGGCTCAAGGTAAGCCATTCCATCACCGGGTTCTGTGTGGGGTGTCATACCAACATACCTTCAGATCTCACAGCAACTACGGATCCCAGAGACCCCACATGGTATGTGGGGCGCGTGCTCCCAATACAGGACAACTGCTGGCTGAAGCACCCCGTAGACTACGTGATACCCAATTCCAACGAGTTCGTGTCAGTGTTCGGAAGCAACACGTACAATCCCCTCGTCCCCGTGGGGCGCCTGTGGACTGACGACAAATTCACCAGCGGTTGTATTACCAGCGAGATAAAGGCGAAGGAAGCCGTTATCATGTGCCTGACCTGCCACCGCGCCCACGGCTCGCCCTACCCCAGCATGCTGCGGTGGGAGTACAAAGACAACACCGACCAGCCTACCCCCACCTCTACGCAAGGCAGTTGCCTCTACTGCCATACGAAGGGGGGAACCGGCGCCTGATTCACCTTCCTCGCGTGGCGCCCCCGGCCATTACTCTTGCTCGGAAAATTCGGCCTCTGTCGTTTGGCTTGACTCCGCCGCGGCGGTCGGCGTAAGTTCTTGGCTACCTGAAAATGAGAGGGCTGCCATTGAGGCTAGAGGACTTTCCCGAGGCCGACCGCCAGGGGCTTATTCCCGAACCACGAGAGGGGCTGCTATACCGCTGCCTGGGCTGCCGCCGGGAGTTCGACATAGGACGGCTGCTCTACACCTGCCCCGGTTGCGGCAGCGTGCTGCTGCTGGAAGACACCCGACCCGCCTGGGCCGAAAGCGGGCGCTCACCGGCGGCATGGCGGCGCCTTTTTGACCTGCGCCGCATGCTCAACGTCCCCGCCCTGCGGGGCGTCTTCGCCTTTCACGAGTTCATCGCCCCCGCCCTCCCCCTGGATTCCATCATCTACCTGGGCGAGGGTCATACCCCACAGATAGCGGCTAACCGCCGTCTGGCCGAGCTGGCCGGAGGCCCCTTCTTCTTCAAGAACGACGGCCAAAACCCCTCGGCCTCCTTCAAAGACCGGGGCATGGCCTGCGCCCTGAGCTATATCAATTACCTGGTGCGGGAACGGGGCCTCAAGCAGGTCTTGAGCATCTGCGCCTCCACCGGAGACACCTCGGCGGCAGCCGCGCTCTACTCCAGCTACCTGAGCGGGGTGGTCACCTCCTGCGTGCTGCTGCCCCGCGGCAAGGTCACCCCTCAGCAACTGGCCCAGCCCCTGGGGGCCGGGGCTAAGGTGATGGAGCTGCCCGGCGTCTTTGACGACTGCATGAAGGTCGTCGAGCACATGGCCGACAACTACGACGTCGCCCTCCTCAACTCCAAGAACGCCTGGCGCATATTGGGACAAGAGAGCTACTCCTTCGAGATAGCCCAGGCATTCGACTACGACCTGTCAGGCAAGGCTGTGGTGCTGCCCATCGGCAACGCGGGCAACATCACCGCCGTGATGAGCGGCTTTCTCAAGTTCTTCAAGGCCGGCATCATTGAAACCCTGCCCAAGGTGGTGGGGGTCCAGTCCCGCCATGCCGACCCCGTCTTTCGCTACTTCCTCGCGCCCGAGGGCAAGCGGCACTTCCGCCCCGTGACCGTCCGGCCCAGCGTGGCCCAGGCCGCGATGATCGGCAACCCCGTCTCCATGCCCAGGGTGGTGCGGCTGGCCGAGGAGTACGACCGCCTGGCGGGCAGGCGCGGTGTCTTTGTGGTGCGGGTGAGCGAACAGGAAATAATGGACTGGATGCTCACCGCCAACCGCTCCGGCCACGTGGCCTGTACCCAGGGTGGCGAGTCTCTGGCCGGGCTGGTGGCGGCCCGCAAGGAGGGGGTGATCGGCCCAGACGAAATCGCGGTGGCGGACTCCACCGCCCATCACCTCAAGTTCATCGGCTTTCAGCAGATGTACCACGAAAACAGCTTCCCGCCGGAGTTCCGCGTGCGGCCCAGGAAGAGGCTCCAGAACTCGCCCCAGGCGGTCGTCCCCAAAGGAGTCAAACGCCTTCCCGAGCCGGGCAAGCCGCTGCCCCCGGACGAGATGAATGAGTTCGTCGCCGCCTGCGCCCGCGAAATAGCCAGGCGCCTTGGGCTGAAGAGGAGCAGGGGGACATCGCAATAGCAGCCCGTTGAAAAAACGGTCTGCTTACAGGCTATTCAGAAATGCCTAGCTGCTAGGCGCGCGGGCGCGAGCCGCGCCGCGCTGTTTCGCCCCGCATAAGCCGCGTTGGCATTTCCCCGTCCACTTGCGGGGCGCCCTGTTGGACGTAGAGTAACCACAACGCTTGCTGGGCGCCCAATCTGGCAGGTGGCCCCGCCACCCGCCGCAGATGGGCGTTTATCAACGGCCTGATAGTCCTAAAGAAATCCTCGCCTCTTGCCGAAGAGTATAGACGAAGGGGTTCTTAGGTTTTTTAGGGGTCGGCCCTATCAGCCCGTTGAAAAACACCTGGGCGGGGAATCCGCGGGACGAGGTTCGCATGGGCGAGCGTACTCTGGGTGGATGCTTGCAGGCGGAACGACTGAGAAATCGGCTTTCCGTGGAGCAGGTCGCGAAGGCCACCAAGATCAACCCTTACTACATCAAGGCCATGGAGCGCGACGACCTCCATCTGCTGCCCGCCAGAATTTACGTAAAAGGCTACATCCGTAGCGTCTGCGCTCTGTTGGGGTTGGAGGCCACGGATTTCTACTCCATGCTTCCATCGGAGGCGCCGCCGCCACTGAGGTCGGCCCGGAGCAGGCTTTGCTGAAGGTTTCTGGCCCGCTTCTCTCCGAGGCCGGGCACCCGGCTGGCCATTTCCTCCGCGCTCGCCTCTTTCAGTCTGGCCAGGCTACCGAACTCCTTTAGAAGCCGCCCCCGCCATACCGGCCCTACCCCAGGCACATCATCCAGGGCGCTCCGCAGGCCTTTGCGATGCACCTTCCGGTAGTAGCCCACGGCGAAACGGTGCGCTTCGTCCCGAATGCGGGCGAGGTAGAGCAGCGGGGGCCCAACCAGCGCCACGGGGTTTCTGCGACCGGGGCGAAACACCCGGTCTATCAGCCCCTCTTTCTCCACGCCACCCGGAGTGTTTTTTGGGGCCGCCCTCTCCTTGGCAATGGCGGCAACTTCAAGTGAGGGAGCCGGATCCATCTCCCGCAACACCTCTAGCGCCACGTTTAGCTGGCCCTTGCCGCCATCGAGCAGCAGGAGGTCGGGCAACCCGTTCTCGGGCCTCGAGAAGCGCCGAAAAAGCACCTCGCGCATCATGGCATAGTCATCGGGGCCGCCCCCGAGCCGCACCCGGTAGCGCCGGTAGCCGGATTTATCGGGGCTGCCCTCCTGGAAGGCCACAATCGCCCCCACGGCGTGCTCGCCCTGGAAATTCGAGATGTCCACGCACTCTATGCGGCGAGGCGACACGGCCAGTGACAGCCGCTCGGCCAAAATCCGCTCCACTTGGGCCGCCGCCTCGCCGCGGTTGAGCCTCAGCTTGAGGCCGCTTTCGGCATTGGCCGCGGCCATTTCCAGCAGGCGCCGCTTGGCCCCCCGCAGCGGCTGGTGAATGCTCACCTTCCGGCCCGCCGCCTCGGAGAGGGCCTCCTCCAGCAGAAAAACCTCGGGAAGGTCGAGCGGCACCAGAATCTCGGGGGGAATCAGGTGTTCCTTGGGGTAGTACTGGGCGATGAAGGCCGCGATGATCTCGGCGCCATCAGCGTCGCGCCTGAAGCCAAAACCCCGGCTACCGATGAGGCTGCCGCCGCGCACGAAGAGCACGGACAACTCCGCCAGCCCCTCGCCGAGAACCAGCCCGATGACATCCGCCTCATCTTCGGCGGCGCTGACCACCGCCTGCCGCTCCACCGTCTCCCGCACGGCCCGGATGCGGTCACGCAGCACGGCGGCCAACTCGAATTCCTCTGCCTCGGCGGCCCGCTCCATGCGCTCCTGAAGGGTATCCACCACGTCTTTCGTCTTGCCCCGCAGGAACATGACGACTTCATCCACCAGGCGGCGATACTCTTCCCTGGAGATTCTTCCGCCATCACAGGGCGCCACGCAGCGGCCGGTCTGGGCATGGAAGCAGGGGCGCTGGCGTTTGAAATCGGCCTCGCCGCAGCGCCGCAGGGGAAATGCCCGCTGCAGCAACCGAAAAGTCTCCCGCATGGCCCCGGCGGCGGCAAAGGGGCCGAAGTAGAGCGCGCCGTCGCGCACCTGGGGCCGCCTTACCACGGTGAGCCGGGGAAAATCCTCCCGGACCGAGATGCGCAGGTAGGGCAGGCTCTTGTCGTCGCGCAGAATGATGTTGTAGCGCGGGCGGTGGCGCTTGATGAGCACCGCCTCCAGGATGAGGGCCTCCTTCTCGGTGCCGGTGACGATCCACTCCAGGTCGCGCGCGGCGGCAACCAGCCTTTGGGTCTTCACCGGCTGTTCCGCCCCGGCGCGCCAGTAGGAGACCAGGCGTTTCTTCAGGCTCTTGGCCTTGCCGACGTAGATCACCTTCCCCGAAGCGTCCTTCATGAGGTAGACGCCCGGCTGCTGGGGAGCGGCGGTGAGGTCGGGGGTGAAGCCTTTTTGTTCGGCGGTGGTCATGGTGTATTAGTAATATTACTCCGCTCAGAGGACTTCACTTTCAGCTCAATCTTTCCATTGTCCCGACGACACTCCAACTTATTCTGACTGACCATGAGGGCCGCGAAGTGGCTGGCAAACTTCGGACTCTTGCCCATTGACTGCTGAAAATACTCGCCCAAGCCGTTGGGCTGCACCGCCGTCATGTTATTCCCTAAGGCAAACCACCCACGTTGCCTGAAGTGGCCGATGCATGCCTCGGCTTCTGCGGTCTCGATAAAGCACGGAGTCCCCTTTCGCCCAGTAACAAGCTCAATGCCATCAGGGCGTATATATGCTTCAAAATCTTTGGCCCGCGCGAGAGTCTGAAGGCGAATTGGCTCACCCATCTGCATAATCTCCGTTCTCATATCAACCCCTTTCAGTTTTCCTTCTGTGACCTTCCTCGTGCCTCCTCAGTCAATGGCCACACGGTACCTGTCCGTTCGGGGGCTCCAGCGGGCGTCGAGGAGCGAGCCAGACTAGGCCGCAGGCCAGAGGCAAGCGAAGGCGTACTGTTGAGTACGTCGAGCGCAGCCGAGGGCCGAGAACGACGTATGGCGACGCTCATCGGCGCCCGCCGTGGCGCCGCTTCAAAGCGGCGGAACCCTCGCTGGCAACTACAGCATGGGTGCCGCAGTTTGGCTGGCGGCCCTGCCGCCCTTGCTTCCCACCGAGGTTCGGCGGGCGTCGAGGAGCGAGTCATGTCGAGGCCTGGAGGCGGAGCCGCGCGCAGGCGTACTCTTTTGTACGTCGAGCAGCGGTGACAGCCGAAGGCCCGGCAGGGCGACGCTCATCGGCGCCCGGTTATCGCATCTTCAATCCGGCGGATAGCATCCCTCATCTCCGCCGCCCGCTCAAACTCCAGCGCCTTGGCCGCCTTCTTCATCTCCCGCCGCAGCCGCCTGACCTTGCGGTCGGCGTCGTCAAAGTCCAGCACGGCGTCGGGCTCGACCCCCGTGGGCACGGTATAGTAGTCCTGCTCATAGATCGAGCCGATGATGTCCTGAATACCCTTCCTGATGGTCTGGGGGGTGATGCCGTGCTCCTGGTTATAGGCGGCCTGAACGGCGCGGCGCCGGTCGCACTCGGCCATGGCGCGGTTCATGCTGTTCGTCCGCGTGGCGGCGTACATTATGACCGTGCCCTCCACGTTGCGCGCCGCCCGCCCCGAGACCTGGATCAGAGACCGCTCGCTGCGCAGAAAACCTTCCTTGTCGGCGTCCAGAATGGCCACCAGCGAGACCTCCGGCAGGTCGAGGCCCTCGCGCAGCAGGTTGATACCCACCAGCACGTCGAACTCCCCCAACCTCAGGCCGCGGATGATCTCGGTGCGCTCCAGGCTCTTGATGTCGCTGTGCAGGTAGCGCACCCGCACCCCGGCCTCGGCGTAGTACTCCGTAAGGTCCTCCGCCATGCGCTTGGTGAGGGTGGTGACCAGCACCCGCTCGCCCTTGGCCACGCGCCGCCGGATCTCCTCCAGCAGGTCGTCCACCTGGGTGGCGACCGGGCGCACCTCTATGGCCGGGTCCATGAGGCCGGTGGGCCGGATGATCTGCTCCACGACGTTATGCCCGGAAATCTCCAGTTCATAGGCCGCCGGGGTAGCCGAGACGTAGACGGCCTGCCCCACCCGCCGGCTGAACTCCTCGAAGGACAGGGGCCGGTTGTCCATCGCCGAGGGCAGGCGGAAGCCGTAGCGCACCAAGGTGTTTTTGCGGCTGACGTCGCCGTGGTACATGCCGCCGATCTGGGGCACGGTTATGTGGCTTTCGTCTATGAAGAGCAGGAAATCACGCGGGAGGTAGCTGAGCAGCGTGGACGGAGGCTCTCCGGGCAACCTGCCGTCGAGGTGGCGGGAGTAGTTCTCGATGCCGTGGCAGTAGCCCATCTCATCGAGCATCTCCAGGTCGAACATGGTGCGCTCCTCGAGCCTCTGGCGCTCCAGCAGATCGCCCTCCCGCTCGAAGTGGCGCAGTCGCTCGCCGAGTTCGTCCCGGATGGACTCGATGGCGCTGTTGAGCCGGGGCCGGGTGGTCACGTAATGGCTGCCGGGGAAGAGATGGACGGCATCGAGGCCGCGCAGCACCGTGCCCCTCAAGGGGTCTATCTCGGAGATGGTCTCCACGGTATCCCCGAACAGCTCCACCCGGATGGCCTTCTCTTCCTCATAGGCCGGGAAGATCTCCAGTACCTCGCCGCGTACCCGGAAGGTGCCCCGGTGAAAGTCGATGTCGTTGCGGCTGTACTGCATCTCCACCAGCCGGGCGAGGATCTCCTCCCGTGGCCCGTCCTGTCCGACATCGAGGCTGAGCATCATGGTGCGGTACTCGTCGGGCGAACCCAGGCCGTAGATGCAGGAGACCGAGGCCACGATGATCACATCGCGCCGGGAGAGCAGGGAGCGCGTGGCCGAGTGACGCATCTTGTCTATGGCCTCGTTGATGGATGAATCCTTCTCGATGTAGGTATCCGTCTGGGGGGCGTAGGCCTCGGGCTGATAGTAGTCGTAATAAGAGATGAAGTACTCCACGGCGTTTTCGGGGAAGAACTGCTTGAACTCCCCGTAGAGCTGGGCTGCCAGGGTCTTGTTGGGGGCCATGATGAGGGCCGGCCGCTGCGCCCTGACAATAACGTTGGCCATGGTGAAGGTCTTGCCCGAGCCGGTCACCCCCAGCAGCACCTGGTGCCGGGCGCCTTCGAGCACGCCCGCCACAAGCCCGTCTATGGCCTGCGGCTGGTCCCCGCACGGCTCCAGATCCGTGACTAGTTTGAACAAGGTGTCCGACATGGCAGCCTGCCCTGCAATAATTCGGTCTTTTGAGCGCAAATCAATATTGTGGCCGGGATGAGGCTGGCGGTCAATATTTGAAAGAGGGGCTGTTTTGCGGCGCGGCGGGCTGGAAGGTATAAAAACTGCATGTCAAGAAAATATTGAACCATCCATGTCAGCCTGTTAGGGTTAATTTTCCCGGCGGATGGACCTGCTGCCCAGTCAGCGCCAACCACGAGGTAGATGGAGTCCGATGGCAAAGAAATATGCGAAGCCGCCTCTCGTCGAGGCTATCTGCGAGTTCCGCTTTGAACAGGGCGCCCCTTGGGATATGGCCGTACCGGGCTTGGTTTATGAGCAACTCAAGGGGGATTTCCCTAAGCGTCGCCGAGCGGCGGAATTAGAAAACACGGTGGAGGCCGGCCCCGGCGGGCTTTCTTATGAGATTACCAAAACCGAGCGCGTGCAATTCTGGAAAGAAGACGAAACATCCCTCGTACAGATCGGACCCAATCGCCTGGCCGTGAATGTCCTGAAGCCTTATCCAGGGTGGACAAGCTTCCTGCCTCTTATCGAACGAAGCCTCGACGTGTATCGCGGCACGGCGGAGCCAAAGGCCCTTTTCAGCCTCAGCCTGCACTATCGGAATCACATCGACTTTGCAAATGACGCGGTACAGCTTCGCGATAATTTTAATTACTATCCCTTTACCGGTCCGGAATTGAGTTTTTCGAAACATGGTACATTCCTCGTTGGAATAGAAGTACCATATGAAGATGAAAGAGATCTTCTTAAGATAGAAATGGCCAGTCGAGCCTCGGTCAAGCCAGCTACACTAGCTCTTCGCCTCGATCTTGACTATTATCTCGGTCGTTCCAAAGAGGTTAATTTTGGCGGCTCGCGGGACTGGCTTGATCTGGCGCACGGCAGACTGGAACATGCTTTTGAGGCTTGTCTGAAGGATAAACTGCGCGCGTCCTTCGAACAGGTGGAGCCGTAGCGATGCTGACCGCAACCAGAGGTGTCTATAACCGGCGTGGGGTCGGAGGGCATTTCCCGCCAGAGACCGCGAGGCGCCCGGTCCAGGGATTTCCTCCCATCACCGCTTGTCCAGATACGTATAAACCCATTAGCTCAATTGAGGAGTCACTTAAGCGGCTGAATGAACGCTACCAGTTTACCGACTACGCGGCAGTCACTTCGTTCTTGAGCAAACACCGTTTTCTGGTGTCATTGTTGATCGAGGCCCATGAAGAGATAGTTAACAGATTCGACCGCAACACGGCAGTGAAACTGGACATCGTGACCTACCCAGGCGAAAACGCCGAGGATGATCTCTTCGTCAAGATTCAGACCGATCTGCCGGTGGACGACGCGTTGAGTCGTCTTGATCAACTCGACTACGAATGGTGGCTTCAGGAACTGCCGGATGCCCAAGGGAAAATGGTCATCGACTTAGAACCTATCCTTAAATAGCCGCAACTTTTCTCCAACAGATGATAGCTGCCGCGAGATGCAGTAGGGCCTCGTAGCTATCCGCAAGCTTTTCATA
>JAZDOA010000051.1:0-13298 GCA_043799175.1 Pseudomonadota bacterium | reverse complement strand
CCTCGCGGGATCGCGACCCTTTGTACCGGCCATTGTAGCACGTGTGTAGCCCTGGGCATAAAGGCCATGAGGACTTGACGTCATCCCCACCTTCCTCCGGTTTAACACCGGCAGTCTCCACAGAGTGCCCAACTTAATGTGGCAACTGAGGACAAGGGTTGCGCTCGTTGCGGGACTTAACCCAACATCTCACGACACGAGCTGACGACAGCCATGCAGCACCTGTCTCCCTGTCCACCCAAAGGGTGGAAAACCTACTTTCATAGGCGGTCAGGGGATGTCAAGCCCAGGTAAGGTTCTTCGCGTTGCGTCGAATTAAACCACATGCTCCACCGCTTGTGCGGGCCCCCGTCAATTCCTTTGAGTTTTAGCCTTGCGACCGTACTCCCCAGGCGGGGCACTTAATGCGTTAGCTGCGGCACAGAAGGGGTCAATACCCTCTACACCTAGTGCCCATCGTTTACAGCGTGGACTACCAGGGTATCTAATCCTGTTTGCTCCCCACGCTTTCGCACTTTAGCGTCAGTATCGGTCCAGGAAGTCGCCTTCGCCACCGGTGTTCCTCCCAATATCTACGAATTTCACCTCTACACTGGGAATTCCACTTCCCTCTCCCGTACTCCAGAAAGGCAGTTTCAAGTGCACTTCCTCGGTTGAGCCGAGGGCTTTCACACCTGACTTACCTTACCGCCTACGCGCGCTTTACGCCCAGTAATTCCGAATAACGCTTGCACCCTCCGTATTACCGCGGCTGCTGGCACGGAGTTAGCCGGTGCTTCCTTCAGTGGTACCGTCAGGCGCGGACGCTATTTACATCCACACGTTTCTTCCCACTTGACAGGGCTTTACGACCCGAAGGCCTTCATCACCCACGCGGCGTTGCTGCGTCAGGGTTTCCCCCATTGCGCAAGATTCCTCACTGCTGCCTCCCGTAGGAGTCTGGACCGTGTTTCAGTTCCAGTGTGGCTGGCCATCCTCTCAGACCAGCTAACCATCGTAGCCTTGGTAGGCCATTACCCTACCAACTAGCTAATGGTACGCGGGCTCATCCTCAAACAGGAGCTTCCAAGGAGAGGCCCCCTTTGACCCCTGCTGCCTAAGCAGCCGTGGTCTTATCCAGTATTAGCCCACCTTTCGATGAGTTATCCCAAATTCGAGGGGAGATTACCCACGCGTTACTCACCCGTGCGCCACTTTACTCTCTGGAGCAAGCCCCAGATTTCTCGTTCGACTTGCATGTGTTAGGCACGCCGCCAGCGTTCATTCTGAGCCAGGATCAAACTCTCCAGTTGAACTGAAAAGCCTACCACTCAAAAAAGAATCACGAGGTTTGTATCGAGAACGCTACCTAGTTTTCAAAGATCAACAAACACAGACCGCCATTATATCCACTTTCGCTTACCGCGTCAAGCGGACTTCCTGGCGAATCTACTTTTTCTTCCAGAGAACAACGGCTGCGCTGCTTACAAAAGGGAATATAGCCAGATCGCCCAGCCGCGTCAAGCCCTTTTCAGCCAGCCCCGCGAAAAAACCCACCTGACGCTCCATTCCCGACTTTAAAGATAACCACCCCCGGCCAGAATATCAAGCACTGGGCTGCGGTTAGCCTACGCTAACCCTCTTGAACCGCCGCTTTCCTACCGAACCGGGTGGCGTAGCCGCCACCGGCAACCTCCGGCCCGCCGACACGCTCAGCAACGGATTCGGGGTCGGCGAGGGAACCCGCGCGCGCGCATTGCCAGCAGGGCGCAGTGGCTAGCCTCAAGGCTTCGTCACGAACGTCAGCTTGCGGAACCGGCGCTTACCGACCTGAACCTCGTACTCGCGGTCTGGCTCGAAGCAAAAATCTGACGAGACCTTTGTCCCATCAACCCTCACTCCCCCCTGCGCGGCCAAGCGGCGCGCCTCGGAGGAACTGTTGCATAGCGTCACATCTTGATGTGCGAGGTAGTTTAGCCCGAGCTTCCCCCCCGCCGGTTCACTTATGTACAACACCGTGACTTGCCATTTCGAGGGAACCCCCCGGCCGCGATGCACCTTGTTGAACTCCGCCTCGGCCTCGCCCCCCGCCTCGTCGCCGTGAAAGCGGGCCACCAGTTGCCTGGCCAGCCGCTGCTTGGCCGCCATGGGGTGGAGCGCCCCCGAGGCCACCTCGGCCTTGAGAGCGGAGACGTCCTCACTGGTCAGCAGCTCGTGGTAGCGCCACATGAGATCATCGGATATGGACATGAGCTTGCCGTAGGACTCCCCCGGGTCTTCGTCCACCCCGACGTAGTTGCCCAGGCTCTTGGACATCTTCTCCACGCCGTCGAGCCCCTCGAGCAGCGGCATCATGACCAGCACCTGCGGCTCCTGGCCGAAGGAGCGCTGAAGCTCGCGGCCCACCAGCAGGTTGAATTTCTGGTCGGTGCCGCCGAGCTCGACGTCAGCCCGCAGCTCGACCGAGTCGTAGCCTTGAATCAGCGGATAGAGAAACTCGTGGATGCTTATGGGGCGCTCGGCCGCAAAGCGGGTCTTGAAATCGTCCCGCTCCAACATGCGGGCCACGGTGTGCCGGGCCGCCAGCTCGATGAGCTGGGTGGCGGACATCGGTCCCATCCACTCGCTGTTGAAGACCACGCGGGTGCGCTGGGGGTCGAGCATCTTGAAAAGCTGGCGCTTGTAGGTCTCGGCGTTGGCCAGCACTTCCGCCCGGCTCAAGGCCCGGCGGGTGTCCTTCTTCCCGGTGGGGTCGCCGATCATGCCGGTGAAGTCGCCGACGAGGAAGATCACCTCGTGGCCCAGTTCCTGGAAATCGGCCAGCTTCTTCAGGAGCACCGTATGGCCCAGGTGCAGATCGGGGGCCGTGGGGTCAAAACCGGCCTTGATCCGCAGCGCGCGCCCCGTCTGGCGGCTGCGCTCCAGCTTGCCTATCAACTCTTCTTCGCTGATTATTTCGACCGCGCCCCGCTTGATACGCTCGAGCGCCTTGTGCGTCGCATCCGCCATGAGTGGTTTCTCTTTCTCAAGGATCACAGGCCACTCGCACCCGACGTATGGCCACCGCCTTGCCATCGGCATCCACCTCGACTACCACCCCCTGCAGCTCCACCCCCTTGGCGGCGACGTCGAAGGACTGGGGCAGCCCTGTAAGGAAGCGCCGGATTATCCCCTCTCGCTTCATGCCGATGATCGACTCCGTCGGCCCGGTCATGCCCAGGTCGGTAATGAAGGCCGTGCCACCCGGCAGCACCCGTTCATCGGCGGTCTGCACGTGGGTATGTGTCCCGACCACCACCGAGACCTTGCCGTCCAGGAAACAACCCAGGGCGATCTTCTCCGAGGTGGCCTCGGCATGAAAATCGACAATTATGACCTTCGTCACGGTCTGGAGCCGCTCCACCTCCTGCAAACCCACGCGGAAGGGGCAGTCGATAGGCTCCATGAAGACGCGGCCCTGGAGGTTGACGATCCCCACCGGGCACCCCCCCTTGGTCTCGACCAGGGTCGAACCCCGGCCGGGGGCACCGGGCGGGAAATTGGCCGGACGCACGATTCGGGGCTCGGCCTGCAGATAGTCGGTGATGTCCTTCTTCTTCCAGACGTGATTGCCCGTGGTGATGCAATCCACGCCCGAGCGCAGCATCTCCTCGGCGGTGCGGGGGCTGATGCCGATGCCTCCGGCGGAGTTCTCGCCGTTGGCCACGACCAGATCGATCTCCTCGCCGCCCACCAAAGAGGGAAGGGCCTGGGTGAGCGCCCGGCGCCCCCCCCGGCCCACTATGTCGCCCAGCAACAAGAGCTTCAAGGCATTACCTGGCGTAATCCACGGCGCGTGTCTCCCGG
This sequence comes from Pseudomonadota bacterium, assembly GCA_043799175.1. Classification (GTDB taxonomy): domain Bacteria; phylum Desulfobacterota; class JAZDOA01; order JAZDOA01; family JAZDOA01; genus JAZDOA01. Next base: position 9,473 of record JAZDOA010000051.1, on the reverse strand, counting down.
ATGAGGGTGACTTTGATCTGGCCGGGATAGGTCAGCTCGGCCTCGATGCGCCTGGCCACGTCGCTCGAGAGCAGCGGCAAGGCATCATCGCCGACCTTCTCGCTCTCGACGATGATCCGCACCTCCCGCCCCGCCTGGATGGCATAGGCCTTGGTTATCCCGGGCAGAGAGGTGGCGATCCGCTCCAGATCTTCCAGCCGCTTGATATAGGTCTCCAGCATCTCCTTGCGCGCCCCCGGTCTGGCGCCCGAGAGGGTATCGGCCGCCTGCACCAGCACGGCCAGAATGGACTCCGGGGCCACGTCTTCATGGTGGGCGGCGATGGAGTGGATGATCCGGGAGGGCTCGCCATATTTCTTGGCCAGGTCGGCGCCGATCAGGGCGTGCGGCCCCTCGACTTCGTGATCCACCGCCTTGCCGATGTCGTGAAGCAGCCCCGCGCGCTTGGCCTGCTTCTGGTTGAGCCCCAGTTCAGCCGCCATGATGCCGCAGAGGGCGGCCACCTCCACCGCGTGCTGGAGCACGTTCTGGGTATATGAGGTGCGGAACTTGAGCTTGCCTATTAGCTTGACCAGATCGGGATGGATGCCGTGGACCCCCACGTCGAAGGTGGCCTGCTCGCCAGCCTCCTTGATGGCGGCCTCCATCTCCTGATTGACCTTCTCGACTACCTCTTCGATGCGGGCCGGATGGATGCGACCGTCGGTGATGAGCCGCTCCAGGGCTATGCGGGCCACCTCGCGCCGCACGGGGTTGAACCCCGAGAGGATCACGGCCTCGGGGGTATCATCTATAATGAGGTCGATGCCCGTTGCCGCCTCGATGGCCCGAATGTTGCGACCCTCGCGGCCGATGATGCGCCCCTTCATGTCTTCATTGGGCAAGGCCACCACGGAGACCGTCTTCTCGGCGACGTAGTCTCCAGAGTAACGGCTGATGGCCAGCGCCAGTATCTTCTTGGCCTTGCGGTCAGCCGTCTCCTTGGCCTCGGCCTCGATGCGTTTGACCAGCTTGGCGGCCTCGTGGCGCGCCTCGCTTTCCGTCTGGGCCAGGAGCATTTCCTTGGCCTGCGCCGAGGAAATGCCGGCTATCTCCTCCAGCTTCGACTTTGCCTGATCCACCAACTGGGCGCAGAGCCCTTCCTTTTCCTGGAGGGCCTTCTGCCGGGCGGCCAGATCCTTGTCCAGCCCGGTCAGATCCTTTTCCCGTTGTTCGAGGACATGGTTCTTCTTGTCGAGGTTTTCTTCCCGCTGCATGAGCCAGGACTCCAACCGTTGGCTCTCGGTACGACGATCCCTGCTCTCCTTCTCGAACTCACTTTTCAGTTGAATGACAGTGTCTTTGGCTTGCAGCTGCGCCTCTTTCCTGATGGTGTCGGCGTCCCTGCGAGCCTCCTCGAGCAGCCGCGAGGCCGCGGCATCCACTGATTGAAGTTTCTTTTCGACGGATTGCCTGCGGAGGATGATACCTATGGCGATCCCGGCCGCCAGGGCCCCGGCGACCAACAGTAGTGCTACAGAATCCATCTATCTGGACCTCCCGACAGAGGCTGAATCAAGGCGAAGCAATAGCAGCATGAGATAGCAATAGCCTCAACGTATCTTCAGGAAGGAAGGCCAGACCGAATTGTCGTAAGAAAGGGGGCTAGAGTCTGGGGACTCCTTGGGGCGTCGACTGCTCTTCTCTTTCCCGCAAGGAGGGTCGTTTGGCGGGAAGCGAAAAAGCACGGCCGGATGACACCCGCCGGGCCTGCCATAATTGCAACCAGTACCGCCAGTTGTACTTATAGCCAGTAATGGAGGGGCAACTCCCCGCCCATATGTCTTCGCGAACCGGAAACACCCCTAGGGGTAACCGGACGATCCCCAGAATCACGGTCAGCAATAGCCCTATTTCGACGACAAAGTCCAACTCTTCTTCCGTGTCAGGAACTTAGACCGCCCCCGCCGAACCGTGTTGACCGGAACCTTTTGAACCTGCACCAACAGGTGGGCGTCTCGTACCGCCTTCAGGCTGCCTGGGGACACCAGGCGGCACACCAGCGGCAGCGGTAACTCCCGTTCCAAAAGATTGGCTCAAAGACAATCGGCCAATCACGAGCACGGCAGGGACGACTATAACAGCTCTTCAAGGGAACCAACCAAGCGCCTCGACTTCTCCTCAACCATCCCGTGCATGCGCCGGCATTCATCGAGCAGCGCCAGGTGATCCTGCACCAGGTTGAGAGCCACCAGCACCATCAGGTTCAGCCGCGGCGCCGCCCCACACACAGCGGACGCCTCGACTATTTTCTCGTTCACGTAACGTGCCACTTTTCGGGCCATGTCGCGTCCCGAGTCCGTCTTGACCTCGAACCGCTGACCCTGGATCCATATCTCAACCGTTTCCGCAGCTTCGCCAGCAGGCCTCGCACTCACGCCACGGACTCATCGAGGCGACTCAGCATGCTGTCCACCCGCGAACGCATGGTGTCCCTCTCCCGCCTCAGGTCTTCAATCTCCGCCTCTTTGGCTTCGAGCCGCACCCGCAGCGTGTCGCATTCGGCGGTCAGCTCGCCATTGGCCTGAACAAGCCGCCGCCATCTGTCGAGCAGCTCCTCCAACTTTTCGGCCAACAAGTCAAGCTGAGGAAATTCCATGTATTTTCAACCAGTCAGCAGATTAAGCCAAACCTCAATTGAATCATACCTTCGCCCAGTGGGCCGGTCAAGGCTTTTGTCCGCCTGTGAAAACAGGGGCTTGAATCCCTCCCGGCCAGCCCGACCAGCCGCGCCGCTCAAGCACGGTATCGTCAAAATCATGGCTGACAGACAATGACCTCTTGTCCAACGCCATGTCATTCCTTTGGTTACTCCACCGTCACGCTCTTGGCCAGATTGCGCGGCTGGTCTACGTCCGTGCCCCGCAATACAGCTATGTGATAGGCCAGCAGTTGCAGCGGCACCACGTAGAGCAGGGGTTTCAGCAAGGGGTTGACCCGCGGAAGGATCAGAGACGCATCCACCGCCCCCACGGCCTGGGCGGCGGTTTCCTCGCTCAAGACGATGATCCGGGCCCGCCTGGCCCGTATTTCCTCGATGTTGCTGCATATCTTGGCAACGTTCTCCCCGTCCGGGGCGATCACCACCACGGGCATTCGCTCGTCGATCAGGGCGATTGGCCCGTGCTTCATTTCGCCGGCGGGGTAGCCCTCGGCATGGATGTAGCTTATCTCCTTGAGCTTTAGCGCACCCTCCAGGGCGATGGGGTACTGGATGCCGCGGCCCAGGTAGAGAAAGTCCTGGGCGTTCATGAACTGCCGGGCCACGGCCAGCACCGCTTCATCGAGCTTGAGCACCTCCTCCATTTGGCGGGGGAGGTGGGCCAGGTCATCGAGCAGCTCCGCGCGCCGCTCGGCAGGCAACTTTCCGTTAGTGGAACCGACATGAATGGCCAGCAGGAAGAGCAGGGCCAACTGAGTGGTGAAGGCCTTGGTGGAAGCCACCCCGATCTCCGGGCCGGCGTGGGTATAGAGCACCCACTCGCAGCCGCGGCTCAAGGAGGAACCGACCGCGTTACAGATACCCAAGGTGTGGACCCCCTTGGCCTTGCCCTCTCTCAGGGCGGCCAGGGTGTCGGCGGTCTCTCCCGACTGGGAAATGAGCACCAGCAGGCAATCAGGGCCGACCATGGGGTCGCGGTAGCGGAACTCGCTGGCCAGGTCCACCTCCACCGGTACGCGGGCAAGCTGCTCGATCAGGAACTTTCCCACCAGACCGGCATGATACGACGTGCCACAAGCCACTATGAAGATGCGTTTGATTTCGGACAGCAGCCGCGCGTCCAGCCCCGGAGCATCGAGGCATACCTCGGCCGAACCAGGCATGACGCGACCTCGCACGGTGTCGGTCAGTGCCCGGGGCTGTTCGAAGATCTCCTTGAGCATGAAATGCTTGTAGCCTGCCCGCTCCGCCAGGGTCGGGCTCCAGCTTACGGTTTCCACCCTCGGCTCGACGCGCTCGCCCCCCAATGACTCCAGCCTGACACCTTCCGGCGAGACTATGGCCAACTGGTCGTCGTCCAGGAAGATCACCCGCCGGGTGTAAGCCAGGAGCGCGGGGACGTCGGAGGCAATGAAAGTCTCTCCCTCCCCCAGGCCGACAATGAGCGGACTTTCCTTGCGGGCGCAGATGATCTTGCGTGGCTCCCGCCGGCTGAGCACCACCAGGGCATAGGAGCCCTCTATCTGGCTCAGGGCGGCCCGCACCGCCGCCTCGAACCCCAGCCCCTGACCCAGGGCCTCATCTATCAGGTGCGCGGCAATCTCGGTGTCGGTCTCGGAGATGAAAGTACGGCCCGAAGCGACCAGGCGCTGCTTCAGGGACTGATAATTTTCAATGATGCCGTTGTGTACCACGGCCACGTCGCCGCAGCAATGCGGATGGGCATTGATGTCCGAAGGGCGGCCGTGGGTGGCCCAGCGGGTATGGCCGATGCCACAACAGCCGCTCAGGGGCCGCTGGCTCAGCATTTCCTCCAGGGAGATGATCTTGCCCAGGGTGCGCCGGACGTCTATCCGGCCGCCGTTGATCGTGGCCAGCCCCGCCGAGTCATAGCCCCGGTATTCCAGCTTCTTGAGGCAATCAAGCAGAATGCCCACTGAATCTCTTGGACCCAGATAGCCGACGATGCCACACATATGCCCAGCGCTCCTTCTTATACTCTTTCTTCGATCAAACTACCTTCGAGCCGGCCTGGGGGCCGCGACTGCCCGTGGCGGCTCGCCACCCCGTGGCGACTCGCCACCGCGGGGCAGATTGACCTGCCGCCCGCGGGCAATGGCCAGCATATCGGGGGGAACGTCTCTGGTTATGGTCGAGCCGGCGCCTACCAGTGCCCCGGCCCCCACCTCCACCGGCGCCACGAACTGGGTATTGGAGCCAATGAACGCCCCGTCCCCGATGATGGTCTGGTGCTTGTGGGTGCCGTCGTAGTTGCAGGTAATGGTTCCGGCGCCAATATTGACCCCGCTCCCTATGGTGGCATCGCCGATGTAGGAGAGATGATTAACCTTGGATCCCGCGCCGATCCGGGATTTCTTCACCTCCACGAAGTTGCCCACCCGCACCTTCGGTCCCAGTTCCGCCCCTGGGCGCAACCTGCCGAACGGCCCCACCTGCGCCTCCGGCCCCACCAACGCCCCTTCGCAGACCGAGCCGTGCAGTATCCGGGCGCCATCTTCGATGATGCAATCGCGTATATTCACCCATGACTCTATGAGGCAGCCCTTCCCGACCCGGCTGCGCCCCCCGATACTGGCTCCGGGCAGAATCACGGTATCGGCGCCGATCTCCACCTCGCCCTCGACGTAGGTGTTGTTTGGATCCACCACCGTAACCCCCCCGAGCATCAGCCGCCGCAGGACACGTTCCCGGAGCACCCGCGCGGCCCGCGCCAGATCCACGCGGTCGTTGATGCCCAGGGCCTCCTGGGGGTCTTCCAGGACAGCGGTGGCGATTCCGAGCCCGCGCTGATGAATAAGCCCCACGACGTCGGTCAGGTAGTACTCACCCTGAGCGTTGTCGGCCTTGAGCCGCGGCACGGCCTCGATGAGGCAGGGCGCCGAGACGCAATAGATGCCCGAGTTGACTTCCCGCAGCTGAAGCTGCTCGGGCGTGCAGTCCCGCGCCTCCACGATGCGCTCCGGCCGGCCGCCTTCACCACGCACCAGCCGCCCATAGCCCCCCGGCTCATCAAGTACCATGGTGAGCAGGCTGAGGCTCGCCCCCGCGTCCCGGTGAACGGCAAGCAGCCTGTCCACCGCCTGCCTGGTAAGCAAGGGAACATCGCCGCAGAGGATGAGCACCTCGCCGCCAAAACCCTCGAGATGCGGCGCCGCGGCCAGCACGGCGTGCCCGGTGCCCAACTGCTCGACCTGCTCCACCCAGGTCACCGCTTCGCCCTCAAAGGCCTCCCGTACCCGACCGGCCTGATGGCCCACCACGCAGATGACCTCACCTGCCCCCAACCGCGCGGCCAGCGCCAGCGGGTAAGACAGCAGCGGCCGGCCACAGAGATCAAAGAGCACCTTGGGCCGCCCACTCTTCATCCGCGTGCCCTTGCCGGCCGCCAGTATCAATACTTTCAACGGGTTCATACCCAAACACCGCCCTACCACAGTGTCACGACCGTGTTTCCATCCAGCGGCCCGAGTCTAGCATAGGTACGATTGAGAGGAAAAAAAAAGAGGCAGACTTGGACCAAGCCTGCCTCTTGTCAGCTAATGAACTTCTCAGGGTCGGATGTGGTCTCCGTTGGAGAATCCGTCCCCTCGGACACTTACCCCCGGCGTTCGGCTATTCGCAGACGCGCTACCGCCCGCTGCAGTGCCCCCTGTGCCCTGGCGCTGTCCATCTTCTCTTTGGCGCGCAGCCGCTGCTCGGCCCGCTCCCTGGCCTTCCTGGCCCGCTCGACGTCGATTTCGTGAGCCCGTTCAGCCGACTCGGCCAGTATGGTCATCTTATTGTTGGAGACTTCGACAAATCCCCCAGCCACCGCCAGCCATTCCACCTTCCCGTCATGCCGGTACCAGAGGCCACCAGGTTGGAGCGATGTCAGGAACGGGGTGTGGCTCGGCAGAATGGCAAACTCGCCCTCATAGCCATTGGCCACCACCACATCGACCTCTTCGCTAGCGACAATCTTCTCGGGTGTGACCACTTCGAGCAGAATCTTTGCCATCTGAGAAAAACCTCCGGGGCTGCTAGGCGGCCTGGGCCAGAACCTTGGCCTTCGCCACTGCTTCCTCAATGCTACCCACCATGTAGAAGGCCTGCTCGGGTAGATCGTCGTACTTGCCTTCGATGATTTCCTTGAAGCCGCGCACGGTCTCTTCGATCTTCACGTACTTGCCCTCGGAGCCGGTGAACTCGGCCGCCACGAAGAAGGGCTGGGACAGGAAGCGCTGAATACGGCGCGCCCGAGCCACGACAACCTTGTCTTCGTCGGAGAGTTCATCCATGCCCAGGATGGCGATGATGTCTTGCAGATCCTTGTATTTTTGCAGAATCTGCTGACAGGATCGGGCGACATCGTAATGCTCCTTGCCCACGTAGGCCGGGTCGAGGATACGAGAGGTGGAATCCAGCGGGTCAACCGCGGGGTAGATGCCCAACTCCACGATCTGGCGCGACAGAACCACGGTGCCGTCCAGGTGGGCGAAGGTCGTCGCCGGGGCCGGGTCGGTGAGGTCGTCGGCGGGGACGTAAACGCACTGCACGGCCGTGACCGAACCCTTGGTGGTTGAGGTGATCCGCTCCTGCAGTTCGCCAAGGTCGACGGCCAGGGTGGGCTGGTAGCCGACGGCGGAGGGCATGCGACCCAGGAGCGCCGAAACCTCGGAGCCCGCCTGGGTGAAACGGAAGATGTTGTCGATGAAGAGCAGCACGTCCTGGCCTTCGACGTCGCGGAAGTACTCGGCGGCGGTCAGCCCGGAAAGGGCCACGCGCGCCCGGGCTCCCGGCGGCTCGGTCATCTGGCCGTAAACCAGCGCCGCCTTGGGCAGAACGCCGGAATGCTTCATTTCCAGGTAAAGGTCGTTGCCCTCGCGGGTGCGCTCGCCCACGCCGCAGAACACGGAGATACCGCCGTGCTGCATGGCGATGTTGTGGACCATTTCCATCATGACGACGGTCTTGCCCACGCCCGCGCCGCCGAACATGCCCATCTTGCCGCCGCGGGGGAAGGGAACCAGGAGGTCGATAACCTTGACCCCGGTCTCCAGAACCTTCACCGAGGTGTCCTGATCCACGAAGGATGGGGCCGAGCGGTGAATAGGCATGTAGGTCTTGGCCGTGACCGGACCGAGGCCGTCCACCGGCTCCCCGATGACGTTGAGGACACGCCCCAGTGCCTCATGGCCCACCGGCATCATGATGGGGTTGCCGGTATCGAGCACGGGCAGGCCGCGCATGAGGCCGTCGGTCATATTCATGGAGATGCAGCGCACGACGTTATCACCCAGGTGCTGCGCCACCTCGATGACCAAGTTCCACTCGCGCTCGTCGATGGCCGGGTTGGTTATGCGCAACGCCGTCAGCAGCCAGGGCAGCCTGCCGGGCTCGAACTCCACGTCGACGACATTGCCGATGACCTGAACGATCTTACCAAGGTTCTGGCCGCCGGCTGTGGCAGTAGTATGATGACTCACGTCAAAACCTCCTTATATCGAAAGCTTGTGCTTGCCGAATGCCACGGGTGGCGGAGCCACCTGCCTGTTTCCGATACCCGTCAGTTCCAAGGGGCACCAGCCGGCGCCAAGAACCGTTGTGTTCAAGCATCTAGCCCCTGAGGGCCTCCGCGCCACCGACAATATCCATCAGTTCTTTGGTAATCGTAGTCTGCCTCGCCTTGTTGAAGGTGAGAGTCAGGGAGTTGATCATGTCCTTGCAGTTGCGGGTGGCGTTGTCCATCGAGGCCATCCGCGAGGCGTGCTCACTGACGTTGGTCTGGAGCAGGCCGTCGTATATCTGGATGTTGACGTTCTGCGGCAACAGCGTCTCCAGAAGGACGTCAACCGAGGGCTCGAAAATATATTCCGTTCCGCCCGTCTTCGCCTGCACGTCGGTGGCACTGATGGGAAGCAGCCTCCTGCATATCGGCCGCTGTCTGGCGGCGCTCACGAAATTGCTGTGAACGATATAGGCCTCGTCGGCCTCCCCTGAAATGAAGCTGTTCGAGAGGTCGTTGCCGAGACTGGCCGCCAGGTCGTAGCCGAAGCGGCCCATGACATCGACATGGGCCTGCCGGATGTTATAGCCCCGGCGGCGGAAGTAGTCCCGCCCCTTCTTGCCCACGCACACCAGCGAGACCTCCTTGTCCTGGGCCTTCAGTTCCCGGATAAAGCGCCCGGCGGCGTTGATGAGGTTCATGTTGAAGCTGCCGCACAGCCCGCGGTCGGCCGTCAAGACCAGGATTTCCACCTTCTTGACCTCGGGGCGGGACCGCAGCAGCGCGAAGCGTTCCTGCTCCACCCTGCCGGCCAGGCCGGAGAGCACCTCGCCGAACTTGGTCGCGTAGGGCTTGAAGGCCTCCATGCGCATCTGCGCGCCCCGCAGCCTGGAGGCGGCGACCATGTTCATGGCCTTGGTGATCTGCTGGGTCTTCTTGACCGCGCCGATCTTTTGCCGAATATCTCGAAGCGATGCCATCTCTTCCCCTGGAAAGCCCTAGACGGCTACTTGCCGGCCGAGAACTGCTGGTCGAACTCGCTCAGGGCCTTTTTCATGGTCTCCTCGAGCTCCTTGCCGATCTCTTTCTTCTCGCGGATCTCCGAGAATATCTTGGGATACTTGCTATCCACAAAGGCGAGCATCTGCTCTTCATAGGCACTCAGGAGACCGATGTCGTATTTATCGAGGAAGCCGCGAGTCCCAGCGAAGAGGATGGTGATCTGCTTCTCCATGGACAGGGGCTGATACTGAGATTGCTTGAGCA
>JAZDOA010000042.1:0-11278 GCA_043799175.1 Pseudomonadota bacterium | reverse complement strand
GTGTGTGTCAGGTCGCGGGCGGGGTTTTTGCGGGCGCAATGGGGCTCGACCGCCTACCCCACGGCGGGGTCCAGCGGCAACCACCCGTGCAGGCGCTGCAGCCCGTAGACGGTCAGTGCTCCGAGCAGATTGAAGGCCAGAAGGGTCTTGGCATAGCACTTCCAGTCCATCCCGGCCTCGGCCTCGATACCCGCCAGGCGGTAGACGAGCCGCTCTAGGGGGCCAAGCAGGGGATGCAGGAAGGTCCGCTCGCCCTGGTAGACATGGGCCATGAAAGAGCCCAGCGGCTTGATCAGAAGCAGCAGGACGGCGAAGTAGAGCACCACCTGCAGCCAGCCGGCGGCGCTCATGAGAAGGACTCCGGCCTGAGGAGCGCCCAGACGAGATAGATAAACAAGGCCAGGGCAATGATTCCCGCGACCGCGTAAAGAAGGCTCATCCGTTCATCCCCTCAGGCGCCCGCAGGCCTCGACGAGCCAGCCGCACAACCAGAAGAAAGCCACCAGGAAAATGAGAGCGATCAGGTCTGCCACCTCAACCCCTCCCTTCGGTCTCTGACCATTAGGATAACCGGGCGGGCGTCAGGCGGGTCTCAAGTTCGGGCCGGAAGGGGTCAAGAAATCATCAAGAATCTGGGGAGAACCGTTCCCGCGGCGGGCCGTTGGTACACGAAGGCGGGTGCATGAGCTGCCGGGCGAGGCCGTGGCTCATAGCGGTCAAGTAATTCTGGACTTCAAGGATATCAGCGCGTTTGGAAGGCTCGCTTTCACCGGCCTCGAAGAACAGGAGGTCTGTCATGGAAGTCTCCGTACCCTCTATGCGAGAACTGAGTATGGCTTCCCGGCGCATATACGGCAGAACCAAGAGGTCCGGATTAGGAAGCCGCTCGGCGGCACCAGCCAGCATACCTAAGGCACGGTCGGCCCGGGAGAGTTCGGCCACAAGCCTTGGACCATAGCGGATCTCTGGTGGCAGGGGGTTCGGCAAAAAAGTCCAATAACCCAAGGGAGTTTTGATCAACTGGCCAGCGCGTTTGCTCTCGAATTGCGCGATATCCATAAGAGCGGATGCTACCACAATTTAAAGGGAAAGCCACTTGCCTTTAAATCGTTCACTGGTTTTTAAAGGAACATTGAATAGATATGGTAACTTGCTGTAACCTTCGGGATTATGGTTTTGCTGGGGTGCCGTCTCCGTCCATTGTGCTCTCCCGTTGGCCCTCGGGGTTCGGTGAGATGCAGCGCGGGTTCTCAGCCAGCATGCCGGGGTGAACGCCCACGCCCCCGCGGCCAAGAGCGTTTCGGGCCGGGTAATGGGCTCCTGTATGGAATGTGGCGGGCCGTTGGTACACGAAGGCGGGTGCATGAGCTGCCGGGAGTGCGGCTTCAGCCGGTGCGAGTAGGTTAGTCAGAAATCAAGCGAGTTTCGGAGCTTCACCGCCATTCCCCGCTCCTTGTGCAGGCCCTTCCTGGGAAAACTGTTCGCGGAATTCTTTCTGCAAGGCCAGTTTCGCTGCTTCCCGTTGCGCGGCGGCTTTATCCGGTCCCTCCGGCAATAGCAGGAGTCGCTTGTCCGCCCACACACAGGCATTATCAAAATCCCCGATGCGGCTGTAGGCGTTGGCCAGCATCTGATAGTATGTGGGATCCAGCGGGTCCAGAATGATCAGCTTCTTCGAAAGCTCAAGGGCCTGATCATTCTCTCCTATCTGGAGTAACAGGCCGGTGTATGCCCTTATTATGTCCTCATCCTTGTCGTTCATTTGATATGCAATCTGCAAGTGCGCGCGGGCTTCATCGAGGCGTCCTTGTTCTTTTTCAGCTACAGCAAGATTGCGCAACGCTCGCGAACGCAGTTCGGACTTATCTGATTCAGGTGTTCTTTCCAGAACTTTCTTGCATAATTCTTCAAGTTCGACATAGCGGTCAAGCTGAATGAAAGCATTGGCAATCCTCAACAAGAATAAGTAGTTCATGGTATTTAACACGAGATCTGTTGCCTCTCTTATGACTATCCCCCTGCTCTTTGGATCTATTTCCGCGACCAACCCCAGAAGCTCAGCCTTGGCGCTTATGTTTTCGGGATCCCGCTGCAAGGCTAATTCGTACATCTCTTTGGCCAATGTATACTTTCCTTGTCGGCGAGCGGTATCTCCGCACACTTCGACATCTTTTGATGTCGCATCCGGATCTTTTGCCACTTCCTCAATCAGAGCTATTGCTTCTCCTACTGTTGTAGCGTTTCGAGCCAGTACCGCGAGCTGTCGCGCAGGGTACTTGATATTCTTACCCGTGGGCAGTGCCTGCTTTAGCTGGTTAAGCTTTTGCTCTATGTCGTTTAACATTTGGTTAAACAAGAGAGTCTTTTCCTCTAGCCGTTCTTGAAATTCCGTTGACAGGCGCTGGGTCTCTTTGTGCTCACTCGTGATCTCGGCCATAATCTGCGAAGCCCGCGAGCTTTCGAGTTGTAGCTTTCCCAGTAAGGAGCCCAGTCTGGAATCTATGGCTTCATTAACGGTTAGGTCTATTTCTTTCCGCAAGGAGCGGTACTCTCTTAGCAACAAGAATAATGAAATTATGAACAGAACCAGCAACCCGAGTTGTGGAGCCAACTCCAACAATTTAGTCAGTATCGCGTCGGTCATGAAGTACGTCCTCCCGCACTGAGGATAGCAATTGACTCAACTTATACAATGCCCACCGGTTCCCACGCGCTTTGAGGGCGACAAGCGTACAACTGTCACTGGTAAACACCGCTTGCCCGGCAAATGTCAAGCGCATTATCGACGTTTCACTGAACTGAATGGAGCGGCTACCTCAGCCCGCTTGAACTGGTCCCCTCTCATGCCCTAAACTGAAGCAAGCTACAAGTGGCGCGGGAGGATAGCAGCGGCTTCCGCGCCCTGTCCGACACCAGGCGCCCTCACTCCTGACCTCTGACCGAGCCTGACCGCTACCTGATTTCTTGCGCCTCACCCCGGCAGCAATGACAGCGCTCTCATGTCACGGAGACGCAGGATTTGGAAAGATACGATCTGGCTATCATAGGGGCGGGCACCGCCGGGATGGCTGCGGCCATCCGAGCCGATGAGCTGGGCGCTCGCACGGCACTCATCAACGCGGGCATGCCTCTGGGAGGAACCTCGCTCCACTGGGGCTGTATTCCCAGCAAGCACCTGATCTTTGTCGCCCGTGCCCTGCAGGCCGCTGAGCAGCCGCCGTTCGCCGCCGTGCAGAGCGGCCGGGTACGACTGGACCTGGAGCAGCTCCGGGAGGGCAAGGACAACCTTGTCCGGCATCTCAGGGAGCACAAGTACGCAAACGTGCTCGACGGTCTGGCCAATGTCCGGCTGCTCGACGGCTGGGCCAGGTTGGTGGGGGCAAAGGAGCTGGACATCAGCGGCAAGCAGGTCTTCGCCGAGCGCGTCATCGTGGCCAGCGGGGCCTCTCCGCGGGTCCCGCCCTTCGAGGGGCTGGATCGCGTCAGCTACCTGACGTATCGGGAAGCCCTTGCGCTGGAGCACATCCCCCTGACGTTGCTGGTGGTCGGGGCGGGCCCGACGGGACTGGAGCTGGCCCAGCTCTACAGTCGGCTGGGCAGCGTGGTTACCGTTCTGGAACGCGGCCCTCGCATTCTGCCGCAGCAGGAACCAGCGGTGTCGGAGGCGCTCAGACAGGCCTTCGAGGACGAGAACATCGAGGTACACAACGGCGCGGCGGTGAAGCGGGTGGTCGGCAAGGATCGGCGCATCAGGCTCGAGGCCTCCTTCGGGGAGCGCTCGCGGGCACTGGAGGCCGAGGCCATCCTTATGGCGACCGGCCAGTCAGGCAACACCCAGCGCCTGGGCCTGGCGGGGATCGGAGTGAGCATAGACCGCCGGGGCTTCGTGTCCGTGGACGATTATATGGAGTCTTCCGTGCCGGGTATTTATGCGGCTGGGGACGTCACCGGGGATCCCGGGCTGGATACCGCCGCGGCCATGCAGGGCCGTCTGGCCGCCGAGAACGCCCTGGGTACCACCCGCCGGAAGCTCGACCTCGCCGCGCTGCCGCTCGGGGTCTTTACCAGCCCGGAGGTGGCCAGCGTCGGGCTCACGGAGGAGGCCTGCCGGGAGATCCATGGCGACAGCCGGGCCCGCGTGGTCCCCATGAGCGAGGTGCCGCTGGCGGTGGCGACCGGCGCCACCCGGGGGTTTCTGAAGCTCGTGGCCACGCCGGAGGGGAAAGTCGTGGGCGTGCATATCATCTGCGAGCGGGCCATAGAGAGCATCCAGACCGCGGCCCTGGCCATCCGCCAAGGGCTGACCATAGACGATCTGGTTCGCATGCCGCACGTCTATCCCAGCTTTACCCAGGCAATCAAGCTGGCTGCCCAGTCCTTCCACCGCAGCGTCGAGAGCATGGCCTGCTGCATAGGGTAGGAGGGTGCCGCGAGCGGCCGCTACCCACCCCCGAACGAAAAAATGCCCAGCCGCGGGGCACGGTGGCGCGTGCCCGGCACCTGGGCATTCTCATGCCGGTGGCCATGGCCTTCTGGTGGGAATCCTTCCTGGCCGGTCAGTCCTCCCAGTGGATGCACTGCACCGGGCAGGAGTCCATGGCCTCCCGCAGGGTTTCCTCGGGGCAGCCCGAGGGGTTGATGACCTCGGCGTGGCCCGCGGTGTCATTGACCTGAAAGGTCTCGGGGCAGATCTCCTGGCAGGTTCCGCAGGCGATGCAGACGTCGGCATCTATGACCGGGTGCTTAGCCATTGCAGCGTCCTCGCGTGGAGGGTCGGTGGAAACCGGTCTCGCCAAAACTCACCGCCATGACGGTGATCCGCGTGCTCAAGGCGTCCATCTCGCATGGCCTGCCCCAAGGGCCGGTTTCTCTCATACTCTGTCAGTTTAGCACACCCCCCCCGCGGTTTGGCTGCCCCGAAGGGCGCGGGACAAGCGGTCGTGCTCCTTGGGGCCTTGATTGGCCACCCGGCGGGGCCGTAGACTGAGACCACTCCCCATGCCCGTTGTCCGCACGCCAATTGCCCCAGAGCGAGGCCAGTCTGATGATCTGTATTCCTCCGGCGCTGGTGGCCGTCCTTCTCTTCGTGTCTGGTGGGGCCGTGGCCGGCAACGCCGCGCCGGTATCCGGGGGGTGGCTGTTGACCGGATGGGACTTCGGTTTCCAGGAAGAGCTGCGGATAGTCCCCGAAGACACCACGCTGCGGCCTCGCCATGCCATTTGCCCCAAGAGCCTGGCGCTGCCCGCCCCCTTCCGGGTGATGGAACTCTAGCGGGCCGTCAGTACCCGGCCCGGCTCCCGTCGCGAGGGCTTGTACCAGGTCGGGTCCGCGCCCCGCCTTTACCTTTGCCGGAGTCTTGCCCGATAGACTATAAGGCCGTATAGGACGGACGGGCGGGAAGTGGCCCGGATGAATTTTGGCGGCCTGACGGCAGGTAAGCGCAATGGCGGAACTGTACCAGGTCACGTTACTCGGTGGCGCCGAGCACATTTCCCTGACGGATATCAAGGCCAACATCTCCGGCCTCTTCAAGATACCCGAGGAGAAGGCCGAACGGCTGCTGGCCAGGGCGCCGGTGGTGGTCAATGCCAACCTGCCCCTGGAGCAGGCCCGAAAGCTGGCCTCCGGGTTGGAGCGCTGCGGGGCCAGGGTGGCCATTGCGGAGATGGCGCCGCGCCCGCGACAGGTCAAGGCGGTTCCTGTCGGTTCCCCTGCCCGAACGCGGACTTGCCCCGCCTGCGACCTGAGCCAGGTGGCGGCCGCGAAGTGTGCCTGTTGCGGATGCCCTTTCCCCCCCGGCGGCGACGAAGAGCGGCGGCAGGCCGTGCCGCGGGACGAACCGCGCGACATGCAACAGAAGGAGCGGGTGCTGCCGGAAGTAGCCCTGCAACCCATGAGCATAATGGAAATGCTGCGACGGTCGGTCAGTCTGCTGCGCGAACACTTCTGGCCCCTCGCCGGCATCAGTGTCCTGGTGCCCTGGGTTCTGATGCTTGCCGGCTGCATGGCCCTTCTTGGGCTGCTTGCCGCGATAGCGGTCCCTCTGCTGCCCCACGCCCCCAACGTCGGCGGCGCGGGCCGGTTTGCCGCCCTGCCTGCCTCATGGGGGCCAGGCGCGGTGCTGTTGTTCGCCGCCGTCGGTCTTCTGTTGGTGTGTTTTGCCACTTACGTCATGTTATGGGCGCAGGCCGCGCTTACTCACGCCATTTCGGAGTGCCATCTGGGGCACCAGTTTGGGGTCGTCTCCTCTTACAAATTCGCTCTCAAGCGCCTGGGTGCCCTCTCCTCGGCCATGACCGTGGCGGGGCTTCTGGTGGGCGGCCTGTTCATTCTGCTGGCGATCCCCGCAGCCTTCCTGGGGCCGTTGGTCTTGATTCCGGCGGGGCTGGCCACGGGTGTCTTCGGCCTGCGCTACCTCTTGCTGGAAAAGGTCATTGTGGTTGAAAACCTCAAGGGAGGCGCGGCCCGCGGGCGGAGCACCGAACTGATCAAGGGCCAGCTGCCTCGGGCGGTCGGGATTCTCCTGGCCTACGGTGCGATGGGGGGTGTGGTGCAACTGATGCCGGGTGTCCTTAGCGCCGTGATGCCGAGACCTCTCGGGGTGGTTTTTGAGATAGTGGCGTTTCTTGTCATCGCCGTTGGGGGCGCGCTGCCAGCCATTGGGTTGTGCCTCTTCTATTACGACTGCCGGCTGCGCAAGGACGGCTCCCTCGACTACACGGACCTGGCGCGCAACCTATAGCAGGCCCCCTTTCGGTGGGCCATGCCCACTCTGGCGAGCTTGCCTGAGCGTGGTATATTTTAGGCATGCAACTGGCGGACTTCATGGCCGAAGCCGTCCTGGCCCTGCACCTGGCCTGGATAGTCTGGCTCGTTCTTGGCCTGCCTTTGGGGCTGGGGGTTGGCTGGCCCCGGCTGCGGATCCTTCACGGGGCGTCGATGGTGGGCCAACTGGCCCTCGGGCTCTCTGGAGCGGCCTGCCCCATCACCCGGATCGAGGAATGGCTCCGAGGCGGGGGCTTCTCCTATGGTGGTTCCTGGCTGGCGGCGTGGCTGGACAGGCTAGTGTACCTGAAGGTGCCCCCGCAATGGGTATTGGCCGCTACCGCCGGCTGGCTGGCGGTCACCCTGATAAGCCTGCTGGTTTGGCCCCCGCGGGCGACGGGAATTCCCTTACGTCACGGCCTGCGTCATACGCTAATGCGTGCGCCCTCTCCGGGGGACCGGTGACCACGGAGGATGCTGGGCGCCGCAATCAGGCGGGTAGCCCTGCTACCTCAGGGGCGGCGGCCGATAATCAGGCTGGTTGAGGGAGATGCCTGGCGGGAGCGTACCTGAACGAACCCGGCCTCGCGCATTCAGCCGCTGATCTCCTGTCTGCTGTAGGCGCGGCCCTGTTCGGTTACGGCCAGCATATGGACGGAGAACATGGCCGCTCGCGGGGGCGCGGTCTTGGCTTGGTTCAGGGCGAACTCGCGCCCCAGCACCGGCCCAACCTTCCACGGAAATCTTCCGCCAGCATCCAACCCTCCAGCATACGTGGAGTGCCATCATGGTCCCAAGCCGTTTGGCGGCCTTGGCCCTGGCTGCGGGGCTCCTGCTCCGCGCGGCCCCGGCCCAGGCAGCCGAGATGCCGAGCCCGCTGGCCGTGGCCAGGGCCGGAGAGCGTTGGCTCACGGGGCATATTGACTTCATCGACCCCCTGAATCGAACCATACGCATCGGGTGCCTTGCCGCTCCCGGCGGCACCACGCTCTTGGTGACCAGGCTGACCAGATTCATCTCCGCCGAGGGCGCCCCGGAGGCAAACGGCATGGGTTCGCTGGAATGGGGCTGCCTCGTGCGGGCCGCTTATCAGCGGGAAGGCGGCCGATGCGTGGCCACTCAAATCCTTCTCTTGCGCTGAAGACCCACCGAGCGCCGCAAAGAAAGAAAGGCCCCGCCAGCAATTGCTTCCGGCGGGGCCTTTCTTGGTTATATGTCGGATTGCCCTACATGTTGTTGATGATCTCCTGGCCAAACTCGGAGCACTTGATCTTGGTGGCGCCCGTCATCTGGCGGGCGAAGTCATAGGTTACCCGTTTGTTACGGATCGCCTTGGACAGTGCCTTGTCTATCAGTTTGGCCGCCTTGCCCCAGCCCAGGTGGGTGAGCATCATGGCCCCTGAGAGGATGACCGAGCCAGGGTTGACCTGGTCGAGTCCGGCATACTTGGGGGCCGTGCCGTGGGTGGCCTCGAAGATGGCCGCCAAGTCGCCGATATTGGCGCCGGGGCCTATCCCTAAACCACCGACCGAGGCCAGAACGGCATCGGACATGTAGTCGCCGTTGAGGTTGGGCATGGCCAGCACGCTGTATTCATCGGGGCGCAGGAGCACCTGCTGGAACATGGCGTCGGCGATGCGATCCTTGATGAGGAGCTTGCCGTCCGCCGAGGCCCCCTGGCTCACTTCCTGTTCGGTGACGGTGTCGTCGCCGAACTCGTCCTTGGCCAGTTGGTAGCCCCACTCCCGGAAGGCGCCCTCGGTGAACTTCATGATGTTGCCTTTATGCACCAGGGTGACCGAGGGGCACTTGTTGTCGAGGGCGTAGCGGACGGCCCGGCGCACCAGCCGCTTGGTGCCGAACTCGCTCATGGGCTTGATGCCGACGCCGATATTCTTCTTCGGGTCGAGGTTGCACTTCATCTCGTTCACCAGCCAGCTGACGACCTTTTCCGCCTCGGGCGTGCCGGCCTTCCATTCGATGCCCGCGTAGACGTCTTCCGTGTTCTCCCGGAAGATGATCATGTCTACCTTCTGCGGCTCGCGCAGCGGGCTGGGCACCCCGCGGTAATACTTCACGGGGCGAACGCAGGCATAGAGATCGAGCACCTGGCGCAGGGTGACGTTGAGGGAGCGGAAGCCACCGCCGATGGGCGTGGCCAAAGGACCCTTTATGGCCACCCGGAAGTACTTTATGGCCTCGAAGGCATCGTCCGGGGCATAGGTGCCGTAGAGTTTGTTGGCCTTCTCGCCCATGAAGATCTCGTACCAGGCGATCTTCTTCTTGCCGCCAAAGGTCTTTTCGACCGCGGCGTCGAGAACGGGCTGGGATGCCTTCCAGATGTCCGGCCCGGTGCCGTCGCCCTCGATGAAGGGGATGATGGGGTTGTCGGGCACCTTAAGGCTGCCGTCTTTCTTGACGCCGATACGCTCGCCCTCTGTCGGCTTGGAGAACTGTTTGAGGTTCAGATCCTCAAAAGCCATGCGATTCCTCCTCCTGTAGCCCAGCCTATCTGGCTGCCGGCTCGCAAAGATACAGAACGTCCTCCCAAGGATGGCGGTAGAGACCGGCCTTGAGACGTTTCTGGTCGATGATGTGGCCCATGAAACCTATGGAACGACCCAGGACAAAGAGGCCGTTCAAGGCGCCGCAGGCTATGACGTCGTCGATCTCATCTCTGTTCATACCCAGGGAACTCATGAGATCCACGAAGAGGATGCCGATGCAGCCGTCAACGTTAAGGAGGAGATTGTTGCGCTTGGAGGTGGTGATCTTCTCCACCTCCAGGGCATAGTCGAGGTACTGGGTCTTGGGGAAGTTGCCCTTGGCGTACTTTACCAACAGCTCCACCCGCATGTCCGGGTTCTGGACGCTCTTGATCCGGTGTCCGATGCCCGGAATGTTGGCGTTGGCCACCTTCATCTCGGAGACCATCTGGCCCGGGGTCTTGCCGGCGTCATGGAAGTGCTTGAACTGCTGGGCCGCGCCGTCTATGGCCCCGCCGAAGCGGGGGCCGATGGTCAGCAGGCCGCTGCACAGGGAGCTGATGACGTCCTTGCCGGCACGGGCGGTCACGATGGCGTTGTGGGCACCCGATACGCAGGGACCGTGGTCGGCCACGATCTTCAGGACCATTTCCACGAAACTGGAGGCCCAGGTGGGGAAGCGGCGTTTGAACCACAGGAGGCCGATGACGTCACCGAGGCCGTAGCTTCCGGTAATGACCTCACTGATGGGTACCCCGGCGTAGGTCAGCTCCTCGCCGCGGTCGTCGGAGATAGTGGAGATGAAAGAGGTGGGCCGCCTGATCTGGCCGCCGGCCAGCGCCGCGGCGTATTCGGCCGGAATCTTGGGCACGGCCTGTTCCTCGGTCCTCTCGACGATGGCCTTGGACGCCTTGAGTGATTCATACGTCTGGCGGATGGCCTCGCCAAAGGAGTCGAAGCTCTGGGGCACCACCGCGCCCGCGGCCATGAGGGCCTCGTTCTTGGCGTCGGCGGTTTCGGCGGCCGCCCCGGCGCGGGCCCCGGCATGGCCGAACTGCACCTCGGAGGGGAAGACCTTGGAGCAGGTGCCAATACACCAGGCCACCACCGGCTTGGTGATCTTTCCGCTTTTCACGGCCTCGACCACGGCATACTCGTCGCGTCCGCCTATCTCGCCCAGCATGACCATCATCTTGATGTCGGGGTTCTTCTCGTAGCGCAGGAAGTGGTCTATGAAGCTGGTGCCGGGGTAGCGGTCTCCGCCAATGGCCACGCCCTCGCGGACCCCGTCGGAGTTGCGGGAGATGATGTTGTTGAGCTCGTTGGAGAGGCCGCCAGACTTGGAGACGTAGGCCACCGATCCCGGCCGGTTGAGCTTGCAGGCCAGAATGTTGTCTACCGTGCCCGCGGTATTGCCTACCTTGAAGGCCCCCGCCACGATGCCGCCCACCGTGGCCGGCCCGAGGATGACCTTCTTGTTCCTGGCGGCCACGGCGATGAGCTGGCGCACGCGCCGCTCCGGCAGTCCTTCGGCGATTATCACCACGGTACGGATGCTCTTGGTCTCCAGCGCCTCCAGGCTGGTGACGTAGGCCGAGCGGAAGGAGGCGAAGTTGATCATGACGTCGCAATTGGGGCAGACGTTCACCGCCTCGGCAATGGTCCTCACCATGGGGACGAGGATCTCCTTCTCGCCGAAGAAGCACTTGTGGAACCCGCCCCGGGTGGGGTTGACAATAGCCCCCACGCTTGGGGTCTGGCGGCCGCAGACGTAGTCGAAATCAAGCATGCGCTGAATGGCGCGCTGCTGATAGTTGAAGATGATCGCCTGGGTGTCGCGATCGAACAGAACGTAGTCAGGCCTTACTTTCATGCCCTTGCCTCCTGCTTCTCTCCAAGACCGAGCGCCACCACGTGGGTCATGTGCGACTCGGGACCGTAGACCTCTATCGGTACGCCAAGGCTTTCTCCCAGCTTGCGCATCATCTCCAGGCCCGTCTGGTAGTTGGGCCCGCCGCGGCGGACG
>JAZDOA010000041.1:0-4565 GCA_043799175.1 Pseudomonadota bacterium | reverse complement strand
CGCTTCCGGGGTGGCGTGATACTCTTTCAGCAGCGCCGCTATCTCTCTCGGGTTCTGACCGTGGCGGGTGAAGTAGGCGTCCAGCCCGGCGTCAAAGACCTTCTGCACGAAGTCGCGCTCATCAAGGGGATGCTCGCCATGTGCGGCGCCCCGGTAAACCTGGGCCAGCCCAAGCCGAATGGCCTGGGCCAATCTGGGCGCATTGGGGATGTTGACGAGGTTGATGCCCCCGAAGGCGGCACCCATGCCCGCACCGGATGCCAGGGCCTTGCCGCGAGAGGTCAGGTTGCCCAGCCAATCGCCTTCGGCAAGGCCGCCCTGTTCAGTAGCGGCAGAGGCTAGGCCAAGGGTAGCGGCACCCCGGACAACCCGCTTGCCGACTTCCCCGAGCGCCGTCTGTGCGGGCTTGAAAAAGCTCGGGGCCAGCTTGGAGAAACCCCTCTCGGCCAGGGCTGCCGGTCCCTTCAAGAAGCCGTAGAGAGAGCCCAGGGCCTCTCCTCCCTGCCCCAGCCGACCCTCTGCCGGAGGAGTGAAGGACTGGCCCGTGGCCGCCTCGTGGGCCAGCCCCGGCAGGTTGAAGAGGAGGGAATTGGCGGCACTCAGCGCGGCCCGTTCCGGCAGTCCGGGGCGCACGGTGCGGGTGGCGGGATCGTAGCCGCCTATCAGGTCGGAACGGGTGACAAGGGGCGTAGAGGGCTCCCAAGACCGCGTGGCGCCTGGACGGGCGGCCCTCGGCGGTAGGGGTGAGGCCCCGCCCTCCAGCTGGGCCAGCAGCGCCGGGTCGGTGACAGGCTTCGGACCAGCACTGCCGCCTTCAAGCTGATTGAGGATGTCAGGGTCGGTTACTGGTCTCACTGCTCAAACCATTGTCCGTTGACCTTGGTGTAGGTCCGGCCATTGATGGTCTTGGTCTCGCCGCCGCCAGCCGGTGCCCGTGGCGGCAGGGCAGATGTGGCCGCAGTTCCCCCCTTGGCCTCATACCCCTGTAGGTAATAGGTGCCCCGATCCCTCGTCCAGATCGGCTCAAAGCCCAGACCGCGAGCGTGCTTGCTGACGGCCCGGTAATCTACCTCGTCAACCTTCACCTGGTCGGGCGGGTAGTCTCGAACCAGTTCCTTGTAAGCGTTCTGGCTGCCAGGTGTGAGGGGGAGACTGCCCGGCACGGCTCGTGCGGGCGCCAAACCAGCGTTGACACGGTTGAGTTCGGCCGCCGCATTGCGCTGATTAACTAACGAGGCAGACTCGCCGGGCAGGAGACCAGCACGGACGGTATTAAGGCGGGCAGCACTACCTCTCTGCCCTCCCAACTCCTTCTCAGACCGCGCCCGTGGCCCACCGGGGGCCCAGAAGTCAGCCTGGTTGCCATAGAGCCGGGCGCGCTCACCCTCGGTTCCCTGCTGACTCCTTCTCAGGCCCGCCAGTTCATCGGCTGCCTCTGTCTCTGCGCCTAACTTGCCCCGCTCGCCTAGGTTCTTCATGGGCGCGCCCGCATAGCCGTAAAGGATGCTCGGATCAACCACCGTGCGGCGCTGGAGATCGGGGCGGAAGACCGCCTCAGATGGGGAAAGGATGTTCGGGTCTTTGCCGGGCAGGTCAATCTCTGGCGGCTCTATGCCCCGCTCCTGGTAGTGCTGTCGGGCCAGCCTGAGACCTTCGGGGCTCTCCATCGGCAGGCCGCGCTCGGCAAGGGAAGTGACGCCCCGCTGCGTAGCCGCGTCGCGGAGTTCGGAGAGGGCCTTGAGGTCGGAGGCATCGGGACCGCGCTGGCGCGATGCACCCTGGACCCGAATCGGCAGCCCGAGACTGTTTAGGCCACGTTCTAGAAAGGTCGCCAGGCTGCTACCGCCTTGCTGACCGTAAAGTAGGCTTTCCCAATCTGACACGGGCATGGTTGCCTCCTAGATGCCCCAGCGGAAGCCGGTATCGAAGTCCTGCTTTTGCCCGTAACCGCCGCCGCCGTATTGAGCCTTGCCGCCGTAATAAGCCTGCTTCTTCCCGGCCCACCGCTGCCACGGTGCCTCATAGGCATACTGGTTGTAGATGTTCTTCTGGCCCAACTCCTGTGATTGGAGGCCGTAGCGAGAAGTAGCCGCCCCTCCCCTGGCTGCGAGAAGCGCCCTGGTCGTCGGTTCAGACACAAACTGCGTCTGCGCCTGAAGTCGGGCGGGCTCACTCGACGACAACCCCCGGTCTCCGGCTAAACGGTTCACGTCTCCCTCTAGCCGCTTGCGCTCCTCAAGGATGGCCGCTTCCTGGGGCTTATATATCTGTTCTTCCAGACGGTTATAATCGCCCCCGCTAAGCCCCTGGAATTCCGCAAGGGGTCCGGTAGGCTCCGGGCCCGCCGTGTAGTTTGACCAGGCCGCATAGTCGGCTAGCTGCTGGGGCGTGAGCACCCTAGTGGGCTGATCAACCTTTTTCTCGTCACTTCCACCCATTGCCCATACCTCCTAGAGCGGCCACATATACCAAGGGGAGCCCTCGGGTTTGTTCGATGGCTCTTTAACCGGATCATATGTCCTGGGCGTCTGCCGCCACGCCTTGTCAGGCCACCCGAAGAGCTTGTTGTAGTTCTGGAGCACCAGGGGAACCGGCTCCTTTACGGTCTCTCCGCCGAATCCCGACCCGATGAACCGCTTGGGGTTGTATCCGCCGTAGCTCGGGTCGGTGTTCGGTGTCGGCTTTTTCCAGTTGTCTCCGCCCATGTTGGCCTCTCCTTAGCACCACGAGGCGCTTGCCATTTCGCCTGGCGATGATTCGCTCCACATCTGGATTGCTATTCTTCAACGCCTCGATGAGCCACTTAGTTACTGCCGGGCTGCGGCTGCAAATGTTCTGGAGCACGCCCACCGGCCCCACTCTCAAGTGCTCAGTAGGCGGCCGAAACCATTCTTTCACCAACTCCTCTGCCAGTTCCCGGCTCACCCGCCAGAAGGTAGCGAAACCGAGCAATCTGTCCCCTACCCCCCTGACCGTGATGAACTGTCCGGTCTGAATGTCCTGCCACATCTCCTCCCGTAGCCGGTCCCGGTCCCACTCCCGGTAGTGGCCGGGCACCTCCAGGGCCAGGTCCGTCATCTCCTCGGCCAGCACCACCGAGCGCATGTAAAGTATGGGCGTATCCAGTTAACGCGGCTCCCAGTAACCGTTTATTTTGACTGCCCCCTTCGCCCCGACTGCATCGGCATACCATTGGCATCTCGCGCTGGAATCGACTGGCACATCCAAGGTGTTTACGCTGTAACTACTGCTAGTGCCCGTTGTTATGCCAAAGGCGCTTTTACGACTAGAATCATATTTCAGGATATACCCCCATCCGGCATTCGCAGAATAATAGTATTGGCGTATCGTTAGGTTGATGAGCGCGTTTTCAATCGACGGGCATACCGCAGAAAACGTTAAGGTGGCGATGTTGGCAACCGCAGGGATTGCGTCATCATCGCAACTCGTCACCGTCGCAAAATCATAAAACACACGATGGCCGTCCTCGCTGCGGATAAAGGGCATGATCACGCTGCCGGCGGTTGTGACGGTGCTGCCGATGAACCGCCAGTCGGTCGTAGTGGGATGATACCAAGCGCCCTTACTGGTGCTGAGGGTGGGGCCGTGGTCGAGACTTCTATGTCGGCGTTTACCAGGGTCTCTACCGTGCTTGGGTCGATGTAGAGATAGTAAACTGTGCTTGCCGCAGGCGGATCGCCGATGTCTTTGGTCAGGGTAGAAGTGGCGCGGAAATGCTTGACCGTGGTGCCGTCATGGATGAGGATGTCGCCCGCGCCGACATAGACCTCATCCCCGTCCTTGTAGGTGACCTCAAGCCCGTGAATGTAAGACAGCCCCAGGTTGCGATAGGCGGCGGTATCCAGGGCGTCGATAGAAGCCGTGGTGGTCTGGTCATCGGTGACGTAGTTGTCCCCAGTGTAGGTCTGGGCACCGAGGGCTGTGAAAAGCTGGCCAAAGGAGTTGTCCAACATGGCCTCGGTCAGTGCCGAATCTTTCGAGTAGGTCTTGCTATGGCTCAGGGTGCCGTAAACGGCCGCCCCGAAGCCCGCGACCAGAAGCAATGCCAGGCAGATTGCCAGGTTCAGCTTTTTCATCTCACACCTCTCGCCCAACCGCAGGGCAGGAACTTGACGATAGGAGGAAGCACCTTAACGGAACCGCTGGACGTCCGGCTGACCTCGATGGAGGCCAGGCGCCCCGTCATCTTGAGGAAGCGCACCCACTTGGCATGCTCGGCCGCTGCTTGCAGCACGTCAGGGCCGTCCAGTATGGAACTGTCAAGAATGAAGGCGCCCGTGCTCGTGTAGGTGCCGGTTGTCTTGGTCTTGGTCAGGCGGCCCATGTCCATGTCGAGCGTGACCTGGAGGTTGCCGCTAAGCTCTCCGGGCACATAGACCCCGGCAACCTGCTTTGTGCGGTGCGGGTAGCCTAGGTGGTCATAGGCCCACTTGGCGGTCGAGACAATGGAGTCCCCGTCATAGTGGGTGTAGCCCGTGAACGCCTTGACGACGTAGCTGTCTGAGGTGCCGAAGTAGATAGAGCCGTCGTCCCCGGCCCCGTCG
>JAZDOA010000006.1:0-5719 GCA_043799175.1 Pseudomonadota bacterium | reverse complement strand
GCCAGTTTCCGTTCCCAATCGCGTCCAAAATACCCCCACCAGAAGGTCACATTTATCGAGTACCTGTCTGTTTATTATTTCTTGCGGTCTTCCACCCATTTCAGGTGAGGAGTGCGATTCCCAGCCAACGGGCAGTAATACGATTTTCCTATTTCTTGAATGGACGGCATTCCATTCATAGATCACATCTGCAACAATCTTCCTTTCATCTTCTACATCGCCAGGAGAAGCGATCATCACGCTAAATACTCGTGCGTCATAACTCATATGAAGATTACTTTATTTTGCGGCCTTGCCGGTTTCGACACGCCTTGGGGCTTCATGGGCTGATGACTCAAAGCTCTGTATGCCTGTCGCTGTTATCAACCATCCATTTTCTGCCCAATTTATCTTCTTTTCCTTCTCTAGTAATTCTAATCTGATCCGTAACAACTCGTTTGGACAAAATAGTTCCTCCGCCAATTCGTACATGCTGGCAGGAGTAGCATCATCACTATGATAGCGCTTATACAAATACTCCATGATAGCTTTCCCAATTCGCGTGTTTTCCGCTGCAAGCCGCGCTGGGGTGATGATCATGTCTTTCGGGGCTAGCCGATCAAGGGAATTATGATATAACATCACATCATCCAGTTTTCTTTCAGAGCCATCAGCGTCTAAATGTTCCTTCAATGTTTCTTTGCCTAATTTAAGCAGTATGTCACGAACTTCGTCCCTATTCATATGACGGGTGGCAGAAGCGGTTCTCGACAAAAGGTGGTTTTGCATCACTCTTTTGCCGCCAGAAGATACAGCTAGCAAGCCAAGAGCATCAGCGTCAGCGTTGCCCCTACGTTGGCACAGCGGTGCAGCAAATAGATAATATCTAGCACCTGAACGGTTAATATAGCGTTCTATGAAGGAGTATCCTTCATTACATATCGAGAGAATTAATGAGTTCTGTCCCCAAATGATGGCATCGTCAAGCAGCTGTCTCACCTTTGCCCTAGACTTTTGGATTACCTTGTCTCTATCATAAGCATTGTCTCCAAGATTGGCATCGTCTACATCTTCCATTGTGATACGTGCTTCTCCGTAGTATTTACCATTTCTATAGGTCTTTACAATAAACGGATCTGATTGTTCAAGGACGCGGTAATCAAAATTGCGAGCATACCTGCTTTCGGCAATGCACAACTTGATGTAATCGTAAAGCATTTTATGAAGTTCCATAGAACTTGGAGACATATTCTCCTCCTCACGAATATTCATCACTATGACACTTCAAGCATGTCTTGGCGTGCCGCATAATGCGCCACATCTGCCCGCCTCTCGCCAACTCCTCCCTTCCCCTCTACGCCTTCCAGGCCTGGTTTCCCACCAGGGGCACGAACCGGCAGGCTCCCAAATCCTCCTGCTTAATCCACTCGTTCTGCTTCACGGCTCGGATCAATGCCTGATTGAAGCGGTCGCCGACCGGGATGACCATGCGCCCACCCTCGACGAGCTGCCTGAGCAGCGCCTCGGGCACCTCGGGAGCGCCGGCGGTGACGATTATGGCATCAAAGGGGGTCTCGTCGCTCCAGCCGAGGGAGCCGTCGGCCAGCTTCAGGGCCACGTTGTAGTACTTGAGTTGCTCCAGGATGCGTCTGGCCCGCAGGTAGAGGGGCTTGATCCGCTCGACGCTGTAGACCTTGTGGGCCAGCTCGGCCAGAATGGCGGTCTGGTAGCCCGAGCCCGTGCCTATCTCCAGCACCTTCTCGGTGCCGGTAAGTTCCAGGGCGGCGGTCATCTGGGCCACGATGAAGGGCTGGGATATGGTCTGCTTCTCGCCGATGGGCAAGGGGTAGTCGCCGTAGGACTGAGGGGCCAGCGCCTCTTCCACGAACAAATGGCGCGGCACCCGGCGCATGGCATCGAGTACGTGGTGGTCTCTGATTCCACGAGCCTCAAGCTGCTCGCTGACCATCCGCTCCCGCAGTCGCGGATAGTCTGTGTAGTCGGTCAATGCCGCACCTCGTTTCAATCCTCACCCGGCCTGAAACCGGGTACTGAGCCGCGAAACAGCCTGGCACGGCTCGCGCCCGTGGTTTGTGTCGTTGGATGCCTTGGGGCTACACTCTCCACCGCCACCCGCCGCCAACGGAGGCGGACAACGCGCCCCTCGCTTAAGGCTCAGGTAGCCCCGGCGGCGCAAGGGGGCGCGAGTGCTGCCTAGCGCGGCTCGCGCTCCGCCCCGAAGTTGAGGGCCAACAGCTTCGGTTCGGTCATTTCTTCTATCGCCGAGCGCACGCCCTCGCGCCCCTGGCCGGATTGTTTTACCCCGCCGTAGGGCATGTGGTCGAGCCTGAGAGTGGGAATGTCGTTGATTATCACCCCGCCGACGTCAAGTTCGCGGAAGGCGCGCATCATGAACTCGGCATTGCGGGTGAATATCCCCGCCTGAAGTCCGTAGATGGAGTCGTTGGCCAGGGCCAGGGCCTTTAGGGGGTCGGAGTATGGCTCCACCGTTACCAGAGGGGCGAAGGCCTCGCAGCAGTTGACTTTCATACCCGGCAGGGTGCCGGTGAGGACCGTGGGGGGCAGGTAGCCGCCGGAGCGCTGGCCGCCGGCCAGTACCATGGCCCCGCCCGCCACCGCTTCGTTGATCCACCCCTCGGTACGTTCGGCGGCCCGTTCGTCGATCAGCGGACCGATGGTGGTCTGCTCGTCGAAGGGATCCCCCGGCCGCAGTTTGGCCACCTCGGTCAGGAACAGGTCGCAGAAGCGGGAAAAAACGCTCTCCTGGATGAAAATGCGCTGTACCGATATGCACACCTGCCCCGAGAAGGCGAAGGCCCCGTAGGCGCAGCGAGAGGCCGCGCGGGCCAGATCGGCGGTTTCGTCCACCAGGGTGGCCGCGTTACCGCCCAGCTCCAGGGTGACCCGCTTGCGGCCGGCGATGGACTTGAGATACCAGCCCACGGCGGGCGAGCCGGTGAAGGTCAAGAGCTTGAAACGCTCATCCCTGGCCATGGCCTCGCCCAGGGCGGTGGAGCAGGGCAGGACGCTGATCGTGCCCGCGGGGAAGCCGCAGCCGGAGACGATTTCGCCCAGCAGAAGGGCCGAAATGGGGGCCGCCGACGAGGGCCTGATGACGATGCTGTTACCTGCCGCCAGTGCCGGGGCGACCTTGTGCGAGACCAGGTTCAGCGGAAAGTTGAAGGGTGTGATGCCGTAGATCGGCCCCAGGGGCACCCGGCAGTTGAGGGCCAGGGCGCCACGGGTGGTGGGGTTCCAGTCGAGCGGAATCACCTCGCCCCCGATGCGTCGGGACTCCTCGGCGGCCAGGGAGAATATCTCCACCGTGCGCCGCGCCTCGTGACGGGCCAGCACAATGGGTTTGCCGACCTCCGCGGTTATGGTCCGGGCCATTTCCTCGGTCCGCTCGCCGAGCCGGCGGCTACACTCCCTGAGCAGCTCGAAGCGCTCGTAGGAGGCCAGCCGCCTGGTCTTCTCGAAGGCGGCCGCCGCGAGGCTGACGGCCTCCTCTATGTCATCCGGCTGGGCGCGGCATACCTCGGCCACCGCCTGCCGGCTGTAGGGGGAGCGGACGGTCAGATACTCGGGGGACTCCCGCCTGACGCCCCCGACGATAAAGCCATGTCTTTGCAGCATTCCAGGTAACCTTACGTGGACGCGAGGCCGCGCCCCAAGAGTGTCTTTTCGCCAGGCCGGGGCAAACGACTCGCCTCCGTGCCACGATCGGACAGGGCCACCCTCGGCGGCTGAATAAGAGCCAAGGGCGGCCCCGTGAATTCCGGCTGAAAAGCCTTTAAGGAAGTGTCAGCCCAGGTCGTAATAGTCGCTGCGGGAGGAATCACGGACCAGCAGCAACGATTCCCTGATCTCCTTGAGTGACTTCCGGAGGCCCGTTACCTCGTCGGTCAGGATGCGGCTCTCGTCCTTGAGCTGCTCGCACTCCCGAGCCAACTGGGCGTTCTCCTCGGCGAGGGCCAGTTTCTCCTTTTCAATGAACTCCGCCTTGATCCGCAGCAGCTCGGTCTCGGTGCTGGCGGCACGGAGCAGCCCGAGCTGTTCGGCCGCGGCCTGGTTCTCCTGAGCGGCCGCGGCCAGCTTGACCGCCCGGGTCTGGTTCTCGGCCTTAAGCTGTTCCAGCCGCCCGAGGACGTCGGAGGCCTCCTCCTCGAGCAGGGAGTTTTCCTCCCGTAGCCTCAGCAGTTCGGCCTGGGCCGAGCCGGCGACCTCGATATCCTCTCGGAGGGTCTTGTTGGTTGCCGCCAGGTGCTCCACCTGCCGCTTGGCCGTGGAGAGTTCCCGCTCGAGGGCGCGCTTGGTGGTCTCCAGGGCCACGAGCTGCCCCTTGAGCTGCCCGACGATGCGAAGGACGTCGTGTCCGTCGGCTGCCGTCGGGCTGGGGCTTTGCAGCAAGGACGTGGGCCGGGCGCTGGCGCCGACGCTGGGTGCGGCCTCCGGCAACCTGGGCCGCTCGCGCGGCAGGTCCGCCAATGTGGGCTGCGGCGTGGGCACGGCCTCTTCGGCCTCGATCGGGGTAACGTTGCGTAGCGGTCTTACTTCAGCGCGCGCCTGGGCCCTGGTCGATGGCATTCGTTGTGCCACACTGCTTTCGAAACCGTCAGCCATTGGCTCCTCCCTCATAAGAACTTTCTGGTGCCCATCGGGCACATCACCTCGGGCACATCCCCTCATCCGCGTGTGTTGCTTGAGAAGGGCACATGCGGACAGCCGACAGACTAGTCGTACATAGTCGACAGTTGCAACTGGATGCGGTTGAGTTCCTCAACGGTGCGTTCCAGGTTACGCTTAATGTTAGACACCTCTTTCAGCGCCAGCCTGGCGGTGCGAAGATCCCGCTCCACGGCCTCGCGCACGGTGAACGAGCCGCGAAGCCGGCTGTCGGCCTGACGGACGGCCTCCAGGGGGTCGCTCGGAAGGTTGCCGTTTCCCTTCACGGCCCCGATGACCACGTCCCACGGTTTGCCGATGATTTCGCCGGGCTCGTTGCTGATATTGAGAAAATGTTTTGCTATTTGTCGATCGAATTGATCACTCATGAGACAGCTCCTAATCAGAGTTTCATTGTTTCCCGGACCAACCGATCGACATCGGCGGCACCTCTGGAAGAAGGCGCGTATTGAAAGACCGTGGTGCCCTCGCTGGTGGCCTCGGCTATCTGGGTGTTTTGCCGAATGATGGTCTTCAGGAGGTACTTGGAATAATGAGTCTCGAGGGCCTTGCGTGACCGCCGGCAGATACGGTGAGAGGCGTTATAGCGATTAAGAAAGATATGAATGTTGTCGAACATGAAGCCAAAATCTTCTTCTATTGTGGCGAGGGTCTCGAAGAGGATTTTCAGCCCATGATACGACAGAAAATCCGCGAGCACCGGGACCACGAGGTCGTTGCAGGCCAGAATGGCGTTGAGGTTCAGGAGGCTGATGGACGGCGAGGCGTCCACGACGATGACTTCGTAGTCTCCGAGGAGCGGTCTCATGGCCCTTTGCAGCCGGTGTTCCCGCGCGTTCATGGGCTGCAGGGCAATGTCGGTCGGAGACAGGCTCAGGTTGGAGGGCAGGACGTCAAGCGTGGCCAGATGGGGCGACTTAACGATGACGTCGCGTATCTCTTCTCTGCCCACCAGGACGTTGTAGAGCGTCTTGCCGCCGGTCTTGTTGCTGAGCCCCAGGCACTGGGTCAGATGGCCCTGGGGGTCGAGGTC
>JAZDOA010000005.1:0-20141 GCA_043799175.1 Pseudomonadota bacterium | reverse complement strand
GCCTCGTGCCGTCGCATGAAGCTTTCCTTGGGTTCGTCGAGGCCGAACTTTTTGGCACACTCCGCCGCCGTCGCGCCCTCCTTCAGCATTCTAACGGCTTCCTGAGCGTTCTCGGCGGTGTCCAGCTTGAAAAAGAGGACCCCCGCCTCGTCGCCCCGGGCAAAGAACGCTTTCCGGATTTCTTCTTCCGGAACCTTACTCTTCCCGACCACTTCCTCCGCGTGAAGACGCTTCACCGCTATTCTCAATAAGAAATCGTGGACCGCGCTTTTGGCATATGGATGTTCGAAGAGTCCAATATGCCTGGCCTCCTGGAGCATTAACCTGTCGTCGATCGCCTCCCGCAGGTACTCCTGTAAATCGACCTTGCCAGGCCTCCTCTCCGTCTCGGCGGAGTGCAAACGACCTAGTGACCGCTCGATGTCTGATGCCATTATCGGCTCGCCGTTCACTGTCGCGACCACCACCCGTCCGCTCGCGCAGCCTGTCAGCATGGCTGCCAGCAAGAAGACCAAGACGACGACGCCAATCCGTACCGTTACTCTCATTGACGATTAAACCCTTTCTGGCTATGGCCACTTCCTCCATCTGCCGGATGAGATCGTGAGCCACCCGCCGCGCGACTTTATCTGCCGTGCAAAGACGCCCCAACTTAAAAATGATGTCCGTTTCCTCTCCGGACAGACGCCCATCTCCCACCCAAATGAGGCCATGCCCATTGGTCGCGAGCAGGCTCACGGTAAGGGAGGAGTGTGCCGCTGTCTGCTTGGCACCCTGCTGTCGTGACTCCACCACCCCCAGGATCACCAAATCCACCCCAAGCTCATCGCTAAGGGCGGTAAGGATCTCCGGGTTCATTTCCTGATAGTTGGTCCGTTCATCTATTAGCAATTTCCGTACAAAACCTGGTTCCACCGGCTCGAATACGTCGGACTGCATCAGTTCGTGAATAAACAGATCCGTCGTGACGGTGCCCGCGTCCGCGGTGTTGCTGGCATTGCGGAACGGCATCACCGCCACCCTCAACACCTGCTGCTTCTCGGAGAGGCCGGCCCGGCCCATCGGCGCGGCACAGGCTGTCAGCAGCAGCACCAGGCCTACAAGAACCAGTCTCTTCACGGCCTGCCTCCTAATCCCCGATCCGCCCCAAATGGGCAGCCATCTCCTCGGGTGGCGGAAGGTCTTTGAGCAGAGCGGACACCACGAATTCCGCCAGCTTCGAGGGTTCTTTGACTCTCCCGAGGCCAAGGAGAGTCTCATGCTCGGATCCGCTCGAGGACGCCGCGCCCGACCAGACGATCCGGCCGGTCCGGGTGTCTGTCAGGTGAGCCGCCACGCCACAACACGGGTCGTCTCCCCCGCCATATTGGGTCACGGAGCACGAAAGAATCAGGCGTGTCCCCAGTTCGTTGCCGATCATCCGCACAAGCTCCCTGGTGATGGCCCTGCCTCCGCGTACCCGCTCCCGTAGCAGAACCCGCTTGAGACGGGCCTGGTCCAGAATCTCATAGCCGTATCGAGAAAGATCCCGCTCCAGCAGGCCCTGCACCTCAAGCCCTCCCCCCATGGCTTCACCATAGTCTTGCAGCGGCATCAGCGCCACCCGCAGGCTCGGGGCAGGAACTTGGCCTGTCGGAGCAGGCGTCAATGTCGCACATGCCTCCAGCAAAAACAACAGGCACAAGACCACCAAAACCTTCCCTGCCGAGATGAGTCTCAATGATGCAACGTCCTTATGGCCCTACGTATGGCTCTTAGCGAGGTCTCGTGGACCGATTCGCCCCGGCCTCCCATATAGTATGTCCAGAACCCGCCACCCGAAGTGACGATGTTGCTGCTCCACATGGTAGCGCCAGCTTCATCGACCATGACGAACGTCACCGCCACCTCGGCCCCCGACGATGACGCCGGGCCGCTCGACCGGGATTCACCCAAGGCCGAGACCGTGCCGTAGAGGAGCGCCTGGACCGCCAGGCCGCCGCACAGGCTCTTGGCGTCCGAAGGCTTGACGGCCGCGCCCGATTCAAGGCCCGCCTTGGTGCACGCCGCGGTCGTTTCCCCAAGAGAGGCGACATCCACCAGCCCCGAGGCCAGGAGCTCGCAGGCGAACATCTTCCGCAACCTCTCCCCATCGTCTTTGTTCTGCGTAAGGTTCTCGAAGGGAAGAATCGCCACTCGCTTAATGAAGCTGAAGTCGGCCTCCGGACGGACATAATACTCATGCCTGGCTCCAGGCAGGCAGCCCGCGACTGTAACCGCCAGCAGCAGAGCGACCGTAAACCTCCTCGGAAGCATCTCAGTCACCCTCCGTTGTGTCCAGCGGCACCTTGACGGTCCCCGTCTGAGGAAGCACGATGAGCATCTCCGCCTTGTCAGCCAGCCCCGATTCCGTTTTCTGGGCACTGTAGCAAGACCCCTTGAGGCGGGACGAGTCAACACCGTTCTTTTCAATCTGCCTCAGAAGGGTGGCCACCCTGGCCGCCGTAAGGTCCCAGACGGAGGCGTAGCGCGCGGACGCCTCTTCGGTAAGCGCGCCCGCCTCGGGGTATATTATGACTTCCATCGTCATGCCACCTGCCTTCTCATTGACGATAGCGGCAAGATTCCTGGCCACCGCCTCACCCTCACTGGACACCTCCGTCTTGCCGTAATCGAAGAATACATCCATCGCGAACAGCATGCTGACGCGGTCGTCAAGGCGCTTAATCCGCAGCACTCCCTGGGTGACCTGCTGCGCCAGGCCGTCTGACACCGCCGCCTGGACATCACCAAGATACTTCTCTCTGTTTCCCTTCGCGGCCGCCGCCTCCTCCTGCTTGCGACGTCTCGCCGCGGTTCGGAAGTCCACGACCGTCGCCTGCTTGGTAGCCGGCGCGGAGAGTGTGGCCGCCATGGAATGAATCACGGCGCCGGCTTGGTCCGATAGTCGCAGGGGCTCCGTCCCGAAGTTCCGCACCCCGAAGGTAAGGCCGTTCCTGGCCTCCGCCGCCGACCAGATCACGGAGGCCGTTTCACAATCGAGCATGAAAAGCTCCACGGCCACTTCCGGTGCCTCCAGGCTGCCCCCGGACCGCGAGAGGCCGTACGAGGAAACGGAGCCGGTTATCAACGCCCGCACGCCAAGCTCCTGCCCCACGGCCTGAACCTCCTCGGGAGTGAGCGCATAGCGGCTGGCCGTATTACGGTACACCGTGCGGTCCACCAACCCGGATTCGATCACGTCAAGCTTGCCTTGGGCGAGCAGTTCCGCCACCAGCACGCGCCGCACTTTGTCGGCCGCGGTCTGGTCTGAAGTCAGGTTCTGGAGCGGCAGAACCGCCACGCTCTTGATCTGATCCAGATCTATTGGCAGGCGGTAATAGCGCGGCCCTCCGCAGCCTGCCACCGCGGCAAGCAGAGCCAGAAGCGGCATTAGAGATTTCAGCAGCCTGCCGTTGCCCACCCCACCCCTCACTAGAACCGCCCATTCATGAAAAGGTTCAGCGAATCGCTGGTTGCTGTCTTTTCATTCTTCGTGGAACTGAACGCATACGCCGCCTGAAAGTCAACGTTCTTGCTCACGTAGTAGCCGACCTGCGTCCCCAGGGACTCCGCTATGGCGCCGTCCGGATAGGTGCGGGACTGCGTGCCGCTCATGCTCAGGTGTATGGCGGGCAGCACCAGCCAGGCAACAGACAGGCTTTGGGACATGCTCTTGCTCTCTCCCGAACTGCTGCCATTCAGGCTGTATGACGCGTTCACGTGCGAGGTGGGCCGCCAACCCAGCATCATGCTGCCCGTGCGCGAGCTACTCCCCGCGCCGCTCGATCCGGAGGAGGTATTGAAGCTGCCGTTCACGGAGCCGAAAACGTTCGGCGTGAACTGGGCATTGAGCGAACCATGGATGGAATAGCTGCTTGAGCTCTGCCCTTCCCCGTTCGCGGAGGTCGAATAGCCGGTATCCGCCGTGCCGTCGAGTCCGTCCAGCAGGCGGGCCGTTGTCGAGAGAAAGACTGAATCGCTGGTGCTGCTCGCCCACTTCCCGTCTGCCAGCGAACTCCCGGTGGAGTGCGCGTAGGAGAGCGTCGAGTTCAGGGTGGGAAGGGGCGTGACACTCAGGCTGGCTGAACTGGAGTCGCTGGTTGAATCAGTCGTCTTGGTACTGTCGAAGGAATCCGAATGACTGTAATTGGCACTGGCCGTCATCCAGGGCAGCGGCAGCCAGCTCAGGCTGGGCCCAAAGGAGCGCGATACGTTACTCTGCGAGCCCCCCCCTCCGGGGCGCTCCACGGATCCTTTGGTGAACGAGCCGAGGAAATCGAGCAGGGAGCGCTGATAGCTGTCCGGTTGCGTGTCCGACTTGTCGATGAAAAAGCTCATGCTCATGGAAACATTGCTGTAAACCTGAGCCGAACCACTCAGACTGAGCGACTGGGAAATGGAACCGGAGGTCTGCCGGGGACCGGAAGCCTCGCCGCGATATCCCGCGATGTTTGAGACGGTGATGCCGGGAAGCACGATAATATTGCTGGTGTTGACCACCTTGTACCAGGTGTAGGACTGGGTGTTTGTGAAATCTATGGTTATGGCCGCGCCGAATCTCTTGGTGTCGTTCACCAAGCCCAGGAGGCTCCAGGAGGAATCCGTGGCATTCTTGGCATAGACCTCCCAGCTGACGGGCCTGATGAGACCCGTGTCGTTTACGGTCAGCACAATTTGGTTGCAGACGGCGGCCACCGCCAGCTTGAAGCCAATGTTGCGCCCGATCGCATCCAGAGGCGCGGAGAGGCCCGTGCCCGCGGCCAGCAGGGTGAGTTCCGTCAATCGGGCCCCTCTCAGGGGATCATTGGACGCCGCATACGCCGGGCTCAGGCCAGGCAGCGGCGTGCCGCCTCCGCCGTTGATGCTCTCACCCATGCCCTCCGAGGTGCTGCTGCTCGTCTGGTAGCCAACCGATACCGGCAGCTTGCCCCAAAAGCTATGAGAGTAGTCGACCTGTCCGGACTGCGACTGGCTGCTCGATGATCCCGAGTCACCCGAGTCACCCGAATCACCCGAGTCACCCTCCCTGGCGGTGCTGTTCGAGAAGCTGTAAGACATGTTAAGTGACTCCCAGCGGTAACTGGTGCTGGCCATCAGCCCCTGACTGTATTGGTCCACTGTCCTTGGGAACAGATGGTCATAAGCGTACATACGGTCAACCTGTACTGATACCATGGGAAGCCGCAAGGGCGAGATCGAAAATCTGCCGTAATAGAAATCTCCCGTCTGCCGTTCGTCGTTTGCCAAGTTGGCTCCGGCCCACGCTTCGGAGCGCCGGTAGCCCGATGACAGGCTGAACAGCGGATCTGAATAGTTCAGGTTGACGTCCGCGTTCGCGCTCGACGAGTTGGTCTGGCTCCCGGCGGCTCCATCTCCGCCTGTCCAGGAATGGGCCTCCGTACCCTGCAGGCCGCCTGAATAGCCGATCTTCGGCCCAAAACTCCCCCCGAGGGTCGCGCCGAGGTTTTCGGTCAGTGATTGGCTGGACGTCGTCGGGCTGTCCTCCGTATGTGACCTGGCGGTGCTGTACGATGTGCTCACATAGCCATGCACCACCGCCCATGCGGCCGCCGGCCAAGCGAGAGTCATGAGCACGACAAGCACCCGCGCGGCTTTCACTGGACGCTCCTCTCCGGGGCCAACAGCTCTAAAGCGGCTCTCACGGAATTATGACCACGGCATAGGGAAGATGGCCTACCTCAATCCTTTGCAGCACCTTCCTTGACGTTTTGTCGATCACGTTCAGGCTGTCGGATCCCTGGCATGTCACGTAAAGCTTCTGTGCCTCGGGATCCAATACCAATCGCCGCGGCCTTTCGCCCACCTTCACGGCCCCCAGGATGGAGACAATCCCCCCCCGGATGACCGGCGAGGAGGTCGTCTGGATAAAGTCAACCTCGTCGGGAGCCGCTCTGAGCAAATAGAGTCGCTCGAACAAAGGATCCGGGACGACGGACCGGGCATTGTTGCCAACGTTCCTGATGCTGGTCACCGCGCCCGCCTGTTGCCCCCTGATCAGCTGGATGATGTCTATCACGCTCAGATTGGTGGAGTCGCGGTTGGCCACGTAGACCTTGGCCCGCGCCGCGTCGACAGCCAAACCGACCGGGGAAAACTCAACCCGGAGCTCCATCGTGCTTCCCGGTTCAGGCAGACCGTCGGAGGCCCGGCAGACCACCACGGTCACGGAGTTGGAAAGCTCATTGGCTACGTACACATAAAAGTGGCTCTGCCGATAAGAACGCCACAGATTGAGGTCCGCGATCGGCAGGCCCACCGCACCCATTATCTTTTCGGCCGACGGATCCATGGCCAAGGCCACCGGCCCCCTTCCGACACCGACGCGGTCCACCTCGCGCAGGAAGGTGGGATCGATGATGGAAAGGTTTTGAGAGCCATAATTGGCCACGTAAACCGCCCCACCCGCATAGGCCGCGATGTCTTCCGGCCGCTCGCCGAACCGCAATGGTATGGTCTGTTCGACCAGGTTGGCCACCGGGTCGATTACTGATACGGTGTTGTCGCCGGAGTTCGCCACGAACAGCTTGGTGCGCGATTCAAAAGACCCGCAGCATATGCCCCTCGGGGCGGCCCCGACACCGATGGTCTTGACCACCAGACCGGCCTGGCGGTCTATGACCGATACGTTATTCGACCCTTCATTGGTGACGTAGACCTCGAGGCTCCGCGCCGCCCCCGTCGCCGTTTGCCTTGAAAAAGCCGGCCGCAGAAGACAGCCATCAACCAGAGAATCATCCGGCGACCAACTGAGCAGAACGCTGGCGGTCTGGCCCCTTTCCACCCGGAAGGCGAACGGATAGTCAACGAATCCACCTTCGGGCAGCGCGAGTGTCAGCGCCTTGCCCTTGCGCTCAAGGGACGCGTTGGATAAATAAAGACGCAGCGTCGAGTACTGCCCGGACGGAAGCGTCCGCTCCGCTACCAGCACCTGCTGGCCGCGCATGGCCTGAGAGTCCAGCCGCAGAGGGCCCGTCATCAGGCGCCGCCATTCCCCCTCGGCTGGTTTGACCTCCAGGGCGGTGGCCTCGAAGGCCAGACCGGCCTCGCTGGCGGCCGGCAGGCCGACATAGACGACTACCTGGCCAAAGCCTCCTTCGTCTTCGGGGCGCTGTTCCTTGCTGGTCATGAGGCAGCCGGCCAGCACGATGCCCGATAAGACCAGCAGGCATAAGCCAAGCAGGCCAGTGGCCGGATTCCCACACCTAAGATGAGGAGACTCCATGGATAATCACCTGGGTATCGCCCGGAGATTCGCTGCCTGGCCTTGCACGGGAAACAAACGCAGTATAACCTTATGCACGAAATATTTCAAGTAACTTCTAGTGTTCGCATCGGTAATTGTAGAGGCTATCTTTAGGTGTTTGAGGAAGCTATGAAAGAAGCCACCAGTCCGGACTCCCTGTTCGTGTTTGACGGCAGTTCCTACATCTACCGGGCATTCTTCGCCATTCGCGGCCTGTCCACCAGCGCCGGCATACCCACCAATGCCTCCTTCGGCTTCACCAACATGCTCTACAAGGTGCTGAGCGAGAAGCAGCCCGGGTATGCGGCGATGGTCTTCGACGCCCGGGGAGAGACCTTCCGTCACCGCTCCTATGAGTTCTACAAGGCCAACCGCCCCCCCATGCCCGAGGATTTGCGGCCGCAAATAGGCTATATCAAGCAGATTGTGGCCGCTTTCAATTTGTCCGCCTTCGAGCTGGAGGGTTTTGAGGCCGACGACATCATCGCCACCATCGCCCGCCGCGCGGAGGCCCAGGGCTGGGCGGTTGTCGTCGTCTCTGGAGACAAGGACCTGCTGCAACTGGTCAGCCCCCGCATCACCGTCTGGGATCCCATGAAGGACGTCGTTCTGGGCCTGCCAGAGGTACGAGGACGCTACGGCCTCGAGCCCCGCCAAGTAGCCGACGTCATGGCCCTGGTGGGCGACGCCATAGACAACGTGCCAGGGGTGCCGGGCATCGGCGAAAAGACCGCCGTGAAGCTGATCCAGCGCTTCGGCTCGGTCGAGGAGCTTCTGGCCTCCCTTGATCAGATAGACAAGCCCCGGCTTCGTCAGTCCCTGGCCGCAAACATGGAGCAGGCCCGCCTCTCCAAGGAACTTGTACTGCTCGACGACGCCGTCCCTGTCGAGATCGACCTGGCCGGCCTGCGGCGCCGCCCGCTGGACATCGTTCGGCTCAGGCAACTCTTCCGGGAACTGGAGTTCACCAGGCTGCTCGAGGAGATCACCCCGACCGCCGGGCTTGACGCCGGACCGCAAGCCTGCCTCACCGCCCCCCAGGACCTGCTTGCCCTGTCCGCAAGGTTGACCAAAACCGGCTGTTTCTCCCTCGAGGCGCGGACCCGCCGCGAGGCTGCCTACCCTTCCTCCGTCTTCGCCAGGCTCCAGGGCCTGGCCTTCGCCACGCCGGCCGAGGCCGCGTTTGTACCCCTCGAAGAAGGGGCCTCTTCGCCCCTGCTGGCGGCCGTGGCGCCCATAATCGAAAACCCGGAGCTGAAAAAGATAGTCCCTTCGCTGAAGGCCACCCTGCTGGCCCTGGCTGGTACCGGCATCGAGCTCCGTGGCCCCGTCTTCGACCTGAGCCTGGCCTCTTACGTGATCAACCCGGAGCGCCATGACCACGGCCTGGAAAGCATCGCCAGGGAACGCCTCGACCGCAGGCTGGAGCCCGAGGCAGGCAACAGGACCCGAAACGCGGCCCCGCCAAGCCTGGAGCAGGAGGCCACCCGGGCCTGCACCCGCGCTCAGGCAGCGCGGCAGTGCGCCAGGCCGCTGGCCGAGGAACTTGCCGGCGAAGGCCTAGAAGGGCTGCTGGAGGAGCTCGAGCTGCCGCTGGCCCGCGTGCTCGCCGATATGGAACTGGCCGGCGTCAAGATAGACCACGGCGCCATGGCCCTCATCGCCCGCGACTTCGACAGCGAACTGCACCAACGCCAGGCGGCGATATTCGCCCTGGCCGGCGAGGAGTTCAATATCAACTCCCCCCGACAGCTTGCCGCCATCCTTTTCGAGAAGCTGCGCCTTCCGTTGGGAAAACGCACCGTCAAGCGCACCGCCTGGTCAACGGACTTCGAGGTCCTGGGGCAGCTCGCCCAGATTCATCCCCTGCCCAAGGAGGTAATCGAGTTCAGGCTGCTCTCCAAACTCAAGGGTACTTACGTGGATGCCCTTCCCAAACTCATCAACCCGGCCACGGGACGCATCCATACTTCGTTCAATCAGACCGTGACCGCCACCGGCAGGCTATCCTCGAGCAACCCCAACCTGCAGAACATTCCCGTTCGGGGTGAACACGGCAAGCGCATCCGCGCCACCTTCGTGGCTGAACAGGGCTGCCGGCTGCTTTCCGCCGATTATTCCCAGATCGAGCTGCGGCTGCTGGCCCACCTCTCCAACGACCGCGCCCTCATCGAGGCCTTCCGCAACGGCACCGACATCCACGCCCGCACCGCCGCCCGAATCTTTGGCATACATCCCGAGATGGTCACCGAGGAGATGCGCCGCCAGGCCAAGGTCATCAATTTCGGCATCATTTACGGCATGAGTGCCTTCGGCCTGGCCAAGGAGCTGGGCATTGGGCGCCGCCAGGCCCAGAAATACATAGACCGCTACTTCGCCAGCCACCCAGGGGTAAGCGAATATTGGCAAGACACCCTGGCCCAGGCCCGCGCCAGAGGCTATGTCGAGACCATTCTCGGGCGGCGGCGCTACGTACCCGCCCTGGCCAGCAGAACCCCTCACATCAGGGCACTCGCCGAGCGGACCGCCGTCAATGCCCCGCTTCAGGGCAGCGCAGCCGACGTCATCAAGCGCGCCATGCTGGATCTGCACGCCGCCCTGCGCCGCCAGGGCCTGCAAACCCGCATCATCCTGCAGGTCCACGACGAGCTGGTGCTCGAGGTCCCGGAGGCTGAGCTTCTCGTCATCGAGGGGCTGGTGAGAGAGAAGATGACCCGGGCGGTAGAGCTGAGGGTGCCGCTGGAAGTCAAGGCCGCCGCCGGCCGCTCCTGGGCCGAGGCCCACTGACCTCTTGCGAAAGGGCATTCATGCCGGCCGCTCCAGAATAGCCCGGCTACTTATGATAAGTATGGCAGGTGCCGCAGCCGGTCACATAATCTTGGCGGTAATCCCACCGCAGGAGCTTCCAGTACTTTGAGCCGTGGGGGCGGTGGCACGTCAGACATATTACAAAGGGATCTTTATCCCAAATTTTTTGGTAAGGCGCGGTCGGTATGACTCCAGCGCGTCCTACCGGCACAGTATTGTTGTAGTCCTTGTAATACGCATATTCTCCAGAGTTATCAATGGGATAAATCTCAGTAGGATGCAAGAACCAGGGTGATTGCGTACCGACGTGGGTACTATCGAAGGTGTGGAAGTTTCTGTGACACCGCGCGCAAACACTGCATATATTGCCGTCATACTCGTTATGTTTGTCCTTACTGGGGGTCTGCTCCCACGCACCATCCTCCCAGCCCCTGATCCCATCGAGGGTATCTCCGGCATAGTATGCCATGAGAAATCGGTAGCTGGCGGCCAAGGTAGTGCCGTCAACGTAGTTACTGCCGCTAATGAACTTATCGGTCCGGTGATGGCTACCCTTCATGGCAGCCCACTCATCGGCTACATTCGGCCGTCCGTGGCAGCCTTGGCTGCCGGAACAACCCAGCCCTAAGGTTTTGTCATAATAGTAATGCGTATAAGTGGTATCCGCTCCTGGCGGCTCCTTGCCCGTAAACGTGGCGTCACTATTCCCCAAGGCAATCACGTTGTGAGCACTGGCATCACCCTTCCCACCGTTCAACCACCACCAGAAGTTGCCTCCAGCCAGGCCGATGCCGTTGGAAGGCTCCGAGGTAGTGTAAGCCATGGGAGTGCCGTCCACGTCGTCTATGGTGTCCGAGCCCCCAACGTTTACATGACAGCCCACGCACCCCGAGATGCGCATCAGGCAGGGGTTGAACTCTCCCGACGTTCCGGCTTCGAACGTGCCGCCCTTCTTGTAACGCTTCGTCATTACGCCGCCGCTCGCGGTGTTGCGCACATCGTAGTTATGCATGGTGTGGCACTTGGCACAGGCCCTGGATGCAATGCGGGCGCCGGCCTCGGGTACCCCACCGAACACCCCCAGGAGTGCCGCGAGCAGCACCCCGAGGCACGGCCCCAACCTTGGCGTCTTCACGTTCACGGCATTCACCCTGCTTCTCCAGCGGCGCCTGGCCACACTACTCAGAACTCAGGCGGCAACCCCATTCTTCAGAGTCAGACGATACTTCGGATGCTGGAACGGATGAACGTCCGGATGCAGCTTGAACAGCCACCCTTCGAAGATCGTTTTGCCTTTCTCCACCACGACCACCTTGGCGGCCGGGTTCTTCGGCTCGTTGGACGACGAAGTGAACCCCTCGGCCGTCATCTTGAAATCGGGCAGGAAGCTCACGACCTTCAGGGTCAGTCCACTACCGGGGACGGCCATTCCGCCGTTGACGGCGATTTCGTAGCTCTTCGAAGCGCCCCCGGTTTCGGTCATCTCCAGCACCACGGCCTTCCAGCCGTTCTTTACCTGCGCGGGGACGACGATCTTCTTGGGCACCGCCCCCAGCCGCATGGGCATGCCCTTCATGCCCTTCGGCATACCTTGCACCCCCTTGTTGGGCATCCCCTGCATACCCTGCTGGGGCACACCCTGCATGGACGGCGCGGCCATCCCTTGGGGCGGTACCGTCTGCCCCGGCGCGGGCATCGGCCCCTGCGGCTGGAGCGAAGGGGTCTCGCCGGTCTTGCCGTGCAAGGCATCGAGCATATTCTGCGGCATCTGCGCGGTGGGGCTGGCAGCCTTTTGGCCGCCCGTGGCTTCGGAAGGCTTTTCGGACTGCTGTTGGCAGGCCAATACGAACATCAGCGAAACCGTGCCGGCGGCAACGACTGCCCGCGGCCACCAGCCGTGAACTGGAGAATTCATCTTTTCCACCTCGGGAGCAACGACCTGGTGCGGCATCCGCCGTTACACGACGAACCAGCATCCAGACCGGCTTCAGGATAATATTCTACTTGACGAAAAAAGCGTGAATGCCTTCATCACTCCTTGCAGAGCGCAGTTTACTCTCCTGCCCGTTATCTTTCAAGATTTATATCGACAGCAGGGTCGTCATGCCCTCCTCCGCGAGCTGATATTATGGCAGCTTGCCGCCGTGGGGCAGAGCGGCGGCCGGCCCCACCTCCGCCTGCAGGTATCGCTTCAGGTCTATATATTTCCGGGCCACGCGCTTCACGTCGGCGAGGCTTACTTTCTCTATCTCGGCCGCATAACGAGCGCCGTAGTCATAGCCCAACCCGTAGAGTTCATCCAGTGACATCTGGCTGGCCTGGGCCGAGTTGCTCTGCAGCCCTATCAGGTAATTGCCCACCAGAAAGCGCCTGGCGCGCTCCAGCTCCTCCGGGGCCAGACCCGCCCTGGCCTGTTTCAACTGCTGGATGATCTCGCCTACCGCCCGCTCGCGTTTATCGGGGCTGGTGGCGATGAACACCGCGAAGCTGCCCGGCTCGATTCCCTCACTGCTGAAGCAGCTTACCGAATAGGCCAGGCTCAGCTCGTCGCGCAGGCGCACGAACAGGCGCCCGCCCTGGCTGGAGAGCGCGGCATCGAGCACGTCCAGGGCGTAGCGGTCGGGATCGGTGAGCGTCAGGCCCCTGAAGCCCAGCAGCAGATTGACCTGGTTGCGCGCGTCTCTGGCCCTGCTTACCTTGGTGACACACCGGAGCGGCTGCTGCGCGGCAACGACCGGCGGGCTGCCTGGCTCGCCCCGCCAGTCGCCCAAGAGTTCGGCCACCTTCCGGCAGGCATGCTCGGCGTCGATGTCTCCCACCACGGATATGACCATCCCCTTGGGTTGCGCGTAGCGGGCCCAGAAGGCTGCCAGGTCCTCCCGTTTCAGCCCCTGGACCGACTCCTGAGTGCCGAGCAGGGTGCGGCCGTAGGGGTGCGGGCCATAGAGGGTTGCGTTGAACAGATCCATGACCACCTGAGTAAGTTCATCCTCGCGGCTCTTGATGCCCGCCAGCACCAGGGTCCGCATCTTCTCTACCTCCGCCGGGTCGAACGCCGGAAAACGGAGGGCTTCGGCGAAGAGGGCCAGCCCCTCATCGAAGCGCTCGGCCAGAAAATCACCCGACAACCCCATGCTGTTGCGGCCGGAGAAGCCCGAGATCCCGGCGGCCATGGAGTCGATCAGGGTGGCCATCCGCCGGGCGTCCTTGGACGCGGTGCCCTTGGTCAGCATCGCGGCGGCAAAATTGGCCACGCCCGCCCACGCCGGATCCTCATAGCGCTGGCCACCCATGACCACGGCCCGCACCACCACCGTGCCCGAGCCAGGGTTTTCCTTGACCAGGAGA
This sequence comes from Pseudomonadota bacterium, assembly GCA_043799175.1. GTDB lineage: Bacteria > Desulfobacterota > JAZDOA01 > JAZDOA01 > JAZDOA01 > JAZDOA01. The sequence goes on along the minus strand of JAZDOA010000005.1, from coordinate 6,700 downwards.
TCGATGCCGTTGGGCAGCACCTGCTTGACCACCACCGCCTGGGGGCTGGGGTACCCCGCGCGGGCGGCGGGCGTTGCTACCTTGGCCGCCGCCTCGAGCGCCTTCCCGACGGCCGCCGCCACGACCTGCTCCTTGAGCAGGGTCTCCTGCCCCTTCGGCGCCAGCAGGGCGACGGTCATGTTGCTCGCCCGCAGGTACTTTTCGGCCACCCGCCGCACGTCTTCGGGCTTAGTGGCCCGCACCCGGGCCAGATAATCCTCCTCCAGCCGCCAGTCCCCCCGGACGGTCTGGAAATAGCCGAGCTGGCGGGCACGACCCTCCACCGTCTCCCGCCCCCGCAGAAAGGACGCCTCCGTGCTCAGCCGCGCCTTGGCCATCTCCTCGGCGGCAGGCACTTCCATTTGCAGCCTGAAGGCCTCCTCCAACAGGGCCGCCAGGGCCGCCGGGGCCTTGGCCGCCTCCAGCGCGCAAGAAATGAAGAACAGGCCGGGGTCGGTGGGCGTAAAGGAGGAGGCATCTATGGAGTGCACCAGCTCTCGCTCCTGTTTCACGCTCCGATAGAGCCGCGAGCTGGCCCCGTCACCCAGCACCTCCGAGAGGACGTCGAGGGCGTAGATGTCGTCGTCGGCCACCCCCGGAATATGAAAGGCCACCTCCAGATAGGACTCGTTGACGTCATCCCCCAGGCTCAGCACCCGAGAGGCCGTCTGGGCCGGCTCCGAGGGGATGGCGGTACCGGCCTGCTCCCCCTCGCCGCCCGCGTCAGCCAGCTGCATCTGCCCGAAGGTCTTCTCCAGCAGTGGCCATGCCGCCTCGGCGGGTACGTCACCGACCACCACCAGGGTCATGTTCTCGGGCCGGTACCGCCTGGCGAGGTATTTTAGGATGTCGCCCCGACTGAAGGAGGCCACCTTATTCTCCGAGCCGATTACGGGGCGCCGGTAGGGATGCGTCTTGTAGGCGGTCGCGAACAGCTCCTCGGAAAGCCGGTTGTCCGGGCTGTCGTCGCGCTGCCGGATCTCCTCGATCACCACCTTCTTTTCGCGTTCCATCTCCGTCGGGTCGAAAAGGGAGTTCGAGAGGGCGTCCGCCAGGACGTCCAGCCCCAGCGGCAGGTCGCGGGCCGCCAGCACGGCGTAGTAGACGGTGTGGTCGAAGGAGGTGTAGGCATTGACACTCCCGCCGCTGGCCTCGATGAGCTTGGCCATCTGCCCCGGTGCCCGGCGCCTGGTGCCTTTGAACATCATGTGCTCGATGAGGTGGGAGATACCTGCCTGTGAATCGGCCTCGTAACGGCTGCCCGCCTTGACCCAGACCTCTATCGCCACCACCGGAGAGCAGTGGTTCTCTTGCAGCACGACCTTAAGACCGTTGGCCAGCGCGCGCTCCTCAGCGGGCGCCGAGGTGGAAGCCCCGGCACTCAGGGGTGCCACGAGGGCCGCGAGCGCGACCAGGATGAGAACAAGAAAGATGCGTCTCGGTGCGAGCGGGTTCAATGTATTGTTTCCTTTCTCGGAGCAAGGCAGGTGGTGAGAAGCCTGTCTCAGATCCCTCACTCGGGCTTGGCCTGCCTGATAATCTTTATGTCTCCGGCCGTAATCCGCCGCTGAAAACCTCCGTCCGCGGCGATCAGCAGTGCCCCGTCCTGGTCTATGTCGGTCGCGCGGCCCTCGATCTCGCCATCCAACAGGACGGCCCGGACCCTGGAGCCCCTGGTGATATCGAGCCCGCGCCACTCCTCCAGCACCGCCTCGAACCTGCCCGCCTTCATCTGCTCGTAGCGCCGCTCGAGGGCCTCGAGGAAATTCTGGAGCACCCGCAGCCGGGAATGCCTGGTTCCGGCCTCTATCCGCATCGAGGTGGCGCTGTCCCGGAGCGCGCGGGGGAAGAGGCTCGCCGTGATGTTGACGTTGATGCCCACGCCCAGCACGACCTGATTGACGCGGTCCCCCTCGGCCTCCAGCTCGGTCAGAATTCCGGCCACCTTCCGGCCGCCGACCAGGACGTCGTTGGGCCACCTTATATTCGGCCCGAGACCGGCTCCGGTCACCGCGGCGGCGGCCGCCACGGCGGCGAGGAGGGTCAGTCTGGTGGATTCCTGGGGGGCGATGTTCGGCCTGAGCAGCACCGACACGTACACGCCCTTGCCCGGAGGCGAAAACCAGCCCCGACCCAACCGGCCCCGACCCTTGGTCTGGCCTTCGGCTATGGCCAGACTGCCCTCGGCGGCCCCGTGGCGGCCGAGATCGCGAGCGGCATCGTTGGTGGAAGGACAGCTTCGAAAATAGGCTATGGCCTGGCGGCCGACATACGCCGTGTTCAGCCCCTCGGGGATCTCCGTCGGCAGCAGGGCGTCGGGGGCGGCGACAAAGCGGTAGCCGAGCTTGGGGCGCGATTCGATAGCGTAGCCCGAAGCGCGCAGCGCCTTGACGTGCTTCCAGATGGCCGTGCGGGTTATCCGCAGGTCGTCCGAGAGCGCTTGCCCCGAGACAAAATCACCCGCCCGAGACCTCAGAGCACGCAGTATATCGGAAGGTGTTGCCACGGAAGGCCTCCTCATCTGTTGGGACTATCTTACACGAGCGAGGCCCTTTGTGAACCAGCAGTAACTCCCCGGCGGCCCTACGGGGAGATTGAGGACGGCCACGATTGCTTTCTTTCCTGGGTGTGGGATGATAAACTCCAGCAGATTGTTCTTGGACCAACTCTCCAAGGCGGAGGTTAAATTTGGTCAAGACCCGACGCGACCTTCTCGAAGCCCTGGAGCAGCTCATCCAGGCCGTGGCCTCGGCCCAAGGCTCCGATGAGGCCCAGGCGTTGATCTACGGCCTCGAAGAAAGTGGCGACGGTGTCCTGATGGAACTCATGGACTTCTGCCTGAGAAAGCCCAGCCCCGCCGGCGCGGACTTCATCGCCTTCTGCGGCACGCTCGCCAACAGCCTGCCGGCCAGAGAGCAGGCCCGTGCCGCCCTGAGCGAACTTGAAAACAACGGTATCATCCCCGGCAGCCCCTTCCTTCCCTACCTGACGCGGAAAAAATACGTCGCCGGCTACGTGGCCTCCACCGGCAAGGGCAAGGGCCACCGCCTCCTGACACTCTGGCGGCGCGAGCGCGGCCTGGCACAGGCATTCCTCTTCGGCCTCGATGCCGAAGGGGCCCTGACGGACTTCGAGGCATCTCGAAATCTGACCCCCGGCCAGAGCGAGGAAATGACCATGTCCGGTGGGGTGCGGCTCAACGCCAAGGAGGCGACCGGCCTGCTGCGGCGGGGCCTGGAGGTGGCGCGAGCCAAGGGGATAGGCCTTCCGGCGGAATACGTCAGGCAGCATCGCTTCGTGGAAGAGAGCGTCTTTTGCAAATGAGCACCGACTTCGAAATGACTACCGACTTCGAACTGTCAACAGTTCTGTATCCCGTCACCCACGCCAGGCGGCTGACGATCAACCGGCTGGCATATCTTTTCGGCCACTTCAGGCTGCTTCAGCCGCCCGGACTGCCACACCCCACCCACGAAGGTCTCGGTAACGTGGTGGATCTGGTGGAGCCGGCCCTTAGCCCGGAGCGCCGCAGAACCCTGGACGCCGTGCTTGCCGACTATCTGCGTTGGGCGGCGGACCACCAGGGCGGTGCCTACGCCCTGTACGCCCAGCACCGCGTGCGCCCCCAGGAAGAAACACCCCAAGAGGTGAAACGCGCCCTGCGCCAGGAAGGCCGGGGGTTGGCCGCCGGCCAGACTGAACTGCCGCCGGACATCAGCTGGCAGGTTTTGCTGCGCCTGGCCCACGACTACGACCGGCAGTAGGAGGAGATAGAAATTCTGCTCGACCGGGTGCGCCGCCAGGAGCGGGACCTGATCGGGCTGACGGGCCTGGACCTCGATGAAATGGACACCGGACGGCCCGCCTTCGCCGAAAAGGGAGATGCCGAAAAAACGCCCTCTGTCTCCGAGGATCTGACCCTGGGGGGCAGGCTGGTGGCCTACGCCAGGCTGTGGTCGGCCACCCGGTGCTTTTTCGGCACCCCCATAACCGACAGCAGAGCCACCCACGAGCACCTTCTCGAGGTAGCGGGCCGGCGCGTGGGAAAAGCGGCCACGCAGTCGCCAGACTCCGGGCCGCTGGAATTCGACCCCATGGAGTTCGATCTGGATCTGCCCGACGCCGCCAGACTGGACATGAACGACCTCCTCGATCGGCGCGCGGCCAACACCGGGCCCCTGCGAGGGCTGCTGGCCAGGCTGTCGAGCATGCAGGCGCTGCTGCGGGCCAGGGAATGGTCCGACGAGCTGCGGGTCAGCCTGGACCTGCTGGCCCTGGAGACCAAGGAGGCCGCGGGGCGGGTCTGCCGCGAGGCAGGCTCTTTTGACCGCCGGCTCCGTCTCACCTGCGCCGCCGTGCCCAAAGCCGACCCCCGGCGGCTCTTCGCCGTCCTCTCAGGTGAGGATGAGCCCCCCGATGCGGGTGAAGGCGGCCTCTACCTTCTGGTGAAGGACGCTTGAAGAACGCCGCCTGGCGGGAAGACTACAAGCGCAAGCTCGTTTCGGCGGAACAGGCACTCTCCCGAATCGGCAAGGGGGCGCGGGTCTTCGTCAGCTCGGGCTGCGGCGAGCCGCAGCATCTCATCAGGGCACTGAGCCGGCTGGAGAAGCCGCTCGCGGACACCGAGGTCCTGCACATCCACACCCTGGGGGTGGCCCCCTATACCCAGGAGAAGCTGGGCGACAGATTCCGGCTGAAGACCTTCTTCATCGGCAAGAACGTCCGCGACCCGGTGGGACAGGGACGCGCCGACTACAGCCCCATCCATCTGTCCGATGTGCCGGGCCTCTTCGCCCGAGGCCAGATCCGGCTGGACGTGGCCCTGATTCAGGTCTCCCCGCCGGACCATCACGGCTACTGCTCCCTCGGGGTATCGGTAGATATTGTCAAGGCCGCCACCGAGAACGCCTCCGTCGTGGTGGCCCAGGTGAATACTCAGATGCCCCGGGTGCTGGGTGACAGCTTCATCCATGTAGACGACCTCGACGCCGTCGTGGAGTCCGACGAGCCCCTGCTTGAGCTGACCTCCCACGAGCCCAACGAAATCTCGGAGAAGATCGGGGTATACATCGCCGATCTGATAGACGACGGATCCACCATCCAGATAGGCTACGGCTCCATACCCAACGCCTGCTGCTGCTCCCTGCTCGACAAACGCCACCTGGGGGTACACACCGAAATGTTCTCCGACGGCCTCATCAACCTCATCGAGGCCGGGGCGGTGGACAACTCCCTAAAAACCCTTCACCGCGGCAAGCTGGTGGCCAGCTTCGCCATGGGGTCCCGGCGCCTGTACGACTTCATTCACAACAACCCCATGGTGGAGTTCCACCCTTCGGACTACACCAACGACCCTTTCATCATTGCCCGCAACGACCGCATGGCGGCCATAAACAGCGCCCTCGAGGTTGACCTTACCGGCCAGGTGGCCTCTGACTCCATCGGCTTCACCCTCTACAGCGGCATCGGCGGCCAGGCCGACTTCATTCGCGGGGCGGCCAGGTCCAACCGCGGCCGGCCCATCATCGCCCTGCCCTCCACCACCGAGGCGGGCAAGTCGCGCATCGTGCCCCACATCAGTACCGGAGGCGGGGTCACCATCTCCCGCGGCGACGTCCACTATGTAATTACGGAGTATGGCGTGGCCTACCTTCACGGCAAGACGCTGCGGGAACGGGCACTGGCCCTGGTCAGCATCGCCCACCCCGACCACCGCGAGGCCCTCCTGGCGGCCGCCAAGGAGCGCCATCTGGTCTATCAAGACCAGATGCTGCCGCCTGCGGCGGTATATCCCAAGGAACTGGAGCGGTTTCATACCCTCAAGAGCGGCGAGGAGATATTCTTCAGACCCATAAAACCCACTGATGAACGCGCCCTGCAGGAACTCTTCTACTCCCTGGCCCAGACCGACATCTACCGCCGCTTCCATTGCTCGCTCTCGGGCTTCTCCCACCGCTACGCCCAGCCCATGGTAAATGTGGATTTCATCAAGGAAGTGGCCATCGTGGCCGTGGCGGGCGGGCGGCACTCGGAGCGCATCGTGGCCCTGGCCAGGTACATACTGGATGAACGCGTGAATCTGGCCGAGGTGGACTTTACAGTCCACGGCCAGTGGCACGGCAAGGGGATCGGCCGCTACCTGATGTCTTACCTGATAGAAATCGCCAGCAGGAAGGGCATTTCCGGACTGACCGCCTACATTTTGCAGGACAACCTGCCCATGCTGGCGCTCATGCGCGGCGCGGACGGCCACGAGATCGAAAGCATCTTCGAGGACGGCGCCTGCCTGCTTACCCTGAGGTTTTCCTCTTCCTCCTCCAAGACAGGAGGTCGGGGTTAGCAGCCCGTTGAAAAACACCCATCCGCGGCGTTGCGCTCATTCCGAGTCAGTTATGAAGCAGTGTTCGTCCTTACTATAGCAATTTCATGAAACTAATCGACGACCATTATCATATCTTATTTGTAGCGACAACATCATACTCAAACAATTCCTTCTTGGAATTTCTTTTCCTGAGCATCTTAGAACTTATCCGTAATTAGGTTGACTTTTTTCTGCACTCTCCTATGGTTGCCCAGGGAGGTGCGTTATGGCGCGAGTCTGTGCTTGGGAAGTGTCTGAGGAGTTCTGGAGACGCGTTGAACCCCTGATACCAAAGCGTCA
>JAZDOA010000207.1:0-3460 GCA_043799175.1 Pseudomonadota bacterium | reverse complement strand
GTGAGAAAGCTGACCGCCGCCGCCGTGAAAGACCTGATGGCAGCCGGTGCCTTCTTCTCCCGCCCCTACGGTGAGACCGCGGGCATGATTATCAACCGGGACGCGGCCACCGTGGCTGCCCTGAAAAAGGTCAAGTCAATCACCGACCCCAACTACGTGATGAACCCGGGCAAGCTCTGTTTTTAAAAAAGCAACCGGCGTCCGGACACGATTTAAGGAGGGACGAGAGATGGCACTAGCCGACTACCGTGACGAGATGGAGATGTGCTGCCGCTGCTCCTGCTGCAAGTTCATACCGCTGGAGAAGGTCAAGGGCGTGGCCAACGCCAATGCCTGCCCCAGCGTCACCCGGTTCAAGTTCCATGCCTACTCCGGCGGCGGACGCCTGAACTTCGCCATGGCCATGCTGACCAGGGGTCTTACCTACTCCGAAAAGCTGCTGGAGGTGGTCTATAATTGCCAGCTGTGCGGCGCCTGCGATATCTCCTGCAAGTACAGCATGGACATGGAGGTGCTCGAGCCGATTAACGAGACCCGGCTTCAATGCGTCGCCGACGGCCATACTATCCCCGCCCTCGATAAGACCATCGACAGCCTGCACAAGCAGGGGACGATGGTGCCGGGGGCCAGGGCCCGGCGCGCGGACTGGGCGGCGGGGCTGAACGTTAAAGACTACACCAGGCAGAATGTCAGCGTCATCTACCACGCCGGCTGCCGCACCGCCTACGACCCCGACCTGTGGAAGGTCGCCAGGGACACCGTCGCCCTGCTCAACAAAGCAGGCATAGACTTCGGTATCGCCTACACTAAAGAGCCCTGCTGCGGGAGTCGCGCCTACCAGACGGGCTACAAGGAGGATTTCCTCAACCAGGCCCGGGCCAACGCCGCCCTCTGGGAGAAATCCGGGACGGGCATCGTGGTGACGGGCTGCGCCGACTGCTATTACGGGTTCAAGGTGCTCTACGACAAGTTCAATCTGAAGGGAAAGGTGGAAGTCCTGCATACCACCGAGTACCTGGCCCGGCTGCTCAGGGCAGACCGGCTCAAGCCCGCCCGGAAGTTCAGCGCCAGGGTCACCTACCAGGACCCCTGCCACCTCGGGAGGCTGGGCGAGCCCTATATACACTGGCAGGGCCGGCAGGTGCCCGGCCAGATACGCGTCTTCGACCCGCCCCGGGAGTTCCGCCGGGGCACCCACGGCGTTTACGAGCCGCCCCGGGAGGTCCTGGCCAGCATCCCCGGCCTCAGCCTGGTCGAGATGGACCGGCGGAAGGAATATGCCTGGTGCTGCGGGGCCGGGGGCGGGGTCAAGGAGACGAATCCCGACTTCGCCCGGTGGACGGCCGGGGAGAGAATCAAAGAAGCCGGGGCCACCGGCGCCGGGGCCATCGTTACCGCCTGCCCCGGGTGCCAGCGCAATTTCCGGGACGCCCTCGGGGAAAACGGCCGCCGCCTCAAGGTCTATGACGTCATCGAGCTGCTGGCCAGGTCAGTCTGAAGAGGAGGGCATCAATCATGGCTCTGAAAAAAGATATTTACCGTGCCCTGGAAGACGTGGTGGGACCGGAGAACGTATCGGAAGACCCGGTCATACTGGACGCCTACGCCTGGCGGTCGGGGCTGGTGGCCACGCCGCAGCTTTTCGTGCCCCCCTTCGAGGCGGTGACCCTCCCCGGGAACACAGCGGAAGTCCAGGCCATCGTCAGGCTCTGCAACCGCCACGGGCTCCAGTTCAAGGCGTCCATGTGCCGCTCTCCTTGTGCCGCTCTCCTTGTGCCGCTCTCCTTCAGTTCGACTTGCCTGCCTGCCAGCGCATCGCCAGTATGCCCAAACCGACACCCATCACGACGAATGCCCAGCCAACGAGACCCAGGATGCTACCGTAGGCGCTCAGCAGCACGATTCGTATGGGGCAGGAACCCAGAACCAGGCCGAAGTTAAGCATGAGGAAACCACTGATGAAGTAGAAGAGCGGCTGCCGTGCTGGGCGCAGGCTGAACTCGCCGTGCTGGCGGGCAGCGATGAGGGCGCCAACAGCCACCCCTACCACGGTGAGGATCGGCGCCTCCATGGAGGCCATGGAATAGCCCCAATGCGTCCCCAGCAGGTGGTCCGCCAGCCAGTTCACCAGTTCCTTGGGGTGGCAGACCATGCAAACGCCGTAGGCCACGGGGGGGATGAGCCGGAAGTACGCCTGGACGGCGGCCGCCCCCAGCCCCAGGACCAGGCCAGCGAAGAAGACCGATTCCTTCAGACTGAATAGCTTCATTGCCTCTCTTACGCGAGGTGCGCGCCCGCTGCCCGCGCTAGGACGCCGCTCCCGCGTCTTCCAACAGGGCCTGCACCCGGTCACGCTCACTGGCGAGGAATCCGCGCAGCATGGTGAGGTGCCCGCGATAGAAATCGGTCTCGGCCTTGGTCAGTGCCTTCTCCACGAAGGCCGGAGCCCAGTCGCCCACGTGCGCCACGAGAAAGGCAGTCTGCGCCTCCAGCAGCCCGCGCGCCTGCTTTGTCTGGCCGGCCTCCCAGGCCTCGGCCTCGCGCAGAGCAAGCTGGTTCAGGTAGTCCAACTCCACGCCGATGGAGTCCTGGCGCTCCTTCGCCTCGGGAGAGACAACCATGCCCGACTGGCGATAGATCCCGGCAATCTCCTGGAGGGTGGACGCCACATTCGTCACCCGCTTGCTCCATACGGCTTCGTACGGAGGAGGCGGGCCGTAGGTGGGCGACACGCCGCGATAGAGCCGGGTGCGGTCCACGCCCAACACGTCGGAGAACCTGGACGCCTCCGTGCCGGCCGTGGACCGGATGAAACCCAGCATCAGGCCCGCGCCGGTGGTCATGTCTGCCGGTAGGCTGTCGTCGGCCGCCAACGCTTCCAGGGCGGCGGTGTACTCCTGGCCTCGCACGTGCTCCACGAACGCGGCATCGGGCAGGGTAGTAAAGTGCAAATTCAGGAAGGCGAGGATCGAGGCCCGCGCCCGAGCCATCTCGGCCAGGTCATGCCCGCTCATAGCCCCTTCGTTGGTCGACTCCATTTGCTTCACTCCATCGGCTCCGATTGGCTCCGATTCTAGCGCCTGCCAGCTGACCCTGCCCGCACGAACACGGGGAAGACTCTCCCCTGGGACTGCCAATCTCCCGATTGGCCCCCCGCACGCCCGCGCGCGGGGAAGACTCCCTTACGCAATCCTCACAAGATGCGGGTCGCCGGCCAATGCGACTTGCCATTCGGGCCGGTCTGGCCGCCGTGATGACAGTAGCGCACCGGTTGCAGTGTTTCACATTATAGCATAGGACTGCACGTTCGGCAACGCGCTGGCGAGGGCGCCTTCCGTCCGTGGTCCTGGATCACGGGGCAGAACCCGGCTTCCGGCTGGCGCCCTCCCCGGAGTCGCGCGGGAACGGGAGTAGTGGCGCACTGCCCCCCCTCCGGGGGGGGGCGGGGGCCCCCGGGCCC
>JAZDOA010000190.1:0-5261 GCA_043799175.1 Pseudomonadota bacterium | reverse complement strand
CTACGACCGGGGCACCCTGACCGGAGAGCGGCCCGGGCCGGTCAACATGAGCCCGCCCAAACAGCAGACCCACGGCGACTACGCCTGCGCCGCCGCCCTCCCCCTGGCCAAGGCGGCCAAGAGGAGCCCGCGGGAGATCGCCGCGGCCCTCGCCGAGGCCCTCGGGGACGGGGGCGGGATGCTCGCCAAGACCGAGATCGCTGGCCCGGGCTTTCTCAACCTGTTCCTCTCCGATGATTTTTGGCGCGGGATCCTCGCGGAGGTCCTGGCCGCGGGGCCGGAGTTCATCCGCTCCGAGGCGGGGGGTGGCCGCCGGGTCCTGGTGGAGTTCGTGAGCGCCAACCCCACCGGCCCGCTGCACATCGCCCACGGCCGGGGCGCGGTCACCGGGGACATCCTGGCGCGCATCCTCGAGGCCGCCGGCTACACCGTCGGGCGGGAATACTACGTCAACGACCTCGGCCGTCAGGTCGAGATCCTCGGGGAGTCGGTCTACCTGCGCTACGGCGAGCTGCACGGCCGGGCCTTCTCCTTGCCGGAGGACTTCTACCCCGGCGAATACGTCACCGAGATCGCCCGGGAGCTCGTGGCCGTGCACGGGGATCGCCTCCTCGACGCGCCGCGCGACGAGTGGCTGCCCCGGTGCCGCGACTTCGGCGTCACGAGCATGCTGCGCCGGATCCGGGCCGACCTCGAGGCCTTCGGCATCACCATCGACCGCTTCGTCAGCGAGCGCGAGCTCACCCACGAGGTGGGCCTCGCCAGGACCCTCGACCAGCTCGAGGCCCGGGGGCACATCTTTCAGGCCGAGGGCAAGCGTTGGTTCCGCAGCACCGCCTTCGGCGACGACAAGGACCGGGTGGTGGCGCGGGAGGACGGCACTACCACCTACTTCGCCTCGGACATCGCCTACCACCACCACAAGTTCCGGCGCGGCTTCGAGCGGGTAATAGACATCTGGGGCGCCGACCACCACGGCTACGTGCCGCGCATCATGGCCGCCACCGAGGCCATGGGTTTTGGGCGGGAACGGCTCCGGGTCATCTTGATTCAACTGGTCAACCTGCTCCGGGAAGGCCAGCCGGTGGCCATGTCCACCAGGGCCGGGGAGTTCGAGACCCTGCGCGACGTCATGACCGAGGTAGGCAAGGATGCCGCGCGGTTCATGTTTTTAACCCGCCGCTCGGACGCCCCCCTCGATTTCGACCTGGAGCTGGCCAAGCGCCAGGGCACCGAGAACCCGGTCTATTACGTGCAGTATGCCCATGCCCGGCTGTGCAGCGTGTTTCGCACCGCCGCCGAGCGGGGCGTGAGCCAGGACCCCGAGGCCGACCTCGGCCGGCTCCATCTGCCCGAGGAGCTGGCCCTGATCAAGCGCCTGGCCGTCTGGCCCGACGTGGTGGAGGCCGCGGCCTTCTACCTCGAACCGCACCGGGTCTCCTACTATCTCACCGATCTGGCGGCCACTTTCCACGCCTATTACAACCGGCACCGCATTCTCTCGGAAGATACCGCGACGACCCAGACCAGGCTGCTCTTGGCCGCCGCGCTCAAGTCGGTCTTCGCCAACGCCCTGGCCCTGCTCAGCGTCAACGTCCCGGAGAGCATGTAAATGTCCTCCCGCGAGAGACCACCCCTCAAGCTGGAGCTGAAGAGACCCACCCTGGTGGCGGCCGTGGCGGCCGCCCTGCTGGCGCTGGCCTGGATGTTCGTGCTTGGCGTCTTTGTCGGGCGCCGCTTCAGCCCGGACACCTACTTCCCACCCTCCGTCCGCCTCGAGCCCAAGGCCGTAGTCGCGAGCGGCGTGGTCCCCGCGAAGCCGGCCGCGCCGTCTTCGGCCCCGTTGCCGGCCCCGGCACTGGTCACACCTTCGGCCTCACCAGTGGCAGAGTTTTCGGCGGCCGGTTCTGGCCAGCCCGTGGAACAGGCCGTTTCAGGCAAGCCGCTCCCGAATACAGGCGTACCCGGAGAAAAGACGCCGGCGCCGGATGCGCGCGGCCCCCGTTGCGCCGGGTTGGCCGACGCCGAGGTAGCACAAGTCGGGTCTCAGGTCGCGGCCGAGGGGGGGGCGAAGGCCAAGCCCGAAAAGGCCCAGGACAAGAAGCCGCAAGACAGGAAACCCCAGGACAAGACGCCCCAAGATAAGAAGCCGGCCGCCGTCGTCGCGGCCAAGGAAGCCGGCACGCAACCGAAAAAGCCCAGCCCGGAGACCAAACCGGACCGGGCCGAGACCAAGCAACCCCTTGTACAAGGTTATGCCCTGCAGGTAGGGGCCTTCGCTGAACAAAGCCGGGCACAGGCCCTGGTCGCCGATCTGACCAAGGCGGGCTTCAAGGCCTTTCTCTTCAGCGGTAACACCAGCCCCAGATACCGGGTGCGGCTTGGCCCCTACGCCAAGAAGCCCGAGGCCGAAAAGGCAGCCGCCGCCGTGGGCAAGAAGCTCGGCATCAGCCCTTATCTGCTCGACCTGACCTGCCAGGTTTCGGGTTCGGCCAAGGGGTCTTCCCAGCGGCCTTAGCCGAAGGCGCAGGTCGTCTGGGCGCCGATAGCCGGCGCGAATGCCGCGTCCTCGGGGTTTTTTCGCCGACCGGCGGCAGGGTCGTGGTTGCAGCAGCCCTCTCTTTGACGTGGAATGAACGTCAGACGTACCCGAGGGCGGGGTGTGCGTGGCGCGGCTCGCGCCCGCCTCGGGGTCGGCGAAAAAACCTCTGCGGTGCGACCTCGCTTGGCTCTCAAAAAACGCCCAAGCAGTTCGGCCCTTGATTTGCTCCTTTCACCCAACAAGAAACCCAGCGGGTTAGCTTGGCTCCTGGCTTTCTAGCCGGAGATTTCGGTCTCGGTGGGCGTGCCCGCGGCCGGTAGCGGCTGCTCCGGCTGGGCAGCGGGCTGCGCGGCTGGCTGGCCGGTGGGCACGTAGGCCCGGGGGACCGTCCTTTCCTCCAGGTACTTCGGGGGCTGGAAGTCGTTGACCGGTATGTCCGCCAGCGCGCCCCTCATGAACTCCATCCAGACGGGCAGGGCCGCCTGGGCGCCGGTTTCCCCCCTCCCCAGTGCCCTGCAACTGTCGAACCCCACCCAGACCCCGGCCACCAGCTCCGGGGAGTAGCCCACGAACAAGGCGTCCCGGAAGTCGCTGGTCGTGCCGGTCTTGCCCGCGCAGGGCCGCTTCAGCTCCGTTGCCTTGTAGGCCGTGCCTCCCTGCACCACCTGGCGGAGCATCTGGGTGGTCATCCAGGCCCCCCGGGGAGACATCACCCGCTGGCGGGTGCGGTCCGGCCGCCAGACCAACAGCCCCCGGCGGTCGCGGACCTCGCGAATCATGGTGGGCGGGCACCTGACCCCGCCGTCGTCGAAGACAGCATAGGCCCCCGTCAGCTCGCACAGGGTCACGCCCCGTGAGCCCAGGGCCAGACTCAGGTCCCTCCCCATGGGCGACTGTATGCCGAGGCGCCGGGCGTGAGCGATGACCGGAACCACCCCCAGGCGCGCCAGCAGCCGGACGGCGGCCGTGTTTTGGGAGGTCTGGAGCGCCCGAGTGAGGGTTATGACACCCTTGTACTGGTGCTTGTAGTTCACCGGGCGCCAGGCCCCGTTTGCCCCGCCCGGAAGGCTCAAGGGGGCATCGAGCACCAGGGAGGAAGGGGTGAACCCCGCCTCCATGGCATAGGAATAGACTATGGGCTTGAAGGCCGACCCCGGCTGCCGCCTGGACTGAAGCGCCCGGTTGAAGCAACTGACCTTGTAGTCCCGTCCCCCGACCATGGCCCGTATTTCGCCGTTGCGCGGGTCGATGGCCACAAGGGCCACCTGAGGCGCGGTCTTGCTCTCCGGGTACCGCTTGAGAATGCGTTCGTCCAGCCGGGCCATGCCGGTCCTGACGGCTTCCTCCGCCGCCGCCTGCATCTTGGTGTCCAGGGTGGTGTAAATGGAGAGCCCTCCCTTGTAGAGGGCGTTCTGGCCCAGCTTGTCCTCGAGCAGCCGGCGGACTGACTCCACGAAGTAGGGGGCGCCGGCCTCCGGTGGGCGTGGACGTGCCAGTCGGATCGGCTCCTGGTCGGCCAGCAGGAGCTGTTTCTTGCTGATGAAGCCGCGCTTATGCATGTTCAGCAGCACCGAATGCCGCCGCTTGACGGCCAGTCTGGGGTTGGCCCTTGGAGAATACACCGAGGGGTACTGGGGCAGTCCGGCAATGAGGGCCGCCTCGGCCAGGGTGAGCCCCCCCCCCACGCTCTTGCCGAAGTAGCGTTGCGAGGCCGCCTCCACCCCATAGGCCCCGCTGCCCAGGTAGATCTGATTGAGGTAGCGCTCCAGGATCTCGTCTTTGGTGTAGCGGCGCTCTATCTGTAGCGCGAGCAGGGCCTCCTTGAGCTTGCGGCTGAGATTCTTCTCGGGGGTGAGGAAGAGGCCGCGGGCCAGTTGCTGGGTGATGGTGCTGGCACCCTGGACGAATTCCCCGGCCCGCAGGTCGGCGTAGACCGCCCGGACGATGCCTTCAAAGTCTATCCCAATATGATGATAGAAGTTCTGGTCTTCTATGGCCACCACGGCCTGGCGGAGGACCATCGGCACCTGACTGAGGCGCACGGGGATGCGCCGCTCAATATAAAAAGAACCCAGCAGCTTGCCGTCAGCGGAGAGAAGCCGGGTGGTGGCGCTGGGCTGATAGTTTTCCAGTTGGCGTATCTCGGGCAGGTCCTGAAGCAGGCCGAAGAGCAGCCCTCCCGCGCTGCCCAGCAGGGCGGTGACGGCCACGGCCAGATACAAAGGCCAGCGCCGGCGCTGGCGCCTGGTGGATTCCTCGCCCGTGGTGATCCCTGTTTGTTGTTCTTCAGACAACGCTGCCGTCCGCCTCTATACTCGTTGACCGGGCAACTCTACCAATCGTATAAGTAGAATTCAAGAAGGCCGAGGTGGCAGGGCCACCAGCCAGACTCCGGCGCCCTCGAGTCCTTGGCGAAGACCACAGCGCCGGAGTGGGCGCCGGCCGCCTGTCGGCGTTGCCGACAGGCCGGGGAGATGTTATGTGATTCTCGGGTGGCAGGGCCACCGGCCAGGCCTGTTCCCGCGGGTGCCCGCAATGGTTCGCAAGGCAACGGTAAAAGACGTCAAACTGATTCAGCGTCTGCTCAACGAGTGGTCGGACAAGGGGAAACTGCTGGCCCGCGGCCTCGGCGAGATCTACGACTCGGTGCGCGACTATTACGTCAATGTCAATGAAGACGGCACCCTGCGTGGGGTCTGCGCCCTGCGGGTATGCTGGG
>JAZDOA010000182.1:0-13358 GCA_043799175.1 Pseudomonadota bacterium | reverse complement strand
ATGAGATAGAAGCCAACACCTACCTGCAATTCCGGGTGCAGACGCCGCTCTGAGGCGGCAGGGCCGCCAGCCAGACTCCGGGGCGGCAGGGCCGCCAACCAGACTCCGGCGCCTATGAAACTCGGCAAAGACCGGGACGTCTGAGAAGGCGCCGGCTGCAGACCGCCCTCTCTGAACGGATAGATGTGCTTCCGCGGTACCCAGGGCGGAGTCTGCCTGGCGCGGCTCGCGCCTGCCGTTGGCAGCGGGGCGCGGGAGGCTATTCCTCGGCTGTTGTTTCCAAAGACCAACCAGAGCCAATCCTCCAGCAATCGGGTCAAGACAGTCAACAACAGGCAGCGGGTGTTTTTTGTGCCGGCGGAATATCTGGTAGAAAAAGAGGCCATACGGTGGCGTGTTCAGGGGCGACGTGCCTGGCCGCCGTGGAAAGAGGCAATACTATCGCTTGGTTGCGTGAGCCTCTCCCGGCCGCGGCGAAAGGGCGCGTATCGGTATTTTCGATTGACTTCCACACAATTTGGTATATACATGGAGTCGTCCCTTACAACTCCTCCCTATTCCAACGCCTCCGCCGGGCCTTCAGTGTTTGCTCGGCGGAGGCCTTCCAATTTTACGGGGGTCCGCATGAACCTTTCCGAGAAGGCGACTACGATTGTCCGCTGGGCATACCGCGTGGCCTGGCTGTTGGTTTTGAGCTATATCATTTTCTGCATGCTTCTCTTCGGTGGGATTTCCCTGGGCACCGGCCTGGAGGAATACGGCCGGCAATATCGCGTGGTCTACCTGACCGGGGGTGTTTTGGGGCTTCTGGGAGGGGCGGCCGTGGCGATACTGACCGTTCGCTGGGTGGCGGGGCTGATCCGCCAAAAAACACGCCCCAGCAGGGAACCTGATGCCGCCGGGGAGCCCAAGCCCACAGCCTGACGCCCGCCCGTCAGTCCAGCGGCGAGGCCAGGACAAAGTCTCCGGCCACGCGGTCTATGCGTACCCGGATGAGGCCGCTGGTTCGGCCGAGGCCGGGCCTTTTTTCGGCGAGGTCCACCAGCACGGAGACGTAGTTGTCGGTGAGGCCCTTGAGCAGCCGCGTGGCCCGGTCCCGGCCCTGGAGGACGACCGTGGCCACGCTGCCCAACTGCCCCTGGTGGAAGCTCTTTCTCTTCTTGGCTGACAGCAGGCGAAGGGTCGCGGCCCTTTTGGCCCGCTCGGAGGTGGAGACTTGGCCGGGTATAGCGGCGGCCGGGGTCTGGGGACGGGCGGAGAAGGGAAAGACGTGCAGGTAGCTCAGGGGCAGCCCTTCCAGCAGGGTAAGCGTCTGGGCGAATTCCCGCTCCGTTTCGCCCGGGAAGCCCGCGATGACGTCGCAGCCCATGGCCAGACCGGGAACGGCGGCGCCGGCGGCGAGGGCCAGTTCCCGCAGGCTCTCGGCCCGGTAGCGGCGGCGCATGCGGTCCAGGACGGTATCCGAGCCGCTCTGAAGCGAGATATGGATATGGCGGCAAATGACGCCGGAGCGCAGCAGGGGCAGAAGCTCCTGGGCCTCCGGCGGCTCCAGTGAGCTCAGCCTGAGGCGGGCGCTCGGGCCAAGGGCCAGCATGTCCTGAAGCAACCCATTCAGGCTGGCCTTGGGGGTCAGGTCCTGGCCGTAGGCACCCAGATGAACGCCGCAGAGCACGACCTCGGGGAACCCCAGCTCCGAAAGACGGCGGAGTTCAGCCAGAACCCTGCCTGGCGCCAGGCTGCGAGAACGGCCCCTTAGCCGGGGTACTATGCAATAGGAACAGGCCCTGCCGCAGCCGTCCTGGATCTTCAGCGTGGCCCTGGCCCGTTCTCCGAAACGGCTGGCGGAGAGCCAGGCGCCTTCCGTGCAAGTATTTTTCCCCGTCAGCCGCGAAACGATACTGTCCTTGGCGGCGTTGCCCACGACGAGCTCGCAGCCGGTGGCCATGGTGGGGTCCGCCTCCACGGCGCAGCCCGTGGCCACGACCCTGGCCGCCTCCCGCCGGGCGCGGGCTATGAGCCTGCGGGACTCCGCCTCGGCGCGGGCCGTGACGGCGCAGGTATTCACCAGGTACAACTCCGCCTTCTCGCCCCGGCGCGCCTCCCGGAAGAGGCCCTCCGTGACGAGGGACTCCAGCAGGCAGGCGGACTCATGCTGATTGACCTTGCAGCCCAGGGTGAGCACCCTGGCTGCCGGCGTTGCCGGCAGCGTGGCGGTTGTCACCGCGGCCCCCTCGCGGGTCGTTTCCTTTGAGCTAACCGGCCTCTTCAATGATGCCTCCCGCCAATACACGTTCTCCCTGGTGGAAGACGGCACCCTGGCCCACCGAGACGGCCTGCTGCGGCTCCGCGAACTCCACCCTCAGCCTGCCGTCCGGGAGAGTGCTCACCGTGCAGCCCTGTTCCCGCTGGCGGTAGCGGGTGCGCACCGCGCGGCAGGAATGAAGCTCTTCCTCGGCGGCGCACAGTTGGTTCACCCGGCCGACGGTCATGAAGCCGAAAGGCGCCTGACCGGCCGCCGCCACCACGAGGCGGTTGCCCGCGACGTCCAGCGCCCTTACGTAGAGTGGTCTTGGGGCGGCGACGCCGATGCCCCGGCGCTGGCCCACGGTGAAACGCCACAGCCCCTGGTGGCGGCCCAAAACCCTGCCGTCCAGGTCCACGATGTCTCCAGGACGGTCCTCTCCGCCCGCCAGCAGGGCGCGGTAGTCGCCCCCCGCCAGAAAACAGACGTCCTGGCTCTCGCGGGGCAGTCCGTCCCGGAGGCCAAGGGTTTTTTGGGCCATCTCCCGGACGGCGGCCTTGGTGAGGTCGCCCAGGGGGAAGAGCAGGTCTCGGAGCCTGTCTCTGGGCACCAGGGCCAGAAAGTAGCTCTGGTCCTTGGCGTGGTCGGCCGCCCGTAGCAGAGAAATTTCGCCTCCGGCCGTCTTGCCGATCCTGGCGTAGTGGCCCGTGGCCAGGAGGCCGGCCCCGCAAAGTTCTTCGCGGGCGCGCTCGGCCAGCAGCCCGAACTTGATGAGGGGATTGCAGGTAAAGCAGGGGTTGGGGGTGCGCCCGGCAAGGTAGGCGGCAACGAAAGGCTCCACCACCAGAGTGCGGAACTCGACTCGCAGGTCAACGACGTGCAAGGCAATGCTCAGCCTTTGGGCCGCCTGGCGGGCCAGGTCCAGGCCCTCGGGTGCTTTTTCGGCATGCAGCAGCGCGTGCAGCCCAGTCACGCGGTAACCTTGCCGAATCAGCAGAGCAGCGGCCACAAAACTGTCCACGCCGCCCGACATCGCTACGGCCACGTCTCTGACTTTCGGGGAGTTTGTCATTGCATCCTGAAAGTTAGCATCCGCGGGGGCTCATGGCAAGACAGCCTAGAATTCCACGTGGGAGCTTATATGTACCTCCATGGCGCGGGTGGGGCAGGCGGCCACGCACAGCTCGCAGGCCGAACACTTTTCGGGATCGAAGAGGACGGCCATGTCGGGGCGGTGGAGGTGTAGTGCCCCGGTGTGGCAGACGGCGGTACAGGCCCCGCAGTGGTAGCACCTGGCGTCGTTGCGGCTTACGTCCTGGCCGATGGTCTTGATGGAGACCCCGCGCTCCTTGAGGTAATTGATGCCTCGGGAGAAGTTCTTGCGGTGCCCGCTCAGCTCCATGACCATGAGGCCCTCTTTCTTGGGCGAGATGGTCGCCTTGAGGATATTGAAGGACAGGTCGAAGTCTCGCACCAGGTTGCAGACTATGGGTTCGGTGACGGTCTCTTTGGGGAAGCGCAGGACGATCATCTTCGAGTACATGGAGATGCCTTTCGGGTGCGGTTGGCGCCAGGTACATACCGAAGGAGGCGGCCGGCCCGCCCCCTTTACTTTGATTTTTTCAAACGCCAGCGATACCGCCGGGGGCGGAAACAGCCCGGCGTGGCTCACGCCCGCCCGCAGGCCGCCCGCAGTGCGGCCACGTGGCCGCGAAGCCTCTCGGCCTGCTCCTCCAGGCTGCCGCCCTGCTCCAGCAGCCGCACCAGGGCGCTGCCGACGATGATCCCGTCGGCCAGGGGGGCGAGTCTCGCCACCTGCTCCGGCCGGGATATGCCAAAGCCCACCGCCACCGGCTTGCCGACTGCCGAGCGGATCTCCCCGAGGGCGGCCTCTAGCTCCGGGGGCAGTTCGGTGCGCGCCCCGGTGACGCCGGTGAGGCTGACATAATAGATGAAGCCCGTGCTGGCCCGGTCCACCACCCGTACCCTGCGCTCGTTGCTGGTGGGGGCCAGCAGGAAGATGGTATCCAGGCCCTCCGCCGTGGCGGCCGCCTTCCAGTCGGCGGCCTCCTCGGGGGGCAGATCAGGGATGATAACCCCGGCCACGCCCGAGGCGGCCGCCTTGGCGGCGAAGGTTGACAGCCCCATGTGATAGACGGGGTTGTAGTAGGTCATAAGTACCAGGGGCGGCCCCTCGCGCAACTCGTGGCAGCAGCCCCACAGGGATTTTAGGCTGAACCCGGCATCGAGCGCCCGCTTCGAGGCCGCCTGAATGGTCGGCCCGTCGGCGATGGGGTCGGAGAAGGGGATGCCCAGCTCGATTATGTCCGCGCCGGCCTCGGCCAGCGCCTTGCCCAGAACCACCGTGGCGCCGATGTTCGGGTCTCCCGCCGTGAGGAAGGGGATCAGGGCCGCGCGGCCATCATTCGCCGCCTGCTGGAATGCCTCGGTTATTCTCATGTTCGGGAGCCCTTTTCAATGGCCAGTATCTCGGCGACGTCTTTGTCGCCCCGGCCGGAGAGGTTGATGACCATCAGGGTATCGCGCGGCATCTGTCTGGCTGCCTCGACACCCCTCGATACGGCGTGGGCGCTCTCCAGGGCGGGAAGTATGCCCTCCATCTCGCTCAGCAGGTGAAAGGCCGCCAGGGCCTGTTCGTCGGTCACCACGCCGTACTCGGCCCGCAGGGTGTTTTTGAAGAAGGCGTGTTCCGGCCCCACCGAGGAGTAATCCAGCCCGGCGGCCACGGAATGCGTTTCCAGCACCTGACCGTCGCCATCTTGCAGCAGGTAGCTCAGGGAGCCGTGCAAAACCCCCAAGGTGCCCGCGCCCAGGGTGGCCGAGTGCTTGCCCGAGGCGACCCCGGAGCCCCCGGCCTCGGCGCCCAGCAGGCGGGTCTTGTCCTTGAAGAAGGGATGAAAGAGACCCATGGCGTTGCTGCCCCCGCCCACGCAGGCCACGCAGACGTCGGGCAGGCGGCCTTCCTTGCGCCGCATCTGAACCTTGACCTCGCGGCCGATCACGGACTGAAAGTCCCGCACCAGCATGGGGTAGGGGTGCGGTCCCACCACCGAGCCGATGACGTAGTGGGTGTCGCGGACGTTGGTGACCCAGTCGCGCAGGGCCTCGTTTATGGCGTCTTTGAGGGTGCGGCTGCCCTGCTTTACCGGGATGACTTTAGCCCCCAGCAGCTCCATGCGAAAGACGTTCATGGACTGGCGGCGGCAATCCTCCTCGCCCATGTAGACCTCGCAGGGCAGGCCGAAGAGGGCGGCCGCGGTGGCGGTGGCCACGCCGTGCTGGCCCGCGCCGGTCTCGGCGATTATCCGGCGCTTGCCCATGCGGCGGGCCAAAAGCACCTGGCCCAGGGTGTTGTTGATCTTGTGGGAGCCGGTGTGGGCCAGGTCCTCGCGCTTCAGGTATATTTTTGCCCCGCCGCAATGCTCGGTGAGCCGGGCGCAATGGGTCAGCGGCGTGGGCCGGCCGGCATATTCCCTGAGGTAGGTTTTCAGCTCCTGCTGGAAGCCGCGGTCGCGGCGCGCTTGAAGATAGGCCTGCTCCAGTTCCTCTATGGCCGGAACGAGTGTCTCGGGCACGAAACGCCCACCGAAGAGGCCAAAATGGCCCCGCTTGTCAGGTTGTGGCATCTGCCTTCCTCGCATTCGTTATGTAGCCGCGCACCAGCCCGGCGTCCTTGATGCCCGGAGCGGACTCCAGCCGGCTGGAGGCGTCCACGCCGAAGGGCCGGGCCGTGGCAATGACCTCCGCGACGTTGTCGGCGCCGAGGCCCCCGGCAATAATGATACTGCCCAGGTGCCTGGCCTGAACGGCAAGGGACAGGTCAAACCGCCGGCCGGTGCCACCGGCCTGTTTTGGCACGAAGGTGTCCAGGAGCATGGCCTTCACCGCTCCCCGGTAGGCGGAGAGGGCCTCGAGGCTTTCGGCATCCCGCACCCGGAAGGCCTTGATGACCGGCAGGCTCAGGCGGGAGCAAAAGTCCGGGTCTTCGGAGCCGTGCAACTGCACGGTGGTCAGCCCGGCCGCCTCCGCCGCCCGCAGAATGTCGTCCGCCGGGGCGTCCACGAACACCCCCACCGCCTCCAGGGAAAAACCCCGAGGCAGGCGGGAGGTGATTTCTTTGGCCTGCTGGGCCGATACCTGGCGGGGGCTGGGGGCGAAGACGAAGCCCAGGGCGTCCGCCCCGGCCCCGGCCGCCGTCAGGGCGTCTTCCAGGCGGGTTATGCCGCAGACCTTGATCCAGATCATTTACCCAGAAGCTCCCGCGCCTTGGCGCCGACGTCCGCGCTACGCATGAGGGATTCACCCACCAGGATGGCGTCTACCCCGGCCTCCTGGAGCCGCAGGACGTCTTCCCTGGTCTTTATGCCCGACTCGCTCACCAGGACGACGCCCGCCGGCACCCTGGGGCGCAGGCGCAGCGTGGTCTCCAGGCTGACGCTGAAGTCCCGCAGGTCGCGGTTATTGACCCCGATGATGTTTGCTCCCGCCGCCAGGGCCACCGCCAGATCGGCCTCGTTATGGACCTCCACCAGAGAATCCATCCCCAGGTTGGCCGCCAGGGAGCGAAGCTCCTTCAGCTCCTCCAGGGGGAGCACGGAGGCGATGAGCAGCACGGCACCCGCCCCCTTGAGCCTGGCCTCATAGATTTGATAAGGGTCTATGAGGAAGTCCTTGCGCAGCACCGGCAAGGGGACGGCCCTACTCACCGCGGCCAGATAGTCTATGTGTCCCTGGAAGAATTTTTCATCGGTTATGACCGATATGGCCCGCGCCCCAGCCTGGTGGTAGGAGCGGGCCAGGGCCACGGGGTCGAAGTCCGGCCGGATCAGCCCCGCCGAGGGGCTGGCCTTCTTCACCTCGGCTATGAGCCGGATGCGCTCTTTTTTGCCCGCCAGGGCGGACCAAAACGGTCCTCCGCCCCGTAGCGGCGTTCCCCTGATCCCCAGGTGCTCCAGCTTGTGGCGCTTCTTGAGATGGGCGACCTCGTGGCGCTTGTGGGCGATGATCTCGGCCAAAATGTCGTTCATGAGGCCCCATTCGGCCGCGTCCCGCAGACCGCGAGCAGTGCCTCGAGTTTTGCCAGGGCCGCCCCGGAGGCCAGGGAGTCTCTGGCGGCGGCCACGGCCTCGGGCCAGGCCAGACCGGCGGCCACCAGTGCCCCGGCGGCGTTGAGGACGACGATATCGGCGCGCGGGCCGGGTTCGCCCTTGAGGATCCTTAGCAGCACCTCCGCGTTTTCGGCGCTGCCCGCCCCGCTGACGGCCTCGATTGGCACCAGCCTGAAACCCAGATCCTCGGGGTTGATGATATAGTCGCGCACCTGCCCCGCCTTCAGCGCGCTGGCGTGGGTGGGTCCGCTCAGGCTTATTTCATCGAGCCCGCCTTCGCCGTGAACCACCAGCGCCCCCTGGCAGCCCAGCCTGCCCAGTACCTCGGCCACGGGGCGGGTGAGCCCGGCGTCGTATACCCCCACGAGCTGCACCGTGGCCCCGGCGGGGTTGGTGAGCGGCCCCAGGAGGTTGAAGATGGTCCGCAGCCCCAGCTCGCGGCGGGGCGCGGCGGCATGACGCATGGCCTGGTGCAGGGCGGGGGCGAAGAGAAAGACCATGCCGGCCTCGGCCAGGGCACGCTCCAGCAGCGCGGGGGGTGCCGCGAGGTCAAGGCCCAGGTGCTCCAGGACGTCGGCGCTGCCACAGCGGCTCGATACCGACCGGTTGCCGTGCTTGGCCACCCTGAAACCCGCCCCGGCCACCACGAAGGCCGCCGCGGTGGAGACGTTGAAGGTTCCGGCCCCGTCGCCCCCCGTGCCGCAGGTGTCTATCAGGGGCAGGCCGTCCGCGGTGGCCCCCCTCACGGCCGTGGCCCGCGCCCTCATGGCCGTGGCCGCCCCGGCAATCTCCTCCACCGTTTCGCCCTTCATGCGCACGGCCACGAGAAAGCCCGCGATCTGGGCCGCGGTGGCCTCGCCGTCCATTATGGCCGAAACCGCCCGCGCCATTTGGTCCTGGCTCAGGTCGCGGCGGGCCGTCACTGCCGCCAGGGCGGCACTCAGCACCGAAGAAGGGAGGGCTGGTGGCGTTATGGATGCTGATGGCATGGGCGGTGACGTCATGAACGGATCCCTCCCTGGAGGGCGAGGAAGTTGCGCATTAAATCCAGCCCCACCGTGGTGAGCACGGACTCGGGGTGGAACTGCACCCCCTCCACCGTGTAGCGGCGGTGTCTTAGCCCCATTATCTCGCCGTCTTCGGCGGTGGCGGAGACCTCCAGTTCCGGGGGAAGGTTCTCGCGCCGCACCGCCAGGGAATGGTAGCGGGTGGCGGTGAAGGGGTTGGCGAGCCCACTGAATATGGTCCGGGAGTCGTGGCTGATCTGGGAGGTCTTGCCGTGCATGAGCCGCCTGGCCTTGACTATCTCGCCCCCGAAGGCCGTCCCGATGGACTGATGACCCAGGCACACGCCCAGGATGGGCACCCGCCCGGCGAATTCCTTTATGGCCGCCACTGATATTCCCGCCTCGTTGGGGGTGCGGGGACCCGGCGAGACCACCATGCGCTCCGGGGCCAGGGCCTTTAGCCCGGCCAGGTCGAGCTCGTTGTTGCGGACGACTTTCATCTCCGCGCCAAGTTTGCCGAGGTACTGCACGAGGTTGTAGGTGAACGAGTCGAAGTTGTCTATGACCAGAATCATGTCTTTGAGCCCTCCAGCGGGCCGACCTCGTTGCCACGGAGCCCGGCGGCCACCTCCAGGGCGGCCATCATCCCTTTGGCCTTGTTGATGGTTTCTTTATACTCCATCTCGGGGTCGGAGTCGGCCACGATGCCGGCCCCGGCCTGGAGGTAGACCTGGCCGTTGCGGAACATCAGGGTGCGGATGGTGATGCCCAGGTCCATGTTGCCCGAGAAGTTGAAGTAGCCTACCGCCCCGGCGTATACCCCCCGGCGGCAGGGTTCAAGCTCTTCGATGATCTCCATGGCCCGGACCTTCGGCGCCCCGGAGACCGTCCCCGCCGGGAAGCAGGCCCGCAGGACGTCCATGGCGTCCTTGCCGGGCAGGATCTGCCCCCGCACGTTGCTGACGATGTGCATGACGTGGGAGTAGCGTTCCACCACCATGAGCTCGTTGACCTCCACCGTGCCGTAGCGGCTGACCCGGCCGACGTCGTTGCGGCCCAGGTCCACCAGCATGATGTGCTCGGCGGCCTCCTTGGGGTCGGTCGTCAGCTCGCGCTCCATGGCGAGATCCTCCTGCTCGTCCCGGCCGCGCCGCCTCGTCCCGGCTATGGGCCGCAGCTCCACCATCTCGCCCTCCAGGCGGACCATCACCTCGGGGGAGGAGCCGACCAGCTTCTGGGGGCCGAAGTCCAGATAAAACATGTAGGGCGAGGGGTTGATGAGCCGCAGGGCGCGGTAGGCGTCGAAGGGGTCGCCGTCGTAGCGGCTCTCGAAGCGCTGGGAGAGGACTATCTGGATGGCGTCGCCTTCCCTTATGTAGCGCTTGGCGGCTTCGACCATTTCCCGGAACCGCTCCGGGGTGGTGTTGGATGTGAGCCTGTTGGAGACCTCGGGGGGCGGCCCGGCGGCGGGGTGGGGGAGCGGCCCGCGCAGCCTGGCCACGGTGGCGTCGAGGGCCTCGTGGGCGGCCGCGTAAAGGGCGGCGGGGTCGTCGCCCTCGGAGGGGAAGACGTTGCGGATCACCCTGGCCGTCTGGCGTAGGTTATCGAAGACCAACAGGGTCTCGGGGACCACCATGACGCAGTCGGGGCAACCGAGGTCGTCGGGGTTGGAGTCCGGCAGCCGTTCCATGAAGCGGACCATGTCGTACGAAATGTAGCCGACCGCCCCTGCCCACAGCCTGGGCAGCCCGGCCACCTCGGCGGGGCGGAAGCGCGCCAGAAAGGCCCGCAGGCTCTCGGTGGGGTCTTCGGCCTCGAAGCGCTCCACGCTATGCCGGTCGCGCACCATCACGCTGCGCCCCCTGCTGGTGAACACCAGGCGGGGGTCCGTGCCGATGAAGGAGAAACGGGCCCACTTTTCGCCGCCCTCCAGGCTTTCCAGCAGAAAAGAATGGGGTTTGCCCGCAGCCACTTTGCGGTAGGCCGAAACCGGGGTGTCCAGGTCGGCCAGGATTTCACGGTGGACGGGTACGACGTTGGCCGTGCGGCACAGCCGGGCGAACTCGGTGGCGGCAGGCTCCAGGGGCACGGAGATGACGGACATGATAATAAACCTCGCTACGCATAAAAAAAGCCATGAGCCTCAGTAGTTGGCCCATGGCGTGAGTGAACGTTGTATTTCTTCCGCCGGGGGCCCCCGGCAGGGAGCCCGTCCGATCAGCTTAGAGCGGCAGGCGCACCTCACCGGGCAAATTAAACCAGCGCCATATCCAGGCTGAGAACCGGCGGTGCGTCACTTTAAGCGACCTCTCACGAAAAAAGTAGCAGTAGAATACCACACGTCCCTAGAGGATGTCAAGCACAAAACCATACCCGAGCCGCCCTTGAGACCTGCCGGCTAATATGGTAACCTGCCTGCTTGTGCCAAAGACTGTGGGGGGCCGCCCCCGCTCAGGAGAAACGGAGTGCGACTAGCTTTTCTTTTCCCCGGCCAGGGTTCGCAATACGTCGGCATGGGCCGGGCCGTTTACGACTCCGTGCCCGCTGCCAGGAAGGTATTCGAGCTGGCGGAGGCCGTTTCGGGGCGGGCGATTATCAGGCTCTGCTTCGAGGGTCCGCTGGAGGATCTCACCCGCACCGACAACCTGCAGGTGGCGCTCACCGCGGTGAACCTGGCCCACCTGCTGGCGCTGGGGGAGCGGGGGCTGGAGGCCTCCGTGGTGGCGGGCCACAGCCTGGGCGAGTACGCGGCCCTGGTGGCCGCCGGGGTGCTGGGGGTAGATGAGGCATTGAGCCTGGTGAGGTTGCGCGGGGAGTACATGCAGCGCGAGGCGGAGCGCCACCCCGGGGCCATGGCGGCCATAGTGGGCCTGAGCCTGGCCGACGTGGAGCGGGTCTGCGGCCGGGCCGAGGGCACGGTGGTGGCGGCCAACCATAACAGCCCGCTGCAGGTGGTGATCAGCGGCGAGACCAGGGCGGTGGAGCGGGCCTCGGTCTGTTGCCGGGAGGCGGGGGGCAAGGCGGTTCCGCTCCCGGTGAGCGGCGCCTGGCACAGCCCGCTGAT
This sequence comes from Pseudomonadota bacterium, assembly GCA_043799175.1. GTDB lineage: Bacteria > Desulfobacterota > JAZDOA01 > JAZDOA01 > JAZDOA01 > JAZDOA01. The sequence continues at coordinate 1,916 of JAZDOA010000182.1, read as the reverse complement.
TGGCGGTGCCCAGGCCGCGCTGGAGGCGGCCATTGCCGCCACGGCGTTCAGGCCCGCCCGCTGCCCCGTGGTCTGTAACCACACCGGGGCGCCAGAAACCGATCCGGCGCGCCTGAAGGAGAATCTGGCGCGTCAGCTCTGCTCGCCCGTAAAATGGATGGACAGCCTGGCGGTCATGAAGGGCGGGGCGGATCTGTTCATCGAGGTCGGCCCGAAAAAGGTCTTGCTGGGCCTGCTAAAGAAGAACATCCCCGACGCGGTCTCGGTCAGTGCCGAGGATGCCGGCGGCTTGCAGACCGCGCTAGATCGGCTAAACTAAAGGATTGTCGCGCATGGAAGGCGGCGTTTTTTCGGTCGCAATGGCCTTTGTGGCGGGGTTTGTGTCGGTTGGGTCCCCCTGCGTCTTGCCTCTGATCCCGAGCTACCTGACTTACATAACCGGTCTTTCCTTCGAGGACCTCTCCGCCGACGGCGCGCCCGTTTTGGCCAAGGGTCGCGTGCTCCTGCACGCGCTCATGTTCGTGGCCGGGTTTACGGTCGTCTTCGCCTCCTTTTCCGTGGGGGCCTTCTATGTGGGCGGCGTGCTGCTGGAGCGGTATCAGGGTTGGCTGCGCATCGGTGGCGGTGCGGTCATAATCCTAATGGGGTTGCACGTGACCGGGCTGCTCAAATCCACCCTGCTCGACAGCGAGCGGCGCCTGCACATCCAGAAGCGCCCGGCAGGCTATCTGGGCTCTTTCGCCGTGGGCCTGGCCTTTGCGGCGGGCTGGTCACCGTGCATCGGGCCCATATTGGGTTCCATACTCATTTACGCTGGCACGCTTGATACCCTGTATCAGGGAATAGGCCTGCTGTTGGCCTACTCCGTGGGTTTCGCGGTGCCGTTCCTGCTGGCGGCCCTGGCGCTCAGCTCGTTTCTGGGGTTCTACATGCGCTTCCGAGGGGCGGTGCGCTGGGTGCGAATGGGCAGCGGGGTGTTCATGGTCATCGTGGGCCTGCTGCTCATTACCAACAGATTTCAGCGCGGGCTGGAAACCCTTATGGTCGCCGTGGGCCTGCAATAGCCTGGAGTCAAGGCCGCGGTTGAGTTTCTTGGGTGCCCGTTGGCGCCCCTCGCCGGGCCGACCCCGCCCACCGGCACTCGGAGATTGGCTGGTGGCCCTGCCACCCGCCGCCGGAGGGCTTGCCAAAAATAAAAATGAATTTTATTATTGCGCCGGGAGCCCTGATGGACTATTATTCCTTGATTCAGCTGGCGTAGCTCAACGGTAGAGCAGCTGATTTGTAATCAGCAGGTTGCGGGTTCGATTCCCATCGCCAGCTCCATGCCGGGTGACGGAAATCTCCCCTCGAGGTGGCTGTTCTCGAAGACGTGGAGAGGTTCCCGAGCGGCTAAAGGGAACAGACTGTAAATCTGTCGGCGTACGCCTTCGGAGGTTCGAATCCTCCCCTCTCCACCACCACGGATGTTGGATGTAGGAGATAGTGCCGTTTGCTATTGCCTGTACTACATCGCGCCCGTCAGCGGCCGGTTTTTCCCCGACGCGGGAGAAGCTCAGTGGCTAGAGCGTCAGCCTTCCAAGCTGAGGGTCGCGGGTTCGAATCCCGTTTCCCGCTCCATAGGTACTTGCGGCGCCTATCGGTGAGCCCACGTAGCTCAGTAGGTAGAGCACTTCCTTGGTTAGGTATAGGTGACCGGTTCGATCCCGGTCGTGGGCTCCAGCGAATTCATCAACCCGGAGGTCGGGGTATACATTTTAAGGAGGGGACCAAAGGATGGCCAAGAAGAAGTTCGAACGCACGAAGCCACACGTCAACGTGGGGACTATAGGTCATATAGATCACGGCAAGACGACGTTGACGGCGGCCATAACCAGGGTGCTCGCTAGCAAGAAGATGGCGGAGTATGTTCCGTT
>JAZDOA010000175.1:0-2512 GCA_043799175.1 Pseudomonadota bacterium | reverse complement strand
ACGGCCACCGGACTGGCGGCGTCGAGAGTCACCGCCGCCGCCCTGCCCGCCAGGAAACCCTCCACCCTCTCCCGGGCCAGTTCATCGAGCCTCAGAGGGGCCTTGTGGACCTCCATCCGCTGCTGCCGGGCCTCGGCCAGCCTGCCGGAGAGGGCCTTCATTCTATCTACCGTGACGCGGATCGTGGCCAGGACGTCCTTCTGAAACTCGGGGTCGGCAATGTGCTCCTGAGCGTTGTGAACTACCAGGGAGAGCATCGAGATGACGTTTTTCAGGTCGTGGATGACAAACGAGGCAAGGCGGTGAAAGAGTTGTTCCTCCTGGGCCTTGACTAGGCTGGCGCTGAGGTAGGTGCCCAGCAGGGCCGCCGCGGCCTGGGTCGCGACGGAATCCAGCAGATCCATGTCGTCCTCGACGAAGTCGCACCCAGTGGATTCCGGCCCCACGGTGATGAAGCCGAGCAGCCTCTTGCCGGCCAGCAGGGGCGTGGCCAGCACGGCCTTGAGCTTGTGCTCGAAGAGCCCGAGGTGCTCGCTCCAGGCCAACGGGACCTCTTCTTCAAGTTCGCGCACCCGCATGGTGCGTCCCTTGGCGGCCAGGCATGAGAGTATTCCACTTCGGGCCGATATTCGGTCATCGGCCGCCGGGATTCCCCGGAAGGCCCTCAGGCTGAAGGCCCCTCCGTCATCGTCGCACAGCCACAGCCCGACCTCGCGCACGAACATGGTCTCGGCCAGCATCTCCACTACCGTCTCGCCGATCTCCTCTCTGGACCGGCTGGATCCCAGCCGCTGACTCAGGGCTATCCATTGCAGCCTGTAGTCGTACTTGTTCTTATAGAAGTGGCGGGCGATGAAGAGCTTGACCCGGTTGCGGACCTCCGGCGACAGCAGGACCACCGCCAGGGCCATGCCCGAGGCAAATACCAGGAAGAACTTCCAGAAGACCGAGTACTCCAGGCCAAGGTAGCCCATGAGCCTGACCAGCAGGCCCATGGCCACCAGGTAGGCCCCGAGGGCCACGGCGGCCAGGGAGTTGTATATCACGTAGCGCGAGACAAAGACGTCCACTTCGAGGAACCGGTCCCGGACCACGCCATAGGAGAGCGGCACCAGGGAGAGCAGGACGGCCGCGGAGGCCACGGGAATGTAATCTACCCGCAGCACGCGGTAGACCAGATTCTGGCTGATGACGAAGATGAAGCCGATCAAGATGCCGCCCAACCCCAGCAGGCCGTACTTGACCTGGGAGCGGCGGCTGCCTTCGCTGGAGCGCAATACGGCCTCGAGGTTCACCAGGGTGGCGGCGCAGGCAACGAGGAAGAAGACGTAGAAGTATTGGCCCCACCGGCCGAGCGGGAATATGGGCAGGTCGTCGAGGGAGACCGGCCCGCTGAGGAACTGGTGGTGAAAGGCCAAGGGGGCAAAGAAGAGCGAGCCGACCACGAAAAGGGCCGTTGGCAACCACCGGCGGCGCAGCACCTGCTTTGAGTCGGCGCGCGCGGCAATCAGCGAGAAGGAATACAGGGCCGCGGGCAGCAGACAGGTGGCGGCCTCGGAAATGCGCATCAAGAGCAGGGCATATTCCGCCCGGGGGACCCGCAACACCAGGAAATGACCAAGTTCCACCGCCGCCAGCGTGACCATGGTCAGGACGAAGAGCTTGCCCTCCATTCTCCGCCGGTCCTTGGCCAGTACCAGCAGGCCCAGCGCCAGGCTGGCGGCTGCGCTGAGCAGAGACAAGTAGCTCAGATAGATCATCAATTACCCTTCTTCCCGGAGATTGCCCGGCGAAAGCAGCGCCGAGCGGATCGCAAGTGCCTCCGGCTCGCCAAGAAAATCGTGCAAGGGCAGGGTAATGAGGCAGCGCGACAGGCGCCGGGCGTGGGGATAGCTTCGCCGGGCAACCTCCGGCCTCAGATGAACGGCGCAATCGGCCTGCTCATTGAGCGGCAGGGGATACATGGCCGTGGCTCCAAGGTGGCGCAGCCGCCCGAGCAGGCGGTGGCGTTCGGAGGCGCCCACCAGCACGGGCAGGCGCAGCCAGGCGTTTTGGCGACCCAGGCGGGCCTCGCCCAAAACCTCCAAAGGGCGGAGCATCCCGGCCAGCCAGCGGCCGCGCCGGGCGCGGGCCTGACGTCGAGGCTCATACTCGGAGAGTCTTATGGCGCCCAGAGTGGTGTGAAAACGGCTCATGCCGCCGATTTCGACCTCGCCCGGACAGGGGCTCTTTCCCAGCCCCAGGCCCGGCAGGTGGCTTGCGAGCCAGTAACGCCTGGGATGGAAGAAGAACCAGTATGCCGCCGCGCGCGCCAGTTGTCCGGCGCACCCCGCCCGCCCACGGTCCTGCAAGACCACGTCCATGGCCGCCCGGATCTCTTGGGAGCCGGTTACGGCCGCACCTCCACTGAGGAGAGTGAGAGGCTTGCCCCGCCCAAAACTGACTATCCCGACGTCTCCCAGGGTGCCCAGCAAGCCTGCCTTCCGCGAGCCGCCCACGTTGCCGAAGGCCT
>JAZDOA010000155.1:0-4778 GCA_043799175.1 Pseudomonadota bacterium | reverse complement strand
CCACAACGGGGGCGCCGGCCCGCCCCACCCGGCCCGGTTTTTTTTGGCCCGGGGGGGGCCCCCCCCCGGGGGGCCGGGGGGGGGGGGCGGCGGCCGCCGATTCCGCCGACCTCCGGCGCCGGCCGGAGGCCCTGATGCGCGTCTTCACCGAGGCCGCCAGGCGGCAGGGAGACCTCGAGGCCGGGGCGGCCCGAATCGTTCGCCGCGGCTTGGCCCTGGTGGATGATTCCTTCCGGTGCTCAAAGGCGGTGGCCGAAAACTTCCTCGAACTGCTGGTGGCGCCGGCCGCTTCGGACGCCCTCGAACACATGCTCCAACTCGGGCTGCTTTCGGCCTACATCCCGGAGTTCGAGGCCATAGGCTGCCTGGTGCAACACGACGGCTACCACGTGCATACCGCTGATGTACACTCCGTGGCCACGGTGGGTGAACTGCTGCTGCTGCGCGAGGGGAGGTACGCCGACGCCGAACCGGTGCTCACCGACCTGGCGCGGGAACAGGCGGATTTCGGGCTGCTGGCCCTTGCCGCTTTGCTGCACGACGTCGGCAAGGGTTGTTCCGAGGAGCCCCACAATTTTCGGGGGGGAAGGTTGGTGGAAGCCATCGCGGGAAGGCTGGGGGTTCTTTCGGCCCAAAACACCCGGACACTCAAGCGGTTGGTGGAGCTACACCTGCTGCTCTCCGAGGTGGCGGAAAGACACGACCTGGGAGACGAAGACACCCTGGGGCGGCTGGCCGCGAAGCTGAAAAAAAACCCTGACTTCCTGAAGATGCTCTACATCCTGACCTTCATAGACTCCAAGGCCACCGGGCCGTTCTCCTGGACGACCTGGAAGTCTGCCCTCATGAGGGAGCTGTATTTCAAGCTACAGGCCGTTCTGGAGCATGCCGAGGCCGGAGGGGTCTCGCCGCCCGCGGCCGAGGCGGATGACATGGCGCGGCGTCTCGAAAGCGAGCTCGCCCCGGAGCGAGTGGCCTGGCACATGGAGCAGCTTCCCACCGGATACCTCGGCGCGGTGGATGCCGATACCGCCTGCCGCCACATCCTTCTGGCCGAAGAGTTTTCGCGCGGTGGCCCGAAGGTCGCCTGGTCGGTGAAGACGGAGGGAAGGCTCAGTACCCTGAGCCTTTGCGCCTACGACCGGCCGGGGCTGCTGGCCAAGGCGGCCGGGCTTTTCGCCCTGCACGGCCTGTCCATCCACGAGGCCAGGGTCTTCACCAGACGCGACAACATCGTGGTCGATTCCTTCCGGCTCAGCCCCGTGCTCCCAGGCATGGGCACCCCCGACTGGGCCAAGGTAATGGCGGACATGACCGCCGGTCTGACGGGCAAGATGTCGCTGCCCTACCGGCTGGCCCGCAAGATCAGACCCTCCGTTCTGGAGAGGAACGATCTGCCCGCGGTCCGCACCGAGGTCAAGATCAGCAACCAGCTCTCCAGCCTCAACACCGTGATTGAGGTAAAGACGCGCGACCGGGTGGGGCTGCTCTACCTGCTGGCCGAGGCCCTCTTCGAGCTGGAGCTGAATATCCTCCTGGCGCGGGTTACCACCAGGGGGCATGAGGCCCGCGACGTCTTCTTCGTGCGGGATTTTTCGGGCAACAAGATCTATGACGCCAAGCACATGGAGGAAATCGAGCGCGCTCTGGTCTTCGCTCTTGACGGCTGATGCCGCCAAGGATGGCGACATTCTTTCCCAGGGCGGCATGATGGGGCCGCCCTCTTCCTATCCGCATGGCTGCCAGGCAGCCGGTCCCTGATTCCCCGATGCTCGTTCGCCAGATAGCCGCGGCGTGGGCTGCGGAGCCGAGTTACCGGTAATTCCAGCTAATTGCGCCGCATCCCCTCTCCGCGCTTTCTCCCGGTCCAGCTGCCTTCCAGGTCAAGGCCGTCGCTTGGCATTTGGCTTGCAGGTTATCCCGTCCATGAAGGAGTACATCCTGATAATATCATGAAATGGCTAAAGTTATCTAGCGTCTGTTGGTGCCACGAGGCTAGGGCGTGGATTGCCCGCATCGAGGGGGTTTCCCGAGAACTGGGAGATCTGTCCCGGCAGAACGAAGGGGAAATCCTCGGGTTGGGCAACAACCTGGAGCGCTTTGCCACCGCGGCCACGCGACTGTCGCAACATGCCGCCGGCGTGGTGGAGTCCATAAGAGTTTCTGACCAGATGAGCCTGGCCGGGGAGGTATTCTCCTCCGTCTCGGGGAGGCTGGAAGCCTGCAACAGCGAGATAGTCTCGGGTCTGGCCCGGCTGGAATCCATAGGCCAAAGGCTGGACAGGCTGTTCCGGTTTCAAAGGAGTCTGAACCATCTCACGCGCACCGTGCGCATGCTGCGCGTGGCCACGCGCATGGAGACCGTCCGCCTGAAGGACGAGGGCGACGATCTCAGCATGCTGGCCGATGAGATAGATCAGTTCTCCCAGCGAATGGACGGCCACGTGGCGGGCTTCTTTGACAAGGCCGCCGAGGTGGCCCAGGAGACCGCCCGGCTGGGGGCGAGCCTGGACGCCGGCCGGCGCGAATACAAGAAGCGGCTGGACTCGACCGAGCATGCCACCGAGGCCGCCCTGACTCATATCAGGACGCTCCTGGATCAGGCCGCCCGTCTCTCGGAGATCACGGCCCGCCGCAGCCGCGAGGTGGTCAAGGACGTGGGCGAGATCGTGGCGTCCCTGCAGTTTCACGACATTACCCGCCAGCAGATCGAGCACGTGCGGAGCGCGCTGCGGGAGGTCGTGGACAAGCTGAAGGAGCGGGTCCGCAAGAGTGCCTTGCGCAAACCGGGTGACGCCAAGATTGTCATCGTTGCCGCCAACATACTGAAGCTGCAGAAGTCCCATCTGCGCCAGGTGCAAAGCGAGATCGAGGACTGCGGCGGCCGGATCATCGAGAGTCTGGGGGATATCAGCCAGAACTGCGAGGCCCAGGCCCATGATCTGGTTCCGTTGGTGGGTCGCGACACCCAGAAGGCCGGGCTCAATCAACTGGAAGAGCAGATGTCCGTCCTGGCCAAGATTCTGGACCAGGGCTCGCGTCTTAGCCGGGAGATGTTCGATTCCACGCTCACGGCCTCCAAGCTGCTCGAGAACATGAGGGGCGGGCTGGTCGCCGTCCAGAACATCAACGAAGAGCTAAATCTGCTGGCCTTGAACGCCCTGGTGAAGGTCAGCCGCCAGGCCGAGGGGGGCAGGGCACTGGCCGAGATAGCCGAGGCCATAAACAGGCTCTCCTCCGATCCCAGAGAGGCCGTGAGGCAGGCCGCCGAGGAGGTCCTTGGCCTTTTGGCGGAGGCCAAGGATTTGGCCAGCCTCCATGAAGATGCCCTGGCGGAGAACCAGAAGGAGTCCGAGGCCCTTGCCAAGGCGGCCGCCGCTGCCCTGGAGGGGCTGCGCTCCTTGGGCCGCGAGGTGACTCAGACCGTCAACAGCCTAGTGGGAGAGGCGCAGGGTCTTACCCGGGAAATAGCCGCCGTGTCGGAGGGTGTCCGCTTCCACCAGATCGTGGCTGAAAAGGTCAACCAGGCCGCCAGGATTCTGGACGACTGCTTCTACGCCATGATGACGGTCTCGGGCGAGACCCGCTTCGACGCTGGTGCCCCAAGCCCGAGCCTGCTGGAAGGCCGCTACACCATGGAGTCCGAGCGGGAGGTTCACAAGGCGGTGTTGTTGAAAGAGGCGGGGGTAAAACGTCCCGTCCTCACCGCCGTGGCCTTTAATGAGCGGGTCGCGATGAAGCGGGCCCAGCGGAGGGTGGCCTCCGCGCCAGCCGCCGGCGGGGCGGTGGCCCCCGGCGCTTGCGCGGCTGAAGGGCCGGCCGGCGAGACGGCCGCCTCGGGAGAGGAACTGGGGGACAACGTCGAGTTGTTCTGAACAGCCGGGCCGGCGGGGCCGCCCGCAAGGAGCCGACCAATGGGGATAACGAAAGAGAAGAGCGGATCGGGATGGGTGGTTGGTATCTCGGGGGATGTCGGGGTATCCACCGCCGCCGCGCTGAAGGATGCCCTCCTGGAAGCCGTGGAGAGTAGCGCCGAGGGTGGCGTCGTGCTCGACCTGGGCGAGGTGGAATCAATAGACGTATGTTGCCTGCAGCTAATATTGGCGGCCGTGCGCGGCTCCAAGAAACCCGGCGGGCTGAAGATAGGCAGCGCATCGGCGGCTCTCCGTGACACTGTTGCCTTGGCGGGTCTCGATTCCGACCAATGGCCGATGGTCGCGAGCAGTTCGTAAATCACGGCGATCCCTGTGGGGATCAAGACGGAACGGGAAACGACGATGGGCAGGACAATTCTCACGGCAGATGATTCCGCCAGCATGCGCCAGATGGTGAGTTTCACGCTGCGACAGGCAGGCTACGAGATCATCGAAGCAGTAGACGGTCGTGACGCCTTGAATAAGATTAATGGCAGTACCGTTCATATGCTTATTACCGATCTCAATATGCCGAACATGGACGGTATCGATCTCATCAGGAACGTTCGGGTGGCGCCGGCCAACAAGTGCATTCCTATCATAATGCTTACCACCGAGTTTCAGGATTCGAAGAAGCAGGAAGGCAAGGTGGCGGGGGCCACTGGCTGGATCGTCAAACCGTTCAAGCCTGAGCAGCTTGTGGCCGTGGTCAAGAAAGTATTGCGTTAGGGAAGCTCTGAATAAGTCATATAGCTATCCCCGTTCGTGCTGATGTATAGAAGCACGAACAAAGAATGATTCAATGATCCCAGTCACTTAATGCTCGTCCTTCGATACCTCAGGACAAACGGTTCGAGGACCTTG
>JAZDOA010000151.1:0-38288 GCA_043799175.1 Pseudomonadota bacterium | reverse complement strand
ACCCTGTGCGGCAAGACCAACGTCCTGACCTTTGCCTTTGATCTCTGGGAGCGCGCCTTCCATGAGGTGGCCGTGGAATACCCGGACATAACCTGCGACTATGCCCACGTCGATGCCACCTGCATGTGGATGGTGAAGAATCCGGAGTGGTTTGACGTCATCGTCACTGACAACATGTTCGGCGACATCATCACCGACCTGGGGGCCATGATCCAGGGCGGCATGGGCATCGCCGCGGGCGGTAACATCAACCCGGAAGGCACTTCCATGTTCGAGCCTATCGGCGGCTCGGCCCCAAAGTACACCGGCCTTGGGGTCATCAACCCCCTGGCGGCCATTGGGGCGGCGGCCATGATGATGGCCCAGTTGGGCGAAGACGGCGCGGCCCGGCGCATAGAGTCGGCGGTGAAGGCCACGGTGTTGAAGCTCAAGAGCCTGTCGGCGGGCAAAATGGGCTATTCTACCTCACAGGTGGGCGATCTGGTCGCCAGGGCGTTGTGAGGCGCGGAGAAGGTCTGAACGCTTGAATTGCTCCGTTCGTGCTGAGGTATCGAAGCACGAATATCGATGTGGCGAGTAATTATAGGCAATTGAGTACTCGCCCTTCGATACCTCAGGGCGAACGGCAGGCAACGCGGGGACTTGTTCAGAGGTTTCCTAGGGAAGATGGCTAAGCTCGCACACCAGGGTAGTGTAAGTCTCCTGCATACTTTCGATGACGCTTATTCACGGCTTGATGCGGGAGACATCGAGTTGGCTACAGCAAGCAGGGGCACACCTTTTACCGCAAAAGGTGGTCTTACTCGTGAAGGCCGTCGAGTCATAAAGTTCTACCGGAACGGCAAGGAGAGCGCGAGAGCATACGAATGCTGCTGGGGATGTTACTATAATTGCAACTCCACCAGAATTGGTATGTATACAGCGGCCTTGGACTTGTGGGTAAATAGTCAGACTGGCTGAGTGGCTTGTGGGTAGGAAGGAGACATGCAGGTGAGACAGTTCAACGTGGCCGTATGCGGTGCTACGGGGAACGTGGGGCGCATGATGACCAGGGTGCTCGAAGAGCGCAACTTCCCCGTGGCCAGGCTGAAGTTGTTGGCCTCGGAGCGCTCGGCGGGCAAGGTGAGCATCCCCTACCGTGACGAAGATCTGCCGGTGGAGCGGCTCACCGAGGAAAGCTTCAAGGGCTGCGACCTGGCCCTCTTCTCGGCGGGTGGCGGGGTGAGCAGGACCTTTGCCCCGGCGGCCTGGAGGCAGGGCTGCGTGGTGGTGGACAACTCCAGCGCCTGGCGGATGGATTCCGACGTGCCCCTGGTGGTGCCGGAGTGCAATCCCGAGGACATCGCCCTCTATAAGACCAAGGGCATTATCGCCAATCCGAACTGCTCCACCATCCAGATGGTGGTCGCGCTAAAGCCCATTCACGACGCCGTGGGCATAAGGCGCATCGTGGTTTCCACCTACCAGTCGGTTTCGGGCACCGGCTGGAAGGCCATCGTGGAGCTGGAAGAGCAGAGCCGTGCCCTGATGAGCGGGGGGGGGAGCGCGGGGGTGACGTGCAACGTCTATCCCCACCGCATCGCCTTCAACTGCCTGCCCCACATAGACGTCTTCCTGGAGAACGGCTACACCAAGGAAGAGATGAAGATGGTCAATGAGACCCGCAAGATACTCCACGACCAGACCATCGGGGTGTCGGCCACCACGGTGCGGGTGCCGGTCTTCCGCAGCCACTCCGAAAGCGTGAACATCGAGACCCGAAAGAAGATAACCCCCGAGGAGGTGCGGCAACTGCTCTCCAGTGCCCCTGGGGTGCGGGTGGTCGATGACCCCGGCGCCAACGTCTACCCGCTGGCGACGGAGGCCGCCGGCCATGACGAAACCCTGGTGGGGCGCATCCGGGCGGACGAATCCGTGGAGAACGGTATAAATATGTGGATCGTCGCCGACAACATCCGCAAGGGCGCGGCCACCAACGCCGTGCAGATCGCCGAGATATTGGCCGAACGTTACATTTAGGGTTGCTCCCGCTTCCTTCTGGGGGCAGGTTGTTGGATGTGCATCTCATCAGGTTTTTTTCGGCCTGGCGCATACACTCACCAAGGAAGGGGAACACGGATTATGGCGAAAGTGGCGCAGAGCTTGCTCGACCTCAGGCCGGCGCACGCGGCCCGAAAATGGAGCGGCAGCCGGGCACTTCTGCTCAGCTCGAAGGATATTATATCGGCCCTGAAGGACGAGCAGGTCATCGTCATGGCCTGCAACACCCGCATTAAGCACGTCATTCCCGGCATCATGCGGGCCGCCGAGGAACTGGACGCCGTGGTCGCCTTCGAGCTGGCCAAGAGCGAGTGCGACGTGGAGGGTGGCTATACGGGTTTTGTGCCCGCGACCTTTGCCCAGGCCATCATGGAGGCGGCGGAGGCCATGGGGTTCAGCCGCCCCTTCTTCATTCATGGCGACCACATCACCATCAAGGACAACACCGAGAAATCCATCGAGGCTGGCCGCAGGCTCATCGCGGCCGAGATCGAGGCGGGCTATACCTCTTTCGCCATAGACGCCTCCTTCAACCCCATACCCGACAACATCCGCATTACGGCCGACCTGGCCCGACCCATCGTGGAGCGCGGGCTTGGGCTTGAGGTGGAGGTGGGCGAGATCAAGTCCACCGGGCAGCAGGCCCAGCTTACCACGGTGGAGGAGGCGGTGGAGTTCGTCACCGGCCTGCGTGACCACGACATAGCGGCCGACCTGCTGGCCATCAACAACGGCTCCAAGCACGGCAACTACCTCGCGGGCGAGGAGATTTCCATCGACCTGGAGCGCACCGGCCGGATCTACCAGGCCATAAGGGGTTCTTTTGGGATGGTCCTGGCCCAGCACGGCGTTACGGGTACGCCGATGCATCTGTTGGGGCGCTTTGCCGACCACGGCATCCGCAAGGCCAACGTGGGCACCCAGTGGCAGAACATCGCCCACCAGGGGCTGCCGGCCGACCTCATGAAGGACATGCGCGCCTGGGCGGCCGAGAAGGGCAAGGATATCAAGTTGGCCACCAGGGAGTTCAGGGACAGAATCGACACCATAGACGAAGCCAGCCGTCTGCGCATAGAGCAGGCCGCGCGTGAGGAGGCTCGGCGCTTCATCATGGCCTTCCGGGCCGAAGGCACGGGCTCGGCGGTCATGGAGGTTTTGGCGAGGCGCTAGGTAGGTGAGGATCATTGCCGGAGTCGCGCGGGGGCGGAGGCTGGCCACGCCGAAGGGCCAAAAAGACATCCGCCCCACGCCCGACCGGGTGCGGGAGGCCGTCTTTTCCATTCTGGGGGAGGACGTTGTCGGGGCGCGGGTGCTGGATCTCTTTGCCGGCACTGGCGCCATGGGCCTGGAGGCCCTGAGCCGGGGCGCGGCCTGGGTCACGTTCGTGGATCACGGCCGCGAGGCACTGGCGCTCATCAATCGCAACGCCGCCCTGTGCGGCTTCCAGAGCCTGGCGGTCGTCAGGGCCGACCCCACGCGCGACCTAGCCCGGCTGAAAAGGCGCGGGTTTGCCCCTCTGAAAGAGGAACGGCTCTACGATCTGGTCTTCCTTGACCCGCCCTACGGCCAGGGCCTGGTGGCCAAGACCCTGACCGAACTGGCAGGAGCGGCGCTTTTGGCCCCAATGGCCACGGTCGTTGCCGAGCACGGCCCCGCTGATGAAAAAATTCCCCCCCCCCAAACCGCCGGGCCGCTGAGCCGGACGGACAGCAGGCGCTACGGAGACGTAAGGGTGACTTTTTTCTACAGGCTTTTCCTGAAGAATTCCTGACATGCCCAGACCCCGTCAGTGTACGGCCATATATCCGGGTTCGTTCGATCCCATTACCAACGGGCATCTCAGTCTGGTGCGGCGGGGGCTTCAGGTTTTCTCGCACTTGATCGTCGCCGTGGCCAATAACCCCGAGAAGACGCCGTTTTTCACGGTGGAGGAACGCCTGGCCATGGCCCGCGAGGCCGTGGGAGACAACCCCAAGGTAAGGGTGGAGAGCTTCGACGGGCTGCTGGTGGACTACGCGGCGGCGGTGGGCGCCAGGGTGATACTGCGTGGTCTGCGCGCGGTGTCGGACTTTGAATATGAGTTCCAGTTGGCCCTCATGAACCGTCGCCTCAGTCGGGAGATCCAGTCGGTCTTCATGATGACCGACTACAAATGGCTCTTCATCAGCTCTACCATCATCAAAGAGGCGGCCAGACTGGGCGGTTCGGTGGAGGGCCTGGTGCCCAAGGGGGTGGCGGAGCGGCTGCGGCAGAGGTTTGGCGGCAAGTAATGCCCCCCGCCGGGTCGGTCTGTCGAAGCCGGCCGTCAACCGCGCCCCACCGCTTCCTTGTCCTTGCCTGATGTATCTCCAAAAAACACCGTGGCGGTGAAGACGTGGATCCGCGCGCCCTTCTTCCAGGAATCGGCCGCGAGCCCGGCCTTGAGGCAGGTCTCGGCCAGGAAGGTGTCGCGGTCCCAGCCCCACTCCGTGGCCACCTGCGGCAGCAGCACGCCTCGGTGGCGGCCGGAGACCACATAAAGCCCGTGCTCGCCCACCACCACCTCTCCGGGGTCGTCTACCAGACGCAGCTCCGAGAGCACGGAGATTTCGAGTGATATTTGGGGCAGTTCAGCCTTGGTGAGGGGCATGAACCTGGGGTCCGCGAAGGCGGCCTCCGCGGCCATGTCGCGAACGGCCTGCCAAAGAGGGGTCGAGGCGGTCATGTTGCCGATGCAGCCGCGCAGCCGGCCTCCTACCTTCAGGCAGACGAAAACGCCTCGCGGTGCCGTGAGCCTGGCCGAGGATGGAGTGCGTTGAGGCAGCTCCCGGCCCGCGATGCGCGCCGCTATGGCCTCCTTGGCAATTTCGAGCAGCTCCCGCCGCTCTGCCTGGTTCAGCTCCATGGGACTCCTTTAGTCCTTGGCTGGAATAAGCGTTCGCCCCGCGCGCTTCATGGCGAAGTAGTCGGTGAGGATGCGGGCGTGATCGAAGGCGAGTGGCTGGGGCAGGGCGCCCTCGGTGAATACTCCGCAGGAGCCGGCGTCGCTGCCCGCTTGTGGGTTGCCCGTGGCCGTGGCCACGAAGACGGTGCTGATGGTGTGGACGCGGGAGTCCCGCCGAGGATCGGAGTAGGTGCCCATCTGGCCCAGCAGAGTCACCGAGAGGGATGTTTCCTCGTGGGCCTCGCGGCGCGCGGCGGCCTCCGCCGACTCCCCGTACTCCACGAAGCCTCCAGGTATGGCCCAGCCCTCCGGAGGGTACAGCCGTTTTACCAGGACGATGCCTCCTGGGGTTTCAATAATGATGTCAACAGTGGGCAACGGGTGTTTGTTGCGTTGCAAGGGCGCCTCCCTGCCAGGGGGGGCGGCTCTTTTTTCTGAGCCGCCCATGCCGTTGTGGTTTCCAGCCCTTAGAGGGCGGTTTCTCCGCGTTCGCCGGTGCGTATGCGCAATGCGTCTTCCATAGGCAAGATGAAGATCTTGCCGTCGCCTATCTGCCCGGTGCGGGCGGCGTTGGCAATGCCCTCCACGGCATGCCGGACGAGGTCGTCGGCGACTACCAGCTCGATCTTTATCTTGGGTACAAAGTCGATTATATACTCGGCCCCGCGGTAAATCTCCCGGTGTCCCTTCTGGCGGCCGAAGCCCCGGACCTCGGAGACGGTCATGCCCTGGATGCCGAGTTCGGTCAATGATTCCTTGACCGCGTCCAGCTTGAACGGCTTGATGATCGCCTCGATCTTCTTCATGATATTACCTTCCTCCTGAACGCTAGTGGCCGTGTGAGTCGAGCGCCGGGCGGGCGGCGATGCCGCCGCTTTGCCCCATATCGGAAGCCGGAGCGAAGCTTCCGCCGCCGGTGCCCGTGTAGCCGGTTTCGCCGTGGAGGCTGAGATCAAGGCCTTCCATTTCCTCTTGGGCGCTGACGCGCAGCCCCACCAGCGAGTCTACCAGAAGCAAGAGAAGCCAACTGCCGCCAAAGCCCAAAACCCAGGCAACCACTACCGCGAGCGCCTGCGCGGCCAGCAGCGAACCTCCGCCGTGGAGCAGGCCGTCGGCCCCGGCGGGGTTTATGGCCTGGCTTGCAAAGAGCCCCACGGCCAGCACGCCCCAGGTGCTGCCAAGGCCATGGACGCCGACCACGTCAAGAGAATCATCGTAGCCGAACTTCCACTTGAGCGATACGCCCCAGTAGCAGAGTGCCCCCGCAACCAGCCCTATGAGGATGGCGGCCATGGGCCCCACGAAGCCCGAAGCGGGAGTGATAGTCGCCAGGCCCGCCACCGCGCCGCTGACCAGGCCCAGGGTGGTGGGTTTGCCTTGATGGAACCATTCGGCGCTCATCCAGGCCACGGCCCCCGCGGCCGAGGCCAGATGGGTAACAGTGGCCGCGCTCACGGCCAGGCCCCCGGCCGCCAGGGCGCTGCCCGCGTTGAAGCCGAACCAGCCGAACCAGAGCAACCCCGCGCCCAGGATGGTCATGGGCAGGTTGTGGGGCAGGAAGGGTGACTTCCTGTAGCCCCGGCGCGGCCCCAGGAACATGGCGCAGGCCAGGGCCGAGGCTCCCGAGCTGATGTGGACCACCACGCCGCCGGCAAAGTCGAGCACCCCGAGGTTGCGCATCCACCCCCCGCAGCCCCAGACCCAGTGGCAGAGGGGGTCGTAGATGAGCGTGGACCAGAGAAGGCTGAAGAGTATGAAGGCCGGGAACTTCATGCGCTCGGCATAGGCCCCGCAGATGAGCGCCGGGGTGATGACGGCGAACATCATCTGGAAGAGCATGAAGGCCTGGTGGGGTATGGTGGCCGCGTAGTCGGGGTTAGGAGCGGCGCCCACTCCAGCCAGGCCGAACCAGGAGAAAAAATCCCCTATCAGGCCCCAGTGATCCGGCCCAAAGGCCAGGCTGTAGCCGAACAGCGCCCATTGAAGGCTGATAAGCCCGAGCAGCGTAAAACTGTGCATGATGGTCGCGAGGACGTTCTGCCCCCGGACCATGCCGCCGTAAAACAACGCCAGCCCCGGCGTCATGAGCATGACCAGGGCTAGCGAAAAGATTACAAAAGAGGTATCACCTTGATTTACCATTGGCGTCACTGCTCCTGATGAACGCCGCCCCAAAAGAAGTGCGGCGTTGCCTGGAAGTATTTCCGCGGCCGTGCGGGGCGAGGCTGATGTATCGCCCGCCTCGTTGCGAGCAGTAACGCATTGGACCCGCGTCGTTGCGGGTATTTTCTTGAAGGAGTGGGCGGCCGCGCCGTTGCGGACCCACCCCTGCCCGGCTTGATGCTGCCGGGGCAACGCAAGTCTAAGTTTTGTCCGCCCCGGAGTCAACAATGCCTTGAGTGACTTGGGGTGGCCTCCCACCGCCTTGCCGGCGGGACGGGCTGGTGGCCATGCCGCAGATCAAGTTCATTCACGCCGCGGACGTTCATCTCGACAGCCCTCTGGTGGGGCTGGCACGTTACCCCGGCGCCCCCGTCGAGGCCATGCGCGGAGCCACGCGCCAGGCACTCCGCAACCTGACGGAGTTGGCCGTCTCGGAGGAGGTCTCCTTCGTCCTGCTTGCCGGAGACCTCTATGACGGCGACTGGCGGGACTACAACACCGGCCTGTTCTTCGCCTCGCGGATGCGCGGGCTGGCCGAGGCAGGCATCAGGGTCTTCGCCGTCGCCGGCAATCATGACGCCGCCAGCCAGATGACCCGGCACCTGCGGCTGCCCCAAAATGTGCACCTGTTCTCCTCCCGCGAGGCCGAAACCATCGACCTGCCCGACCTCGGGGTGGCTGTTCACGGCCGGAGCTTCCCCGTCCGGGCCGTCACCGAGGATCTGTCCGCCGATTATCCGCTGGCGCTCCCGCATACCTTCAACATTGGCCTCCTGCACACCTGCGGCGAGGGGCGTTCCGGCCACGACCCTTACGCCCCCTGTTCCCTGAGCGGCCTGCTTTCCAAGGGATATGACTACTGGGCGCTGGGGCACGTCCACCAGCGCGAGGTCCTGCACGAAAACCCCTGGGTGGTCTTTTCCGGGAACATTCAGGGCCGCCACGCCCGGGAAACGGGGGCCAAGGGCTGCACCCTGGTGACGGTGGAAGATGGCAGGGTCACCTCGGTGGAGCACCGGGAGCTTGACGTGCTCCGCTGGTCCCAGTGCCGAGTAGACGCCTCGGGCGCCGATACCGGCGACGACCTGCTTTCGCGCGTCACCCAGGCCCTGGAGGCGGAGCAGGAGGCCGGCGGAGGAAGGCCGTTGGCGGTACGGCTGCGGATCAGCGGCCCCTGCCGGGCGCACGCCGAGTTGGGTTCGGCTACCGAGCACTGGCTGAATGAGATCCGGGCCGCCGCGGCGGAGCTGAGCGGCCCGAGGGTTTTTTGGCTGGAGGAGATCATCCTGGAGACCCAGGCCGCGACTGACCTGGAGGCCATGTTGGCCAGGGACGATGCCCTGGGCAGCCTCCTGCGGGGCATCGACGGCTGGGCGATGGACGAAGAAAACCTGCGGGCGGAGGTGCTCGCCGAGCTGGGCAGCCTGCGCCACAAGCTGCCCGCCGAGTTGCGCCTGGGAGATGACGCCCCCGACCTCACGCGCCCCGAGGGCATGAGCTGGGCACGCGCCGGGGTGAAGCAACTCATCCTGGCCCGGCTGTTGGACAAAGGGGAGGCGGGGTGAGGATCCTTCAGCTCGGCCTGCTTGCCTTCGGCCCCTTCACCGACCTGGTGCTGGAGCTGGATTCCAGCCACGGCTTCCACGTCATCTACGGCCCCAACGAGGCTGGCAAGACCTCGGCGCGGCGGGCACTGGCCGCCCTCTTCTACGGCATACCGACGCGCACCCCCGATGACTTCGTCCACGACTACGCCCGGATGCGCCTCGCCGGTCGGTTGCGGCACTCCAGCGGAGCCGAGCTGGCCTTCCAGCGCCGAAAGGGCTCGCGCAACACCCTGCTGGACCCCGACGGCAGACCTGTGGCGGACTCGTCGTTGGCGGAATTCCTGGGCGGAGTGGGGCTGGACCGGTTCCTGACCATGTTTGCCATAGATCATGACGCCCTGGCCCGAGGAGGAGATGAGATCCTGCGCGCCGGGGGTGGAGTGGGGGAGAGTATCTTCGCCGCCGGCACCGGGGGAAGCGGCCTTCACGGGCTTATCGAAGGATTGAAGCAGGAGGCGGCGGAGCTGTTTCTCCCCCGGGGCCGGAACCAGGTCATCAACCGGGCCGTCAACGACTTCAATCAGGCCAAGGAGGCGGTGGCGGAGGCCTCGCTGCCGGGCCGGGAGTGGACGGAATGTCAGGAGAGGCTCGATCAGGCCCTTGCCGGGAGGGCGGGTCTTCGGGAGAGAATCAGGATCCTCGATGCCGAACGCGCCCGGCTTGGGCGCCTGCGGGCCGCGTTGCCCGAGGTGGTCCGGCGCGGCAGTCTGCTGGCCCGGCTGGCCGAGATCGGTGAGGCCCCTGTGCTGGACCGCGATTTTGCCACCGCCAGGCTCACGGCCCTCAATTCGTTGGCCAGCGCGGGGGAGACCGCCAGGCGTGCCGCCCAGAGTTTGGAAGGGCTGGAGAAGGAGGCCGGAGGCATCCGCCTGCCCGAGGTGCTGCTGGTCCAGGAAAAGGCCATAATCGCCCTGCACCAGCGCCTGGGGTTGCACCTGAAGGGCACCGGCGACAGAATCGCTCTCCGGGAGGGAAGGCTCCGCGCGGAGCGGGCGACCCACGAGCTCCTGGCGGAGCTGCGGCCCGATCTCGACGTCGGTCAGGCGGAGGCAATGCGCCTCACGGCCGCGCAGCGTGCCCGAATTCCGGAGCTTTCCAGCCAATATCTGGCCCTGACCGAGGGCCTGGAGCGGGCGCGAAAGGACGTCGCGGCGGCGGAGCGTAAACTGGGCGGCGCCCGAGCCGAACTCGACGGCCTGCCGCCTCCCCGAGACAGCCAGCCCCTTCGCCTGGCGCTGGAAGAGGCCGGGCGCGAGGGTGACCTCGACCTCGCCCTCCAGAAGACCGCCCTGGTCCTCGCGGGCAGCCGCAAGGAGGCGGACCTCAGGTTGCGGGCACTCGGCCTGTACTTGGGAAGCCTGGAGGAGATTGAAGCTCTGCCCGTGCCGCCCGCCGAGAGCGTCGAGCGCTTCGAGCGGGAGATGGCACGGGCCGCCGAGGAGTTGGCCAGCCTCACTGAGCGCCTGAGCCGGGCCGAGACTGTTCTGAGCGACCTTGATCGGCAGATCGAGGAGATGCAACTGACGGGGGCCGTACCCGCCGAGGAGGATCTGGCCGCGGCCAGGGCACGCCGGGAGGAAGGTTGGCGGCTCATCCGGCGGGAGTGGCTGCTGGGGGAGGATGTTTCCCCCGAGAAGGCGGCCTACGGCGCCGAAGACGGCCTGAGCGCGGCCTACGAGAAGAGCGTGAACGCCGCCGACCAGGTAGCCGACCGGCTGCGGCGGGAGGCCGACCGGGTGGCGCAACGGGCCGGGCTAGTGGCCAGGCGGGCGGAGGCGGGCAAGATTTCGCTCGAGCTTGCTCGGGAGACCGAAGGCGCCGAGGCCAAGGCCGCCTGTCTTCAGACGGAGTGGCGCTCCCTCTGGGCGGCAGCGGCAATCGATCCCCTGCCGCCCCGCGAGATGCGTTTTTGGCTGCTCCGCCGCGAAGAGATCACTGGCTGCTCACGGCGGACGCGGGAGCGGGAGCAGGAGGTCCAGCGCCTGGAGGCAATAATCCGCCGCCACCGCGAGGCGGTCTCAGGTGTTTTTTTGACGTCGCTCGGCTGGCCGGATAGCGCCCCCGGTGAGGTTTTTTTGGCCCCGCTCTTGGGCCGGGGGAAAGGCGTCCTGGACGCAGTCCTGGACGTGGAGCGGCGGCGCAAGGAGCTTGGCAAGAGAATCGAGGATCTGAGCGGCGAGGCCTCCGAGGCCGCGGAGCGGCTGGCCCAGGCAGGCACCAGGCTGGAGGAGTGGCGCGGGCGGTGGACCATGGCCGTCGCGGTGCTCGGTCTTGGGGCGGGGGCGCTGCCGGCCGAGGCGAACGCGGCCCTCAAGCGGCTGGAAGACTTCTTCGCCAGTCTGCGCGAAATGGCCGGGATCGACGGTCGCCTGGCGGGCATAGACCAGCAGGCGGAGGCCTTCGCGCAAGAGGTCGAGGCTCTGGTGGCCCGCCTTGCCCTGGATCTTGCCGGGCAGGCCGTGGAGCAGGCCGCGGCCTCGCTGCACGCCCGCCTGACCCAGGCGCAAAAGGACTCGGCCCGGCTCGCCGGTCTGGAGAAGCAGATTGGCGAGACCAAGGAAGCCCTGCGCGAGGCGGAAGCAGATCGCACCGACGCCGAACAACGGCTCGGCGCCCTGTGCGCCCAGGCGGGGTGTCTTCATCCTTCGGAGCTTGCCGCGGTGGAGGCGCGCTCCTTCGAGCGCCAGGACATCGTTCTGAAGCTCGAGGAGCTGGACGACCGGCTGGCCGCCCTCAGCGGCGGGGCGAGCATAGACGACCTGCTGGCGGAGGTGCGCGAGATCAGCGCCGACGAACTGCCGGCGCGCATCGGGCAATTGTCACAAGACATAGACGCGGCGAACGCGGCCCTCTCCGCCCGAGGAGAGGCAATAGGCAGTCTCAGGACCACCCTGGAGGGGATGAACGGCAACTCCCAGGCCGCCGAGGCCGCCGAGAAGGCCCAGGCGATCCTGGCCGAGCTGCGACGGCACGTGCGCCGCTACACCCTTCTCAAGACGGCGTCGGTCATAATGCGGCGCGAAATAGACCGCTACCGCGAACGCAACCAGGGGCCGCTGCTGCTGCGGGCGGCCGAGATCTTCCGGCTGCTCACTCTGGGGTCGTTCTCGGGCCTGCAAACCAGTTTCAACGACAAGGACGACCTGGTTCTGGCAGGCGTGCGCCCCTCGGGCGGGCTGGTTCGCGTCGAGGGCATGTCGGACGGTACCAGAGACCAGCTCTACCTCTCGTTGCGCCTGGCCAGCCTCGAGAGGTACCGGGAGAGGAACGAACCCCTGCCCTTTATCGTGGACGACATTCTCATCGGCCTCGATGACGGCCGGGCGGAGGCCACCCTCCGGGTGCTGGCGGAGTTCTCGGCCGAGAAAACACAGGTCATCTTCTTTACCCACCATGCGCGCCTAGTGGAGCTGGCCGAAAAAAGGTTGGGCGAGGGCGTGGCGGCCGTTCAGCGGTTGGCGTAGGTTTTTTCGGCGCCCGGCCGCTTGGGGCGCTGAAGGCGCCAACATTGCATGCACTGCCTGCGGGGGGCTTGATTCCTCAGGTGTTGCGTCAATTCTTCGCTACGGGGAGAGTTACGGGATGGCCTGGATAGACATTTTTCTGACGACTGCCACTTGGGCGACGGCCATTTGGGCGGGATTGCTGGCCACCGCGTTCTTTGTCACCACGGTGGTTATGGGTTTGGGTGGGCTGGCGGCCCACGTCAGACGACTGGGGCAGGAAAGGAATTTCCCCGAGTTTAACCTGGAGCCACACCCATCTCCAAAGGGTTAGTCTGGTATTTCTTTCGACCGCGGAGTGTTAGGAAAGGCGGTCCCAGGCCTAGGGCAACGTTGCGGCAGCCTCGGGCCGGGCCGAGAGGCCAAAACCGCCATTTCGGGAAGGCCCGCGGCAGAAAAAACTTCCCTATCGCCTGCCTATTTCCACGCTGGCAAAGCGCGACAGCACGCTGCTGAGTCAGCGCTGCCACGGACTATTGTGGAGTCTCGTGCTGCATCTCATGCTGTCGCGGCGCCTCCGCCGGGCCGGCAGCGGGCGAGGTGTCTTCCTCGGCCGGTTGGGGCGCAACGCCTTGCTGATCCGAAGAATCCTGGCCGACAGCGGTTCCGGCCCCCTGGGCGTCCGCCGGCTCGCCACCGCTTCCTTCCGAGGCAGGCTGCGCCTCAATCTGTTCAGACTCCTCCAGTGCCTCTTCCGGTGGAATCACGGTTTCCTGCGCCTCACCGGTAATGGTCTCGATCTTGCGCTCCAGGCCCCTGATATTCAGGGCCGCCGAACGCCAGGCCCGGTAAGCGGATCGGGTGATGAAGCCGGCCTGCACCATCTTCTTCAGGACGAGCCGGGAGCGGCGCTCCACCCGGCGGAGGTTCTTGTAAGGGTTGAATACCTTGGGTCCCGGCAGCATGGCCGTCAGGAAAGCGGCCTCCTTGGGGTTGAGCTGGCGAGCGCTCTTCTGGAAATAGAACCTCGCCCCCCTATCGACCCCATACACGTCTGGCCCCAGCTCGACCAGATTAAGATACAGCTCCAGAATGCGCCGCTTGCTCAGCGCGCGCTCGATCTGCCAGGTGATCATGGCCTCCCGGAGCTTTCGCACCAGGGTCTTCTCGCGGCTCAGGAAGAGGTTCTTGACCACCTGTTGGCTGATGGTGCTGCCGCCGCGCGAAAACCTGCGCTCCTCGATGTCCTTCAGGGCGGCCTGCTTGAGCGCCTCGACGTCGAAGCCGTGGTGGCGGTAGAACCTGGCGTCCTCGCTGGATACCACGGCGGCCGTCATGTACGGCGAAATCTGGTTGAGATAAAGCCAGCGGGGGTTTTCGGGGCCGACCGTGAAGGGATGATAGTTGCCTTTCCAGTCCCGCACCTGCACCGCGAGGTTGCAACTGCGGTCAGCCAGCGGGCGAACGTCCGGGCCGGTCAACCATAGGGCGAGGGCGGCGCCGAAGACGAGCACCACGACCCCAACGGCGAACCTGACAATTCTTCCAAGAAGCATGGAGGCACACGCTAGCAGAACGCGGCGGTTGTCAAAAGGCATTTTAGTGCGCGACGCGGGCTTTTTTACTTGCCAGACGGCGGGGGCGCGGGTAGAATTTCAAATTCGTTGCGCCTTTCATGGTGCAGCAATTTGGCGCGGCGAGGCGTGTCGAAATCCTTAATCCTTGGCGTGTTTTTTTGATGCTGTTTTGGGCCGCTAGCTCAACTGGTAGAGCAACTGACTCTTAATCAGTAGGTTTGGGGTTCGAGCCCCCGGCGGCCTACCAATAAAAACAAGTAGTTGGGTGGCCAGAGTGAACCCAACAGAAAACATGGTGCTACTTCGGTGCTACCCTCGGCGGTGAAAAACTGCCGGGGGTATTGTGTTGTCAGGGCGCGAAAAGAAGGACTGCACCTGGGCCGGAAGGTCAGAGGATAGGATCACAGAATACATGGGAAGAACTGTACTCCCTTATGCATTCATCTTCATCAGCTCGGAACGAGCCCACTCAAGAAGACTTCCGGTTGGGAGAGACCCCTCAACCAGCCAACGGAACCAATCCAGGACCAGTTCCAAGGCATCGTTACTCAGCCGGTGCGGCATCAGCTCAAAATTGCTTGGAGCGCATCCGACTGCCAAGACGTGGTCAAGCCGCATGATGGACATGGCTAGGTTGCCGAGGGGTAGCGTGTCGGCGATATACTGCGGATACTCTATCCGTTTGATGCGCTCCACGAATTCCGGCGAGAAGCCAGCTCTGCTGCCGTCCTGGTCTCCGCCATAAAAAGGCACTACAAGCACGCACGGCTTTCGCTGGTACCCAGGCCCACCGTGAGACACGGCTTTCGGAATCTCCAAGCCGCCCATGGAGAGAATGAGCACAGGTCGCCTCTTTCCTCGTTGGGCGATATAGGACTCCCCAGGGTGCGCAGGTAGCGCCGCAACGGGTAGTGATGACAAGCTTGGTGACCGACCTGCCTGAATGGGCTCGACCCTGAACCTTGCAGTGGTGTGATTACGGGCGTCTTCGCGACCCTCCAGGACCACCCCACGGGTAACAACGTCCGGGACGGGCACAAAAGTCCTCGCAAGGCGACCAGCCTGAAGCTTGGCTGGCTCGGCAACCTCCCACCATGGATCTACCAGGTCCTGGATCGTGTTCACCTGTGGCAGTTACCCGTCATCCTCACCCGTGCGTATCGGTGACTTCCATATCTCGTCGCTGAATTCCAGAATTCCGTCTTGAACCTCAAGCGGCGGGCCTGCAAGCTCATCGAGAACCCGTGTTCCCTCATCGAAAACATCATCGTAGCGCGGGGGGGCCTGAGCTGCCCTCCTTGCCGCCTTCTCGCGTGAACGTTCGGCAGCCTTTTGGGCGAAGCGGCGGCGTGCTTCTTCCAGGCGCTGCTTGCGCTTCTTCATTGCGTTCCGGCTGACCTGTACAGGCTCAGCAGCAGGTGGCTCAGGCTCAGGTCTTTCCTGCACGCTGCGGAAGTCCAGCTCGTCGCCAGGCGCTGCGTGTAACATCGGAAATGTGAGATAGACGTCGTGAAGAAGGTCAGTTGTTGCATTGCCATATTCCTTCACGGCGTGTTGAACGACGCTTGTAATCTCAAAAGGCAAGTTCTTGGAATGCTCTTCTCTTACACGAACGGCGTCTTCGTAGTTATCGAGACGCCAACGGGTGAAATCCTCACTATAGCGGCTTTCGATCTGCTTCTTATCCGCATGGATAGCCTGTGTCGCTAGGTCGAGACGCTGATAAACCTCGGCGGCCCATGGGCCGAAGTGGTGAAATACCCAATTGGTTTCAGTATAGGTTCTACCATGCTTCTCGGCATATGCCAGGTCGGCCAGGTACACATACTTGATCAGATGGATTGGCCCCAGGTCCTGGAGCATCTTGTCGTCGTCATGGACGCAGCGCGCCGTGGCCAGCGAGAACTGGATTATGTTGTCCACTCGGTCAGGCTCCACAAATCATACCCACATGCAAAGAATACACCGTTCGCACTGTCCCTGCCACCCTCTACCAAGGCAGTCTGCATTGCTTCAGAGCTACAATTCTAACGTGTTTATAAGTAAGGTCAACCCGAATATTCAAAGGTCCAGTTACTCATAGGCAGTATTCTACGGCAACCCGCCTGCCTTCGTAACCGTCTAAGATACTTGGATGTTCGTCAGGCGTATCAGATTCCGAGGGCCTGCCCCTGCCCAAGCATCCTGAACACACCCTTCCCCCCGCTGCGTTCTTCCCAAAGCTTGCCGATGTTCTCTTTCTCCCTGGCCTCGTCTGCGCTTACCAGATGCTCGCCTTTGTATTCCACCACGAGCAGGCGCCCGTCCGTCAACTCAGCCACAAAGTCTGGATAGAAGTAATGGCCGTTCGAGAGCGGCAGACGAAACGAACCGGCTTGCCTGTCCACGTTGCGGACCCACCACCTGACCTGCGGGTGGCGGTCAAGCATGCGCGCGCAGTCGAATTCCTCGCCCTTGGATTTCAGGTCACGCACCTGCCTGTAATAGTGCTTGGGGAATCGGTAGTGACCAGAGTAAGCCGGAATACTCTCGGCATAGTCGCCCTTGGGGAAGGTGTGCGGGAAGAAGTCGAAGGTTGCCGCCAGTCCAAATTCCGGGGTCAAGAGCCGCTGCACTCCTTCCCGGACGGCCTCCTGCCGGTTGCTGGCCAGTTTGGCCTTGAGGGCGGCGGCCAAGGCATACTTGGCGCGAAACAAGGTGGCTAGATCAAACTGGCCGCGCTTGAGAAGGGAGTCGATGCAACGGCGGCAAAACTCCAGGAGGTCAGGTAATTTCACAAACTTATCTTCAACCCCGCCATGTCCTACCAGCCACCGCGAAAGCCCAAAGGCATCTGACGGGGGCTGGGCCGACAGCAGAGTAAACTGCACCTGGTCTTCGGCCTGTCGAAAGCGCATCTGCTCGCCTTCGAGGTCAAAGACGAAGGTGCGGGCTTTTTCGTCATAATCAAACTCGCCTGGCAGGAATCCGCAGGAAAAGCGTACTGGAGACCAGGCGGCAGCCACAAGCACGGCTTCATGCTCCAGCAGTTCCCGTGAGCCCCAAAGTTCAAAGGAAAGCTGAGGAACCCGGAACACCTCGCCACGCTGAGCAGGCGAAGGCGGCCCGGCCGCACGCACCCTAACCCGGTGAAGGCTGGCCGTCCTGCGGATTTCGTCTTCCTGGGCAGGATTGGTGGCCACGATAAGGTCTTCCGCGTCCCGGCTGAGTACGGGGGCCGTGACGGTAAAGGTGCCGTCCACGTTCTCGCTGACGGAAATACTCGCCCGCTCCTCCTCGGGCAGGTCGTAAAACTCAGGGGCATGGGGCAGCGTCAGCGTCAGCAGCGGGGCTGAGCGGCCTTGCTGGTAGCAACGGCGGCCACCACGCCTCGGAATGAGGCGAAATAGTGGCTTCGCTCAGAACAGCAGAAGAACAGCGGCGTTACCGGCGGGCGCTGGCTCCGAACAGGGATTCAGCGTGAGCGCCTGAGCCGGGTCCTGATGGCAGGGAGGGTGCTAGAGAGTGACCGCCGGCGAGCGGTCTCTCCGGCAACGTATACGCCAAGGCCCCCCATCCCCGGCGGAACAGGGCTTGCCAACAGGCGGGGGCATTTGTTATCTTGCTTGCGATAATGCTTCTTTCTTATCGCAAACACGAATAACGGGGGGTGGGAGCGTGAGACATCTGATTAAGGCTGGGCTTGTGGCCCTTCTCTTGTCCGTAAACCTTACCGTGCCGGCAGCGGCAGGGCAGCTTGAAGATGCCGAGGCCGCCTTCCTTCAAAAGGATTACGCGACCGCCGTCCGGCTCTGGCGTCCGCTAGCCGACCAGGGCGACGCCAAGGCGCAGAGCAGGCTCGGTTATATGTATGATGAAGGCCAGGGCGTGCCGCGGGACTACGTGCAGGCACACAAGTGGTACAGTATTGCCGCCGTATGCTTCGCGATATCGGATGCCGAGGAATTCGACTTGGCCCTTGAGAACCGGAAAGATCTGGCCGCGAAAATGACACCGGCCCAGATCGCGGAGGCCCAGCGGCTTGCGTGCGAATGGAGGCCGAACGGCGGGAAAAAAGCACGGGACCCCGAAAAGGTCAAGTAGTCCTTAGCGACTTTCACGCTACTCATTCCCCGGCCCGACCGGTAAAAATACCTCCCCGAGACCGCCGCTGGCCCTGGGAGACAGCCTGTTCAAGTGCCCCGGTTGGCGCCCCAAGAGATTCACTCCTGGTCATTCAGGTAGGGTCAGCCGTCACTGTGGCCAAAAAGCGCCTGAGTATTTATTCCGCCGCATCATCCGCTGGCCCCGGCCTCCGCGCGTTCCTTGATGCGCCCAAGACGAATCAACCGAGACGTAATTGCCCCGCCGGTGCGCCCATGCCTGGCGGCAATCTCTTTGATGGGAAGGCCACCGTCAAAGGCGGCGAGGAGTTCGCTGTCTTCAGTCTCGGACCACGCCTTGCCGGCATTGCCCGGGAGAGCCTTTACGCGGTTCTCCCCTTTGACCAGATCATCAAGGGCCTTTGCAGCAAGGAAGAGGGCGCGAATGATCTTGGGACGGTTGAAAACGCCCTCACCGGAAAGGACCTCCCCGGTCTCGGGATCTATACCGTTCGCAAGGGCTTCGATGATTGACTTCGCTTCTTCCGGTGACAAAGAAAGACCTCCAGGCATTAACTTCCAGTCACGGGCCGTCTGCTAAAGAGCCGCGACGAGGACCGGGCCACGGCTTGCGGGGATCCCTCCGGGCGCGGCCGTAGCTGCCGCAATCATTGGCAATTTACTGCTACGTATCACGGCGAACAAACGGACGGCAACAACAAACCACCCGCGCGCGGGGGCACCATGGGGGCACTTCTCCCGTCTTCCTCCCCGCCGACAAGGGTTCGGGAGTAGCGCGAACGGTCACGCGGGGCTTGCGGTTCGTTCATTATGTGCTTCAATTAATTATCTACTCAGGCGAAGAGAGGAGGAAGAAGCGTGGCGGAGGAGTCCATCACCCCCTCGGAGCGGGGGCTGCCTAAGACCCCGACTGGCATCAGGGGCCTTGACGAGATCACCTTCGGCGGACTGCCCCAGGGCAGGCCCACCCTCCTGAGCGGCGGGGCGGGTTCGGGCAAGACCCTCATGGCCATGGAGTTCCTGGTGCGCGGCGCCCAAGAGTACGAGGAGCCGGGGGTCTTCGTCGCCTTCGAGGAGTCGGCCGCGGACCTGGTCAGGAACGTCTCTTCCCTCGGCTGGGATGTGGCCGGGCTGGTGGCGCGGAAGAAGCTCCTGATAGATTATATCTACATAGAGCGCAGCGAGATCGAGGAGACGGGCGAGTACGACCTCGAGGGCCTCTTCGTGCGCCTGGGCCACGCCATAGACTCCATCGGGGCCAGGCGCGTCGTGCTCGACACCCTGGAGGCCCTCTTTTCCGGGCTGCCGAATGAGATGATCCTGCGGGCCGAGATCCGGCGCCTCTTCCGCTGGCTCAAGGACCGGGGCATCACGGCCATCATCACCGCCGAACGGGGTCGCGATTCGGCCGCTTTTACCCGCCACGGCCTGGAGGAGTACGTCTCCGATGCCGTCATTCTGCTCGACCACCGCGTCCACGAGCAGGTCTCGACCAGGCGCCTGCGCGTGGCGAAGTACCGTGGCTCCGTACACGGCACCAACGAGTACCCCTTCCTCATCGGCGAGGACGGCGTCTGGGTCATGCCCGTCACCTCGCTGGGTCTCTGCTACGAGGTCTCGCGCCACCGCGTCTCGACGGGTGTTTTGGGCCTGGACGAAATGCTGGGGGGGCGGGGTTGGTACCGCGGCTCGAGCGTGTTGGTGTCTGGCACGGCGGGCACGGGCAAGAGCAGCCTGGCGGTCTGCTTCGTCGATTCGGCCTGCCAGCGGGGCGAGCGGGCCGTCTACTACACCTTCGAGGAATCTCCCGCCCAGATCATGCGCAACATGGCCTCGATCGGACTCGACCTCCCACGCCATGTCAAGGCCGGCCTGCTGCGTTTCGAGGCCACCCGCCCCAGCCTCACGGGTATCGAGCAGCACCTGCTCTCGATGCAGCGCGTGGCCACGGAGTTCAAGCCGGCGGTGGTCGCGATCGACCCCATCAGCAGCCTCGCGGCGGGTGACGGAACTCTGGACGTCAAGTCCATGCTCGTGCGGCTGATCGACTTTCTCAAGACGCACCAGATCACGGGCATGTTCACCAACCTCACATCCGGTGGGCTGGCCCTCGAGGCCACCGAGGTGGGCATCTCCTCGCTGATGGACACCTGGATCGTGCTGGGTGACGTCGAGACCGACGGGGAGCGCAACCGCCACATCCACGTCCTTAAGTCACGGGGCATGAAGCACTCCAACCAGATGCGCGAGTTCCTGCTCACCGACCGGGGTATCGAGTTGTCCCCGGTTTATGTCGGGCCGCGGGGTGTGCTCTCCGGCTCGGCGCGGGCCGTCCAGGAGGCCAAGGAGCGGGCCGAGGTCGCCGCTCGCGAGCAGGAAGTCGCGCGCCGCGGGCGTGCCCTGGAGCGCCGGCGCCTGGCCATACGGACCCGGATGGCCGCGCTGGAGGCCGCGCTGGCGGCCGAAGAGGACGAAATGGACCGCTTCCTCGATGAGGTGCGGCTGCGAGGGGAGCTTGAAACCAAGGAGCGGCGGACCATGGTCGAGCGGAGGGAGACGTGCTTCCGGGAGGAGCTGCCCTCCGGCCCCCAAAAGGAGGGCTGACGCGGTATGGAGAAGGAGCAGTGGCACCTGCGGCTCTACGTGGCCGGGCAGACTCCCAGGTCACTGGCCGCCTTCGCCAATCTGAAGAAGCTCTGCGAGGAGCACCTGAAGGGCCAGTACACCATAGAGGTGATAGACCTGCTTGAGCGTCCCCAGCTCGCCGCGGGAGACCAGATCGTGGCCATCCCGACCTTGGTCCGGAAGCTCCCTCCGCCGCTGTGCAAGATCATCGGCGACCTGTCGAACACCGAGCGCGTGCTGGTCGGCCTCGACCCGCGCCCGAAAGGGGACAGACCATGACCTACGACCACCCCGATTCCACCAGGCGCTTCGAGTCTGCCCTCGCCGGAGAGGAAGGGCAGGGCGGGACCTACATCCTGCGTCTCTATGTAGCCGGGGCCACCCCTCGGTCGAGGCAGGCCATCGAGAACATCAAGGTCATCTGCGAGGAGCACCTGAAGGGCCGCTACGACCTGGAGGTCATCGACATCTATCAGCAGCCGGTGCTGCTCGAGGGGGAACAGATCATCGCCGTCCCCACGCTGGTCAAGAGACTCCCGGCCCCGCTGCGCAAGCTGATCGGAGACATGTCCGACACCGGGCGGGTCTTGGTGGGCCTGGACATCAGGCCGAAGAAAGGTCGCGAGAGTAAGGATGCCTGAGAACGAAGACACGCCGCGCAGCGAGATCGAGGAGATGATGGAGCGCCTGCGCGAGGCGGAGGAGACGATTGCGGCCATCCGGGGTGGCGAGGTGGACGCCCTGGTGGTGGGCGACCAGGTCTATACCCTCAAGGGGGCTGACCGCGCCTACCAGGTTCTGGTAGAGGCCATGAGCGAGGGGGCCGCCACCCTGGCCGCGGACGGCACCATCCTCTACTGCAACCGCCGGTTGGCCGAGATGCTCGGCCTGCCGATCGAGAAGGTGATCGGCTCTCCGCTTGAGCGGCACGCGGTTTGGGAAGAGACGGCTGCCCTGTCGGCTTTGCTTTCCCGTGGCCCGTCCGGCAGCCGCGGCGAGATCCGGTTCCGTAGGGGCGACGGAGTGTTGCCCGCCCTGGTGTCGGTCAGCCCCCTGCCCCTGGGAGAAAACAGTTGTTTTTGCATGGTCGTGACCGACCTCACCGAACAGCGGCGGGCCGAGGAGCTGGCAAACGCCAGGCGCCAGGCCGAGGAGCTGGCGCTCTGGGAGCAGGAGAGGGCCGACTGGCTGGCCGCCATCCTCGACCAGTTGCCCGCGGGCGTGCTCATTGCCGCGGCGGACGGACGGATCGTCCTCGTCAACGAGGCCGTCGAGCGGCTGATTGGGCTTAGCCGGGACGAGGTCAAGGACCTCACGAACTATGGCAAGACCTGGAAGGTGCTCTGCCCGAAGGGAAGGGCGCTGGCGCCGGAGGAGCTCGGCATCTTCAAGGCCTTGCAGGGCGAGGCCACGATCGGCTGGGAGGAGACGCTCGTGCGGGCCGACGGCCGGCTGGTGCCCGTCATCTGCACCGCCCTGCCCCTGGTCGTGGGTGGACAGAGGACGGGAGCCGTGGTCGTCTTCTGGGACATCACCGCCCAGAAGGAGGTCCAGCGGAAGATAGAGGAGGCCAGCCGCCTCAAGGACGAGTTCCTCTCCATGGCCTCTCACGAACTGAAGACCCCCGTGACGTCGATCAAGATCTTCAGCGAGCTGGCCCTGCGCCGGCCCGAGGTGCTCAGCCGGGACATAGTGACCAGGCTGCTGAGGCAGACGGATCAGCTCGTGCAACTCGTCAACGACCTGCTGGAGGTCTCGCGGCTGGAGATGGGCCGCATGCCCGTCGAGCTCCGGGAACTCGATCTGACCAAGGTCGTCAGGGCGGTCTGCGAACGGCCCATTCTTGATCACCGCCTCGTCTTCTGTCCGCCCGAGGAGCCGTTGGTGGTGAAGGGCGACCCGGTGCGGCTGGAGCAGGTCTTCTCCAATCTGCTCGACAACGCCATCAAGTACAGCCCCGAGGGAGGCCGCATCTGGATGCAGGCACGCCACCACGACGGGCGCGCCCTCGTGGATGTGCGCGACGAGGGGATCGGCATCGCCCCGGAGCATCTGCCCCATATCTTCGAGCGTTTCTATAAGCCCGGCCCGCAGCAGGCCGTCTATGCCGGCCTCGGCGTGGGGCTTTACATCGCCAAGAGCATCGTGGATCGCCACGGCGGCCGCATCTGGGCCGAGAGCGAGCCGTCTCAGGGAACCACCTTCTTCGTCGAGCTGCCGTTAGCCGAGGAGGGTGCCTGAGGGAATCCCGCGCCTGGTTCATGACCACGGCCGGAGTCCGGCGGGCGGCCTTGCCACCTCACTCCGCCTCCATCACCCTTGCCTTGCAGTGCCTGCCGGGTTCAACCGCATCCGGCAGAGAACCCTTCTTGACTAACTGGGCCAGCAGCACGTCGAGGAGGCCCCCGTTTTCGCCGGCGACGAGAATATCGGGGGTGATGCGGATATTGCCCTCGGCGACTTTCTTCATCACCTCGATGGCGGTAATCGCCTCCTGACCAAGGGCGGCATTCTGCTCCCGGTAGGCCTGGGCGGTTGCCTGGCCGATGGCCTCGATCTTCCTCGCCTCGCCCTCGCCGCGCAGCCGTATCCCCTCGGCATCCCCCTGCGCCAGGACGATGGTCTTCTGCTTCTGTTGGTCGGCGACCTTCACCCCGATCTCGGCCTTGACCAGCTCACCCTGCTGGTCGGCGGTGGCGCGGGTCTTTTCGGTGGAGATTCTGGCCGCCTCGGCCTCCTGCTGCATGGCGAACATCTCCTTCTGCTGCTCGGCGATGATCCGCCTGGTCTGGGTCTCCATCAGGTCCTGGGGCAGGTTGATTTGGCAGATGAGGACGGATACGCACTCCACGTGGTACTTCTCCAGGCTGGCACGGGCCCGGTCTTCGGCGCGGACCTGCTCTTCCTGGCGGTTCTGCAGAAAGTTCATGGCCGAGGTGGACGAGGCCTGGTTGCGGAACGAGGAGTCTATCATGGGGTGGATGACGTGGAGGATGAGGTTCTCCGCGGAGCCGACCTTGGCGACCATGTACGGGGCCTGATCCGGCCGGACGCGGACCACGACCTTGACCGAAACGTCAATCGGGAAGCCGTCCTTGGAGATCACCTTGAGAGGATCGAAGCGGGTGTCCGCCGCGCTGTCCCAGTCTATGGTGATGTTGGTGGTGTCAATGATGTACGGGATGAAGGCCCGCTTGTTGAGGTAGTAGCGTCCAGGGCCGGCCACCTCCTCCTGGATGCCGCGGTACCCCTCGGGAACCACGTACCGCTCCCTGGCCTCCTCTTCGGTCAGCGTATTGGTCTGGGAGGCGCTCAGGCGCCGCTTCATTTCCGCGGTCGGCTCTTCCCCCACGTTGGAGATGACCACCGCCACTTGGCCCCGTTCCACCACGGTGACGTCGTCGAGCTCCACCTTGAACATGAGGGGATTGATGTAGTACGTGCCCGGCCGCAGCATGTTGAGCTGTGGCCCGCGCTGGCCGCCGGCGAAGAGAAATTTTTGGGCGTCCTGGTAGTCCTCGTGGCCGGAGACCGACTTGGCGATGTACTCCGTTTCCGGGAGCGGATTGCCGTCGAGGGCGGTCACCAGGCCGACGTTGTTGGCCGGGATTACCGTGGCGTCGTGGATCTCCACCTCGAACTGGTTTAGGTTGATGCGGTAGGTCCCCGGCTGCAGGATGTCGATCTGCGGCCCCTTCTGCCCGCCGTTCTCGATAAAGGCCTGGCCGTTCTCGAAATTGGAGTGCTCGGCGACGCGCTGCCCCAGGAGCCTCCCGGCGGGTATGCTCTTGCCGTCCATGGCGGCGACGACACCCACCTTACCCTTGTCGACGACGACCGCCTCCCCATTGGTGACGTTGAACTGGTAGGGGTTGATCCGGTACTTCCCTGGGGAAAGGATCTGGATCTGGGGGCCTTTCTGGCCGCCGTTCTTCAGGAAGACCTCGCCGTCTTGAAAGGCGTTGTGTCCCTCCACCACCTGGGCAAAAATCCGACCCGGCGGGATGGGGTTGCCGTCGATAGACTCCACGATGCCGATCTCGCCGTCCTTGATCTCGGCGAAGGGGTACTTTCGCGCCGCGTAGACGAAGGGTAGCAGAAAGTGCAGGCCGGGGCCCAGGGTCCGGGCCTGGATGCCGACCTCGTCTCCCATGGCCACGACGCGCCCCTGCGGCATCTGTCTGCCGCACCAGCGCCGTTCCAGCACCGCCAGTTCCCTGCCGGAGACGATGACGATCGAATAATAGCCGAGAATCACGAGGCCGGTCGCGACGGTGCTGACCAGTGTCAGGTGAGCATAAAACAGATCCAGCATGATTCCTCCAGGTGTGCGGACATAAGTGGCATTTTGCAGCTCACAAGGAACATACCAGATCCGGTCCTCGGGTTGCGGCAATTCTACGGGGCCGGTGCCCACTCCGGTGGTGCGGTCTTCGTCGGGCTGCCGTTAGCCGAGGAGGGTGCCTGAGGGGCGCGCGCGCCTGGCCCATGACCAGAAAATCAAGCGGTTGCCAAGGGGCGGCTCGGGTCGCCCTTCTTCGTCGCTACCATTTTGCTACTGTGGGTTCATTGGGGGGAGTGGTTAAGCGCTTACGATGAGCCCCAGGAATAGAGAGCCAAGAATCCTCGCATTGCAGTAGTCGGCTTGTTTAGGCAGCGGGGGGCTGAGTCGCTGGAATAAACTCGCTCAAAGCCGCCAGCCCTGAATGGCCGCACGCACCTCTTTCATGGTCTTGCAACGGCGTTGGGCGAATGTCTCGATTTCGGCGAAAGTGACCGGATAAGCATCAAGCAGCCGCTCCAGATCAGCGCCTGGAACAAGCTGAACGCCGCGTAGGTACGCCATGGAGCCAGCGCTCTCCGTGAAGCCGCCATTGGTGGAGAGGATTAGCTTGCAGGGACTCTTGCCGCGCAGGTACCTCGCGCGGTAGCCGTCGAATGCCTCGATAGTCTCGGCTACGCTTTCGTCGTGAATATTGTAGCCAGCAGTGTGCTTGCACTGGATAAGCCTTACATCGTTGCCGTCCGCGGCAATGACATCTATGCCCTGGTCTCCCGCCCGCGGGGTCAGTATGACTTGGCGCCCCTGCTTGTGCTCAAGCAGCCCCACCAAAGCCTCAAACCTATCCCAGGCAAGGTCGGGGATGTCGTGCATATTGAGGGGCCTGACCTCGCCCCGATCTCCTTCATGCTCGCACAGAATTCCTTCGGCCAGTTCCCTGCTCAGGCGCTCCTCATCCGGAATGGGCATCAAGAAGTCGGTGGCCAATTGGCGCCGGCGTTTGAGCAAGTCGTCGAGCTTTTCATCGAAAGTCTTGAACTGCCCAAGTGGGTCTTGGGCAATTGGGTAGTAGACGTGTACATCCTTTTTCTGGCCGATGCGATAAACCCTGTCGGTCGCCTGTGATTCTTTGGCCGGATTCCACCAGCGGCCATAATGGATGACGTGATTTGCCTCGACAATAGTCAGGCCCAAACCAGCTACCTCGGGTGAGAGCACGAGGACGTGAAAGCCGACATGCTCACGGAATCTTTGGAGTATTTGTTCGCGCGTCGCGACGCTGGCGCGGGGGCTGTGGCGCTTGGTGGCCCCATTTATGATGTCGATATTGAGGCCGAATGTCTCCCCAAGAACCTTGGCTATGGCCTGTTGCATGACGATGCTGCGGGTGAAAATGAGCGCTTTTTCACGGGCACGCCGTATCTTCGATAAGACTTCAATGGTGGCCGACAGCTTCGGGCACCGGTCCACCAGCGTCTGTGCAGGAAGGTCGAGCATCCTATCCCTCGATAACTCCAAATCAGGATGCTGATAGAGGAACATCAGGCTGCTGAGCAGACTGAAATGATGACTGGCTCCCGTGCCGGCCTGACGGACGAGGTCGAGGTGGTGCTGGCGCTGGATGTCGGAGAGCTGGCAGTAGATCTCGTGCTCATGTTTGGGAGGCAGATCCTTCAACTCTGTTTTATTGCGTCTCAGAATGAAGGCGTCAGGCTCCCCATGCGCCAGACTCTTCTTTAGCCTGTTCAGCGCGTCGGAGCACGCGCTATCATCCTCCAGATGTCTTTCGTAGTCATCGCAGAATTCCTTGGCGCTGCGCAGATGGCCTGGCTGGAGAAAGTCGAATATGTTCCAGACATCCAAAAGACGGGTCTCCACGGGGGTGCCCGTAAGGGCCACGCGGAAGCGAGGATCGAGGCTCTTCAGAGCATGAGAGATTTTGGTGCTGGGCGTCTTGAACTCCTGCGCCTCGTCGGTCACGACGGCTGCCCACTTGATGCGAGCCAACGAATGTTGGTAGTTAACCACGGTTTCGTAGTTCGTGAGAACGACGCGATGGCTACGCAACTTCTCCAGGTCGAGGATTGGCTCACCCAGCTGGGTTTCCCGGCCACGGACCCCGTCTTGGCGCAGCCGTTGAAGTTCTTGTCCATGTAGAACCAGGTATGGCTGGAATACATTGCCTTCATGCCGGAAGAAACACTGCATGTCTTTGACCCAGGTTTTCACCTCGAGCAGCATGACCGGCGCCACAACGAGCACTGGATTCCAGGGCGGGAGTTCTGAGGCGTCCCCTGGCTTCTCCAGGAGAGAGCCCTGCTCAATCAGCCAAGCCACGAAGTTGAGGATCTGAAGAGTCTTGCCCAGACCCATGTCGTCGGCCAACAAGCATCCCCGCCGGCCCTTGAGCCGATAGTTAAGTTGTAGCCAGGCGATTCCTGCTTGCTGGTATTTGGTGAGAGTATCAGTGTCCAGCAGAGCCTGCGGAGGCTCGAAGATGGGGGCGGAGGGTACTGGCCCTGGCGCTTCTCCTTCTCCCTGCCCGGGATAGTCGACTTCCTCCTCGTTCGTGTAGATCAGCAGATAGCGGCCTTGATCCTCCTGCTCCTCCTTGAGACCACGTGGTGGCCGAGCTAGCCGCTGCTCCAATTCATCGAGTCCCTTGAGGAGTTCGGGTTCCACCTGCACGGTCAGGTCTCGAAACTGGACACAGCCTTGTCCCGTCCGTGCGGCGTCCTTCACCTGCTGAGTGAATTCCTGACGTTCCTTCTCGTTGGCAAAGTCGACGTGTTCCGTGTGTCTTTCGCCGGTGGAGGCGTCAACTGAGACGATTTCCAGGCCAGCGCGCGGCAACTTGTGCTGCGGCTGCGCGCTCCCCAGGATGCCGTCGAGAACGCCGTAAGAAATGCGGGGACGGACAATGAAGGGGAAGTTGCCAATGTCTTTGACTCTCGGCCCTAGGCCGTCCATACGGATGACATCATCGAGGAGTCCCTCGAAGGTGGCGGCCGGGTTGGCCAGCACGCGGGCTTTGGCTTCCCCGGAAAGCAAGCGGACCCAGCGCATTCTGTTAAGCGCCTCTCTTTGCTTGGGTCCCAAGACAACCCGCAGCTGGCCTCCGTCAGGATGGGTGAGGGAATAGACGCCCGTGTCGTCACGGGCGAGGAAGTCGCGCTTCAACGCGTCATCGGGCACTCCGTCGATCTGAGGAACGAAGGAGATGCGTCCCTTATGATCTTCCTCGATACCGACTCCAACCTCAGCGGGAATGATCACTCGCTCCTGGGCGAGGTAACGGTCGAGCTGGACGCCGATCTCCTCCGCCAAGCCTCTTATCTGGGCCAAACTGCGAAGGGCATCTGTCGCGTTTCTTTCGGCTGCGGGCAGGCTGTTGGCTTCCTCCACCGCCTCGATCAACGCGTAGCTGGAGCGGTCGAGTCGCAAGAGGCGTCCTTGAAGATCCACGAATGCCCCCACGCGTCGAGGGAAGACTTGCCTGGCCCCTACGTAGAGGCGGCAAATGTAACGGAAAGAAGAAGTTCCCACCGACCCGGTCGAGGAGAGTTCCACCATGAATGGTGCCCAAGCGGCCAACGGCTCGAAGGCTCGCAGGCCTTCATCCTCAAGGATGTAGAGGTCGCTGTAGGGGATGGCTATGCGGCCGGCCTCTTCCAGGTTGGCCCGGCCCAGTTCGAGGATCTGCGGCAGGAGAAACTGGAGTGAACGGCCAAGATGAGTCCGTGACGACGCGGAAAGAGCCGCAAGCTGGTCACGGTCTCCGAAATCACAGGTGGCCGAAACCAGGCGCAGGGCATCGGAGTGGGCCTGCACCTCTACTCCTGGGGCAGGCCGGTCCAAAACCAGAATATGAGAGCTTGTATCGTGCTGAAAAGCCATCTTCTTCATCCGGCCCAGATCTGGTGCCTGGCGAGACACTGAGCCATCTTTTCCTGCCAACCATGGCGATGAACAATGCGGTCAGCAGCGGCATCTTGGTCCTTCAGTTCCCCTTCCCAGAAGTGCTCCGAACTTCTCAAGCCGCTTTGCAGTACGTCTGGAAGGGCAGGACGCTTATAGACGTAGCATGCCCCAACCTTGTGAAACTCGATGGCCAGTACCGAGCCAAAGTCCAGCAGGAAGGCGCTTTGGTTAAGGCCACCGCGCACGCTCCCGTAACCCTCTATTCGAGATTCACGCCGATGGAATACGGAACTCAACCGGGCTTTGTCATTGGGGGAGAGAAGGCATCTGGTGTTCCGGAACTTCTTTTCGTATCTTAGCCAGAAGTCCTTCCGGCCGTGGCGGTCCTCTCCCCGCTGCATGACATGCTCGAAAAAGAAGATGATGTCTGCCCTGGAGAGCCATTGGACAATCTTGTCCTTGGCGGCCTCATCAATTCCGGCCCAATGTATGCCGTTATGCCGAAGGCGCGGGTCGCCCAACTTTTTATGATCCAGTACGTATTCCTTGACGCGGTCGGCCAGAGGTTGGTTTTCCATCGCCGGGCTTAGGATGATCTGGGCAATTGTATTCTTGAAAAGTGCGGTTGGAAGCTCTTCCTCGGAGAGGAGATCCAGGCAGTACTCAAGCAGAGATGGCAACCGGTGGGTGTGCCAAAAAAAAGCGCGCCTCATGGCTTCGAGGGAATTGGTTATGGCCGCCTGCAGCACCGCCCAATAGAACTCGGTGTAAGGGAACAGAGAATGCTCGCGAAAGAAGGCGTCTGGTTTCTGGCCCTGTTCCAGCAGCCG
This sequence comes from Pseudomonadota bacterium, assembly GCA_043799175.1. GTDB lineage: Bacteria > Desulfobacterota > JAZDOA01 > JAZDOA01 > JAZDOA01 > JAZDOA01. Next base: position 8,774 of record JAZDOA010000151.1, on the reverse strand, counting down.
GGCGGCCAGCGCGTGGTGGGCCTCAAGGTCGAAGAGCGAGTCGATGTTTGTCCGCCACTTGTTGATGGCCGTGTCAAAGCCCGCATAATCGCGCAGGAACTGCCGTATCAGCTTTACGGAATCGCCCAATGACCCGCGCTTCGACCACAAGGCGTGGATGCTGTATGCCAGTCCTCGCAGCCCTTTGCGGGACAAAACCCTCTTGCTGTCGGCCTGAAGGCATAACAGGAAGGGTTCCGAGGTGGCCACGTCCGGTTCCCAGCACAGGTGGCGAAAGGCGGCTGGACTGAGGTCATGGCGGCCGCCGATGTAGTCTGCCCACTCCCGCAGGTAATAATCGGGCGTGCGGGGAGGACGGGAAGGCATTCCCAAGACGTCGAGACTGGCGACCACGGCCGCCAGGTCTTTCAGCCGCGTCTCGGGCGTCGTCGGCCAGTTAGCAATAGTCTCGGGTGAGAGGTCTTTCAGGTTGGCCCTCAATAGTTGTTCGGTCTGACGGAAGGTCTCAAGGCTGATCATGCATGGCCCCTAAGAAGCTTTATGAGTCAATATACTTATAGATTGTCTTCTGCTCCAGGGAGCGAACCCTTATCTTGAAAAAGACCCGCCGGCTCTTGCCCATGTCTTCATGCCCGGTTTTGGTGTCGATGAACGGCTCCATGCTGCCCCTGCCGCTTGCGGAAAGCAGCTTGAGGAAACACATTCGGGCGTCTCCGTCGAGCACTCCGAGGCTCTCCATGACCACGGACAGCGAGCGGCGCTGGCTCAATGGCAGATTGATTGCATCGGTGCCGGAAGAGTCGGTATGTCCCTCTACTACTACGGAATTGATGTCATCTCTAAACCTTGGAGAAAGCATGGTCGAGGCGAGCTTGGGGATAAATGCGTTGAGGAACCGCCTGCCTTCTTGGGGAATGTTGTCATCGTTCAAGGCAAACTGCAACAGCCCTTCCGGCACGAGCACGATGAGTCCCAGGGGGTCGCGCGGGTCTTTCTTGACCTCCACCCCTTGCTTGAAGAACGATTGCAGTTCGCGTTGCAAGTCCGCGATGATGGCGGCCCTGACGTTCTGTCCCTCCTGTTGTGCGTTGTTGAGCGAGGCGCACAACAGCAGGATGAATATGACCGCCAGGGAAGTCATGAGATCTGTGAAGGAATTCGCCAGTCCCGAGTTATGATCGCCACCAGCCATGACTAACGCCTGGGAACCTTCAACAATGCATCACTGAGATCACTGATGCTCTCGTCAAGTTCCCCAATTATGTTGCGAAGTTTGCCGACCGCTTCGGTCATGTGTCCATTGGCCACGGATACCAAGCTGTCAAAGTGGTTTCGGGTGGTATCAGAGTACTGATTCATATGAGTCGCGATAGTATCCAGTAGGCTCTGCGAGGAACCCTTAACGACATCAAACACCCTTTGATAGTCATTCATCGAGTTTGAAATTGCGGATGTCGTCACGTCAACATGCTTCCACGCCGTTTCAAGCCTGTCCACCTGGCGGGCGGAGAGCTCCGAGACCTCGCGAATAGATGTCTGGGTGTCTTTCACCTCGGAGGATATACCCTTCAGATAGTTGGCCGTCAGGCTGAAGTTGGATGTCGCGCCGAAAATATCTTTGCTGATCTCCGCGTATTGGACCAGGACCTTGGTGAGATTGCCCATGGCCTCGTCGAGCAGCAGCTTCAAACGCGCAGTCTGGTCGGCGTGATTATCCAACCTTTCCAGCAGCGCGGTGAGGCGACGCATGTTGGCTTCTGAAACCTGGTCCGATTTTTCAATGACCTCCGTGGCCGTCTTGTTGACTTGGCCGGTACTCTCCTGGATGAGCTGAGACATCCGGTCGCTTATGTAGTCCACCTTCTGAGCCAGGCTTTCCGTGGCCACAGCCATGGCCGAAAGCATGTTGTTGGCCGAGACTCCGGTTGCCTCCTTCATTTGGGTCATCAATGCGGTCAGCACTTCGGCGACGTCCTGAGACTGTTTCCTACCCTGACTGATTTGCTCCAGCGTGGACTCCTTCGCCAACTGCGCTATGGCCTTCATGGCCTCCTGCGTGCCTTCCAACTGGCTGTTCATCTTGTCAATAACGGAGGCTGATTTATCCAGTGATTCGATAATGCCGTTGAACTGCCCCCGCACGTCGCCGGAGAGGGAATCCGAGAACTGCTTCCCCATGCTCGCCAGGGTAGCGGACATGGATTGTTCCACGTCCGTGAGCAGCCGCTTGATTTCCCCAGTGGTCGTTTCTTGGCGGGCCAATTCGGCTTGTTTGAGAAATTGATTGAGGCCTTCAATGGACTCGACCATCCGCTCCAGGGTGGGTCCGATGCTCGTGCTGAAGCTTTCCTGCAGTTTGATAGCCAAGCTGGTGTTGAAGCTGTGGAAGGCGTTGGTCTGCTCCGTCATCTGCCGGTCGAGGTTGGCGAGCAGGCGGGTAGGGGTGAGGCGCGGCACGCTCCGGTCGATGGCGTCGATCAGGGAACGGTGGGCTAGAGTCAGTCTGTGCCAGACGGGTTTTTCGGCCAGCAGATAGATGGATGCCGCAAGCAGGGCGGCGACGGAGGTAAGGAATTTGCCTGAAAGCCCGTTGATCAGCCCCGACAACCCCGCAACCTTGATACCATCGGAGCGGACCTCCATCAGGGCCACCAGGATGGCCAAGAAGGTGAAGAAGAGGCCCACGCTTGTGGCCAGCCCAGGGACCGCTTGATAGAATTGCTTGTTGATGCCCTCATCGAAGAGCGAGTGTTCATCGAAGGCATCGGCGGCACTTTCGGCGGCCCAGAAGGAATCGGCGCCGTCGTGAGTAAGGCGAATGATCGAGGTCGCTTCGTATCTTTGCCAGGGTTCCTTGAAACTTTCGTTGTCAAGGAAGACCTGTGTTATGGCCTCCATCTCCTCGCCTGACAGCCCAGTGCCCGGCCTCCGGGCACTGCGACTCCGAACTTCATCCAGCTTGGTTGCGAACTGCGAGCAGCGTTGTCCGGCGGTCAGAGTCCTGTCCCGAAGCTTCCAAAGCAGATAAGCGACGGGAAGGAAGATGGCTGGGGCTGCTACCCAGGCGAACCATGGAGCAGAAATCCCGAGTATCGTCCAGGAGTATTGGAGCAGACCAGCTAAGGACATCGACCCTCCCGCCAAACAAACTGTACATTTTTACGACAGAGGGGACCCCCTTGTCAATTGACGCGGCCTAGACAAGTGCGGGCAAGGCGTAGAAACGCCTGGCAAAAGTCTGTTCTATTTTCTCTTCCCCTTCTATTCGTTAGGGCTTTTCCTCTTTCGGTTCACCCCCACGTGCGTGGAGACAATACCGCCACGGCGGCAGGGCCGTTTTTTGCGGGCGCCGAATGTGCCGCGGACTTCTTTGAGAGAACCGGGCGCACGTTCCGGCCAGTGTCCTACGGTAGTTCGCTCGCCTTCGTAACCACCTTGTAGCCCACCCCGAGCGCCCCAGCGAAGTGGCGCTCGCCGCAGTGAATCTTGCGGCGCTCGTCCGGGCGCAGGTCGGTCTGCCAGTTTTTGCCCTTGGTTTCCCGCACCAGGTAGAGGAGCGGTTTGCCGGTGGGTTCCCCATGGGCGTCCCGGTCTTCCATAACGATGGCCCAATCAGGGTTATACTCGCCGACCGGGGTTGACACCTTGAACCACCGGGGCAGCTTCACGTAGAGACGCACGTCGTCGCGGCTCTCAAGCCCCCGCACAAACTCCCTCTCCACTTCGGACTCGAAGACAACATGGTCGTAGAGTGAGCGCTCCGCCGGGACCAGGTATTCCATCCAGCTTGGTATTTCAGTCTCAAGCTGGGTCATCTCGTACCATTGGTTGAGCTTTTCGTACTGAATGCCGTTCACCAGCTCGTCGGCCAGCTTCTCCTTGAGCACCCGAACGGCCACGGTGGCGAATTCATGAGGGTTGGCCGTGGCCGCCGCCTTGTTGGCCGTCCGCTTGAACAGATCCAGGAGCGTGGCCCGCGTCATGCGGACGGGCGGGGTAGTGTGCTCCATGAGGTTGACCATGGTTTCAAGGAGATTGGGAAGGGGGTACCGGCCGGCCAGGGTCAGGGCCGTCTTGCCGCCGCTCACCCGCAGAGCCTTGAGGCCCTCCTCGGGGCCGACTTCGACCCGCACCTTGGTCACGCTGATGCGGGGCGGGCGGATTTCCGCCTTCTCGATTGCGGGCACCACTTCCCGGAGCACCTTCTCGGTGTCTATCGTCACCGCGTAGCGGGTCTTATGCTTGATGCGCTCCCAAAGCTCTTTGAACTCTGGCTTGAGCATGAATTGCTTCAGCTTGGCCGTGCCCCGCTGGCGGGCATTGGCCGGCTTGGGCGGCAGGCCCTCCTGGCCATACTCGGCCTCAAGCTCCGACTGCAAGCCCGCCACATAACGCTCGTAGCTCTCGTTGGCCACGACGGTCAGGACGTTGGTCTTCTCGTCCCTTACCCGGCCGCCGGTCTGGTCAATGGCCAAGCGCATCCCTCGGCCCACCTCCTGCCGCTTTTTTACCTCCGAGGCGGTCTGATTCAGGGTGCAAATCTGGAAGACGTTGGGGCTGTCCCAGCCCTCGCGCAGGGCCGAATGGGAGAAGATGAAGGCCACCGGCTCCTCGAACGAAAGCAACCGTTCCTTGTCCTTCATGATCAGGTTGAAGGCAGCCTCGTCCTGCTTCGTCTTGCCCGTCGATTCGAGCATGTCCACCGCCCCGCTGCGGCGGCGCTGCTGGGCAAAGTACGCCGCCTGGATGGTAGCCGCGTCTTTATCCTTCCATTCGGCATACCCCATCTTTGCCTGGTCGAATGCCCTGACGAAGAGCCGCCTGATTACCCCATCCTCGGCGGCATAGTTATCCACCTTGTCGATGAAGAACAGCGACAGGACCTTTATTCCGGCATCCTTAAGCCGTGCCTGTTTGCGGAAGTGCTCCCCGATTGTGTAAGCGATCTGGGTCTCGAATATGGCTTCCTTGTCCGCCCCCAGGGCCTGCCCGACCCTCACTTCGACGTTGTTGGCGAAGCGCACGAACCCGCCGCCAGGATTTATCTCGTCCACTTCAAAGCCGCTGTATTCAGTCCGTTCGGCCTTTTCCGCCAGCGAGTCGCCCAGCCGCACCTTTAGCACCGTCTCTTTAACCGTCCCGTTTCTCATGAGCTTGTGCAAGGCGACGCGAGCGGTGACGGTGTTCTTCTCGGAGCCGATGCTCTCGACCCGCACGAAGGCTTGGTTCGCGTCGTCCTCCTTCGTCACCGAGGCCACCTCGATGCGTTTTACCAGCCCCTGGCGGTAGGCCTCGTGGGGGGTAAGCCGATAGACGACGTTGTAGGGATTACGGTGGGTGGCGCTGTAGCGCAGGGCGAAGAGCGGATCGAGGGCCGAGAGGGCCTTCACCCGCGCCTCGCTCTCCATGTTTTGCGGCTCGTCGAGGATGAGGATAGGGCGAGTCGTCTGAACAAGGTGGATGGGGGTCTCGCCCTGCAGGCGGTCGGTTGTCTGGCGGATGACGTTCGAGGCCTTGTTGAAGGAGTCGATGGTCATGACCATCAGCTCCACCGCGCCCGAGAGGGCGAACTGGCGCACCTGGGAGAGGTTGCCCGAGTCGTAGACGTGGAAGCGATAGGGCAGGTTGCCGTATAGCTCGGCCAGGTGGCCCCGGGTGATGTTCAGCGTCTTTATCACGCCTTCCCGCACGGCCACCGAGGGCACGACGATAATGAACTTGCGGAAACCGTAGCGGCGGAATAGCTCCAGGGCGCTGCGGATATAGACGTAGGTCTTCCCGGTGCCCGTCTCCATTTCCACTGAGAAGTTCGGGAAACTGACCGCCTTCTCTCCCTCGGCCGTCTCGATTGTCTCCTCGATGCAGGCCAGGGCGCTGTCCGGCGGGATGGAGTCCTGAACCTGGACGGCCTGTAGATTCTTGAGAAGATCGTCCCGCGCCATCTCCAGCCGGTTGGCCACGGCGAAGCCGCCAGGGCCGAAGGTCAGGTCAACCTCGATGCGCGGCTGGCCCTCGAAGAGGCTTGCCACGGCCTCGATGGCCTGGATTTGATACTCCTGGTTGGCGTCGAACTTGAAGCGCATCAGCCCTCGGGCTCCGTGGAAACAGCCTTCTCCATCTCGGCTATGAGGGTGGGTATGTCTTGCTGGAGGATTTGCCAGAGGATGTCCATGTCCACCGAGTCGTAGCCGTGGATGAGCCGGTTGCGCAGGCTGACTATCTGGGGCCAGGCAACGCCCGGCAGCCGGACCAGGTCGTCACGCCGCGACATACTGCACCTCCGCCTCACCCAAGACCGCCTCCCGGAAGTAGCGGCTCAGGAACTGCGGCGTGTTCAGGTCCACCTTGTGCCCGAGAATCTTGGACAGCTCGGCCTCCATGCTGAAGAAGGCCAGCCCCGGTATGTGCTCAGGCTCGAACTCCACCAGCACGTCCACGTCGCTGCCGGGGCCAAAATCCTCGCGCAGCACGGAGCCGAAGAGGGCCAGCCTGCGGATGTGGTGCTTGCGGCAGAACTCGGCAACCCGCTCCTTTGGAATCGCGATTCGCGCCCGTCCCATTGCTTCCTCCCTCAGATCGTCTTCAAGCGGCACTGAAGGGCCAGATTGGCGGCCAGTTCGTCCGTCAAAGCCACGTCGCGGCAGATGAAGAAGTCGTCCTTGGTGAGGCCCAGGGCCTGGATTGTTTCGGGTTTTAGCTCGCTGTCCAGGCAGATGCGGAAGCTCTGGTCCTTGTCGGAATCTGTGACAAGGTGAACCACGTTGCCTTTGATCCCGGCCACCGGCTCGATGCGGGCCGTCAGGCTGTAGCCCTCCTTGAGGGCAACCTCCCAGATGACGTTTTCGGGCCTCCAGCCGAGCAGAAGCGGATCAACGAACAGCGCCATTTCCTCGGCGTAGCGCTCGGGGTCGTTGCCCTCCACGCCTGCCCACTGGCGATAGTTGCTTTCGGCCAATTTGAAGACGGCAAAACCCAGGTCTTCAGGCACGTCGCGAGTCTGGAGGGCCAGCTTATCTTCGTCCTCCACCTTCATGTTGGCGATAACCCGGCGGATGCGCTCCTTGCCAATCTCGGCAATCGTGGAAAAGTCCTCCCTGTCGGTGGGCTCGGGTAACTGCACCATGATGAAACGGCGATTACCACCGTCCTCGCGGTTAAGTTCCAGGACGGCCTGAGCCGTGGTGCAAGAACCAGCGAAAAAATCGAGGACGAGATCGTTATCAGATGGTGCTTGCTGTACTAACAACTTCAGTAATGCTGAGGGCTTTGGGAAACCGAATATCCCATTTTCCAGAAGACAATTTATCTCTCTAGTGCCATCGGCCGTTGTAGGTTCCAACAATACAGAAGAAAAGTTCTTATAATTACTTTTCATTTCGTTTAAGAATAGCTTATGACGAGGTCGCCCTGTCCCATTCGATGGAAACAGAATGCGCTTTTCCTCTATTTTCTTCTTCATGGTACTGGGATCAAAGCGCCATCCTTTTGGGGGACATTCATAGATTCTCTTAGCGTTGGGGTCTACAAGATCATAATGCAGGTTTGGTCGCCGGTCGCGTGTGGCAAGGCCGGTAAGATCAGCGCTCCGCCACGGTCCGCGTGGGTCATTGTCCGGGTTTGAGAATTTCTCCAAATCCTTTTCCGTGCCACGTAGAGTGCCTGCATCAGACTTACGGTAACATACGATGTATTCGTGGTCTGTAGAAACGCCCGTCTTGGCTCGTGTGTCCTCGCTTTGTCTCGATTTCCAAATCAACTGAGCGACAAAGTTCTCTTCTCCGAACACTTCGTTCATTGCAATACGAAGGTTGTGCACTTCATTGTCATCAATGCTAATAAAGATTACCCCGTCCTCCCTCAACAGTTGCCTGGTCAGGAAAAGCCTCGGATACATCATCGACAGCCAGGCGGAGTGAAACCGCCCGTTCTTCTCGGGGTTGGAAGTGAGCAGGTTACCGTTGCTGTCCTTCTGGCCGGTGAGCTTCAGGTAGGTGTCCAGCGGGTCGGCGAAGTTGTCGGGGTAGATGAAGTCGTTGCCGGTGTTGTAGGGCGGGTCGATGTAGATCATCTTCACCCGGCCGGCGTAGGCCTTGTAGAGGAGTTTTAGCACCTCCAGGTTCTCGCCCTCGATGAAAACGTGGCCGGTGGCGCTGAAGTTGACTGACTCCTCGGGGGCGGGGACCAGTGTGGCCCGGCTGGGCACCTGCAGCAGGCGGATGGCGTCGCGCTTGCCTGCCCATGAGAAGGAGTAGCGCTCAGGCCGGTCATCCACCTTGTCGCCCAGGGCGGCCCGGAGCCTGTCGAAATCGACCTTGCCCTCGCTGACGGCCTCGGGGAACATCTCCCGCAGCGCTTCGATGCGCTCCGCAACTATGTCTGGCGAGGTCTTGGCGACCTTCTCCCTCTTCCCTTCGCTCATGGTGGCTACCTCTAAACCGCCTCCCGTTCTCACCCTTGCCCGCGGTTTGGGTGGAACCGGTATCGCTATTTATGTAGCCGCCTCGCCTTCCGTCAAGAGAAAGTCATCGTCCTCCCTGCCTGGCGCGCCGCTTCTGCCTGGCGCCGGCTACTGGCAGGCGTTCGACATCCCCCCTTGTCTCCTTCCTGACCGTTTCATGTCGCGGGCCGGTTACTCCCTAATCTCCGGCTAAGATTTACATAGATGCAATTTTATGCTGTGGAATAGCGAAGTTACTGGCATAATGGTCACTTCAAAGCTTCACCCAATGGGTGAAAGTCCTGGAGGGGCTATGAAGAAGAACCACCGCTTGCCA
>JAZDOA010000138.1:0-25146 GCA_043799175.1 Pseudomonadota bacterium | reverse complement strand
AAAGTGTTTTCGAGGTGCCCGAGCGCGGAGTCTGCCAGGCGCGGCTCGCGCCCGGCGGTGCCGACAAGGCGCTGGTTGCAGGCCGCCCTCTCTCTGCGGCACAACGTGGTTTCGAGGTGCCCGAGCGCGGAGTCTGCCCGGCGCGGCTCGCGCCCGGCGTTGCCGCCAAGGCGCTGGGTGCAGGCCGCCCTCTCTCTGCGGCCCAAGGTGCTTTCGAGGTGCCCGAGGGCGGAGTCTGCCCGGCGCGGCTCGCGCCCCGTCAGTTCTGTATCTGGAGGGCCAGACCCACAGCACGGCCGTCGGTGACCGGGGTCACCCACCAGGAACGCCCCTTGCGATGAGCCTCGCGGGCGTTGGGGATCAGCTCCCCCATGGTGTAGCCGACGGCCCAGCCGGCAATGACGTTCCACAAATAGTGCTGGTCATCGTTCACCCGGCTCAGCCCCACCAGAACCGGCGCCCCATAGAGGACTGCCTTGCCGCAAAGCTTGGCCGCCGTGGAGAAGCCGCCGTCCGAGGCCGACAACTGAAGGTACTGGCGGTTTAGCGGACCCGCCAGGCATGCCGCCGCGGCGGCGTGGCCCGAGATGCCGTGGCCGATACCCTTCAGATAGTGCTGGGCTCCACCCTCGCAAGGACGGTCTTCGGCGAGCATGCACTGGCCCAGACTGGTGAAGGCCAGGGTATAGGCATAGGTCTCGGCCACCATTATGCCCGTTTCCCTTTCCCGGCTGGAGCCGGTCAGGATCCCCCCGGCCAGGAAGCCCCCCGCCAGGAAGGCGGGCGTGAGATCATCGCCCCATGGTTTGACCGCCTTCGCGATGTCGTCGGTCGTCTGGCAGCGCACGTCGTTCCGCCACCAGTTCCTGAGCATGTCGCGGCGCTCGTTGGCATAGTAGGCCGAACCCGCCACACCGGCGGCCACCGTCCAGCCCAACGCCCCAAGGCGGACGGGAGAGGTCATGACATAGCCAAAATCATACCCAAGCCCGCCCAGCAGGCTGTCGGGCCTGGGTTGGTCGGCTGGGGCGGGTTCTTCAACCCCCTGCCCTGCCGGCGGCGGCAAGGTCGAACCAGAGGAAGAATCATCGGCCAGCCCCACTACCGGAAACAGCGCGACCAGGGCAGCCAGGAGGCAACAGAAAATGGCGGGTTTCACTTGGCAGTCCTCCCAAGAACAGAGCCGGACCACCGGCAGACTGACACCTCAGGCTCCAGCTTCGGCTCGAAAGAAGCGACGCCTTCCTATACACCCCGGACGTCTTCCCTGTCCATTCCTTCCGCCGGGCGGCAGGGCCGCCAGCCAAACTCCGGCGCCGATCAAGCTTAGCCACAACCACCCCGCCTGCGAAGGCGCCGGCTACCCGTTGCCGCTGGCAACGGGGCCTGAACCGCAAATCCGGCACGGGCATCGCGCCCGGTCCCCTGTCCTCCCCCGAAAAAACCCCTTTGAAAAATATGTTAGGCATCTTTCCCCGCGCGGCCATAATCTGGGTGCGGCTCTCAATCCGTGCACAGAGTCTTACCCGACGGTGCGCCATGAATATTTTGCGTTTCCGGCCCGCAAGCCACGACACTTTCCGACCGGACAGCCTCCTGGAACCGGGTGCCGTCCTGTTGGAAAGCCAACGACCCGACCGGGAGAACAAGCGGTCATACCTGCTCCGGCGGCCGTGCCAGGTGCTGGCGTGCCACCATGCCCGCGAGGTGGAGGGCTGCCTGCGCGACGCCCAGCAGGTGCTCTCCCGAGGCATGGCCCTGGCCGGTTTCCTGACGTATGAGGCGGGCCTGGCCTTGCAGCCGGAGGCGGGCCTCGCCCCCAAGCCGCTGGAGGGCTTTCCCTTGGTCTGGCTGGCGGCCTATGAGCGGGTCGAGGCATGCGAGCAACCCCTCGATCTGCCTCCAGGGAAGGAGTCCGCCGGGCACCACCCGGAGCGCGACCCAAAAAACTTCGACGTCTCCGATGCCGGTTACGAGCGACTGGTACGGCGGGCTCAGGCCTATATAGCCGCCGGAGACAACTACCAGACCAACCTCACCTGCCGCCTCCGCTCCCAGAGCGACGAAGAGCCCCTGGCCGCCTACCTGCGGCTTAGGCGGGCACATCCCGTCCCCTATGGGGCCTATCTGAACTGCGGAGACTTTCAGGTCGTCTCGCAATCGCCCGAGTTGTTCCTGCGGCGCCGTGGCACCGTCATGCTCTCCCGGCCGATGAAAGGTACCTCCCGTCGGGGGCTCGGCAACGACCAGGACGAAGCCCTGGCCCGCGGGCTGCGAGGGGAGATCAAGTGCCGCGCCGAAAACGTGATGATCGCCGACCTCATGCGCAGTGATCTTGGGCGGTTGGCCCAATACGGCAGCGTCGGGGTCACCGGGCTCTTCCGGGTGGAACGCTACGCCACCGTGCTGCAGATGACGAGCGGCGTGCGCTGCCGCCTGAGTCCCGGTCTTTCACTGCTCGATATACTCCGGGCCACCTTCCCCCCCGGCTCGGTGACCGGCGCGCCCAAGCTGCGCACGATGCAGATCATCCACGAACTGGAACTCTCGGCGCGGGGGGTGTACACCGGGGCCATCGGCCTCTTTCTGCCCGGCGGCGACATGGTCCTCAGCGTGGCCATCCGCACCGCCGTGAACCGCGGCGGCCGCTGGCATATAGGCGTGGGCAGCGGAATAGTGGCCGACTCCGATCCTCGGGCCGAATGCGAGGAGACCAAGCTCAAGTCGCGATTCTTCTTCACCTCCTCGCCTGGTGACTTCAAGCTGCTGGAAACGCTGCCCTGGCGCGCCCCGAACGGTTTCGGCGACCTCGGCGCCCACCTGCGCCGCCTGAAGCGCTCGGCCCGCTTCTTTGGCTACCCCTTCGCGGAAAAGAGCGCCCTGAACGTTCTCCGGGCCGCGATCAACTCAGGGAGTGCGGCCCCAGAGATGAGAGTGCGCCTGCTGCTCGCCGCCCAAGGGTGCTTCGAGGCGGGCGCCGAGCCCCTCTTGCCGCTGCCCGCAACCCGCCGGGTGCTGTTGTCGGGCCAGGCGGTATACTCCCACGACCTCTGGCGCTACCACAAGACCACCCGCCGGGAACAACTGGACGCGGCGCTGGCCGGGGCAAGGCGGCAGGGCTTTCTGGAGGTGCTCTTCCTCAACGAGGAAGGGTTTTTGACCGAAGGGTCCTTCACCAACCTCATGCTCCGGCGGGGCGGCGAATGGAAGACTCCCGCCTTGTCCTGCGGGCTGCTGCCCGGAATATGGCGGGCGGAGTTCATGCGCCGGCACCGGGCGCGGGAGGCACGCCTCAGCCCCGCCGACCTGGCGCGGGCGGAGGCGGTCGTCATAGGCAACTCTCTCAGGGGATCCATCGAGATAGTCTCCATAACGGACGCCGAGGGACTGACCATCCCTTGTGGCGGGCGAACGTCTGCGCTAAAGTGACATTTCGTGAATGATACCCTGCAAAAGCCTGCCTGCTATGCTGACCTTGACACCGTCATGCCGGTCGAGGGGGAAAACGGCATGCGGGGGCCCAACCATGGCTGCCTGCGGTGCAGCTGGCTGAAGGAGTGCCTCCGGGCGGCCGTCGAGACACCCACCGGGCGGGCGGAGCGCGAAAAGCGGATCGAGGCGACCAGCAAGGGCCTCCTGGGGCGGCTCAGGATGTGGCACGAGCGGAAGATGCTTCAGCGGAAGGGAGATACCTGAATTGAGGTGTCCTGTTAATAGTGGACACTCCCGTCTCAAGAGGCGGCCGTCGCCTCCCTTGACGCACCCCGAACTTGGGTGTAGACAAAAGCCTTACGTCACGCACAAGTTGGAGGCACCCTGCTTTGCCGAAAAAAACCTTCCAAGAACTCATCCTTGCCCTGGAGCGCTACTGGGCTGGCATGGGCTGCCTCGTACTCCAGCCTTATGATACCGAGGTGGGGGCGGGCACCTTCCATCCCGCGACACTGCTACGCTCGCTTGGCCCGGAGCCCTGGCGCGCCGCCTACGTTCAGCCGTCGCGGCGGCCCACCGACGGCCGCTACGGCGAGAACCCCAACCGGCTGCAGCACTATTACCAGTACCAGGTGATCCTCAAACCCTCGCCGCTCGACATTCAGGATCTCTACCTGAAGAGTCTCGAGTCCTTCGGCATAGAACTGCTGAAGCACGACATCCGCTTTGTCGAGGACGACTGGGAGAGCCCTACCCTGGGTGCCTGGGGCCTGGGGTGGGAGGTCTGGCTCGACGGCATGGAAATCACCCAGTTCACCTACTTTCAGCAGGCGGGCTCGATAGACGTCGATCCGGTCTCGGTCGAGATAACCTATGGGCTGGAGCGTATCGCCATGTACCTCCAGGGCGTGGATAATGTCTATGACCTGCGCTGGAACGACCAAGTGCGATATGGGGAGGTACACCACCGCTCCGAGGTGGAGTTCTCCCGTTACAATTTCGAGGTGGCCGACACCGCCATGCTCTTCCGCCTGTTTGATATGTACGAGGGGGAGTGCCGGCGTCTGATACAGGAGAAGCTGGTCCTGCCAGCTTACGATTATTGCCTCAAGTGCTCCCATGCCTTCAACCTGCTCGATGCGCGGGGCGCCATCAGCGTCACGGAGCGTACGGGCTACATAGGCCGGGTGCGCCGGCTGGCCAGACTCTGCGCCGAGGGCTACCTCGCCATGAGGGAAAGCCTGGGCTGGCCCCTGCTGAAGGCAGCGGCCCAGGTGGCCAGGGAGCAGGCGGCATGAGCGAGCTACTCTTCGAGATAGGCTGCGAGGAGATCCCCGCCGGCTATATTCTCCCGGCACTCGAGGCATTGGCGCGCCAGGTCGAGTCCGCGCTTGGCGAGGCGAGGCTCTCCTTCGGCGAAACCAGGACCTTCGGCACCCCCAGGAGGCTGGCCCTGGCGGTCGCCGCCGTGGCCGAGCGTCAGAGCGACCAGGAAGTCAAACGGCTGGGTCCCCCCAAGGGCGCCGCCTTCGACTCCGAAGGCAGGCCGACCAAGGCCGCCCTCGGCTTTGCCAAGGGACAGGGCGTGGCCATGGAAGATCTGACCATCGAGGCCACGCCGAAGGGCGAGTATGTGTGCGCCCGCAGACACGAGAAGGGCCGGCCGGCCGCTGAGGTCTTACCCGAGATTCTGCTGAAGCTGGTACCCGCCCTGCCCTTCCCCAAGTCCATGCGCTGGGGCGCGGGTCGGCTGAGGTTCGCCCGGCCCATCCACTGGCTGCTGGCCACGCTCGGCGGCCAGCCCCTCACCTTCGAGCTGGACGGCATCGTCAGCGGCGGCGTCACCTACGGCCACCGTTTCGTCAGCCCAGGTCCCATAGAGCCGCGAGGCGCCGAGGATTACCTCGCCAGGCTGGAAGCGGCCAAGGTCATCGCCGAACCCGCCCGGCGCCGGGAGATGTGTCGCCGGGCCGTGCTGGATGCCGCCCGCGAGGCGGGGGGCGCGCCCATTTCCGACGATGCCCTGCTGGAACAGGTAACCAACCTAGTCGAGTTCCCCGTGGCGGTGTGCGGACGCTTTGATGACGAATTTTTGCAGATTCCCCGTGAAGTGGTGGTCACGGCCATGCGCGAGCACCAACGCTACTTCGCGGTGACCGACGCCGGGGGCGCCCTCCTGCCCGCCTTCGTCAGCGTGGTGAACACCCCCGCTTCAGACATGTCCCTCATCCGCGCCGGCAACGAACGGGTACTTCGCGCCCGCCTGGCCGATGCCCGCTTCTTCTACCGCGAAGACTGCAAACGCCCCCTGCACGCCCGGCTCGATACCCTGCGGAAAGTCGTCTTCCACTCCGGCCTGGGCACCTCCTTCGAAAAGGTTAAACGACTCGAGGAGTTGGCAGGCCTGTTGGCGGACCGCCTCTACCCCGGCCACAAGCAGGCGGCCCGCCGCGCCGCCCTGCTCTCCAAGTGCGACTTGGTCACGGAAATGGTCGGTGAGTTCCCCACCCTGCAGGGAACGATGGGCGGCATTTATGCCCGCGGCTCCGGGGAGACCGAAGAGGTAGCCCAGGCCATCGCCGAACACTACCTGCCCAAGGGCGCCCAAGAGGAAGTCCCGAAAACCGAGGCCGGGGTCGTCGTCAGCCTGGCGGACAAGCTCGACAATATCTGCGGCGTCTTCGGCCTGGGGCTCGTCCCCACGGGCACCGCGGATCCCTACGCCCTGCGGCGCCAATGCCTGGCCGTCATTACCCTGTGCTGGGCCAAGGGCCTGCACCTGGACCTGCGGGAGGCCATAAGGGCCGACCTCGCGCGGCTCTCCCCCAAGCTCTCAACGGACCCGGCGGAGACGGAGGCGCCATTCTGGAGTTCTTCAAGGGCCGCCTGGAGGGCCTGCTCCCGACCCTTGGTCTTTCTTCGGCCAGGGTGGTGCAGGCCGCCCTCGCGGTCTTCAAGGGAGACGTCCTGGAGGTCAGGCAGCGCTCGGAGGCCCTTGAAGAGATGAAGGGCGAGGCCGACTTCGAACGCCTGGCCGTGCTTTTCAAACGCGTGGCCAATATTATCGGCGGCGCCGAACCGGCCGAGGCCATCCGCCCCGACCTCTTCGAGAAGGCCGAGGAGCAGCATCTCCACGCCGAACTCACCAGCCTGGCCCCCCAGATAGACGCCGCCCTGCGGCGGCGCGACTACCACGCGGCGGCGCGCACGCTTGCCACCCTCAAAGAGGCGGTAGACCGCTTCTTTGACGCCGTGATGGTCATGGCGCCTCGGGCCGACGTCCGGGCCAACCGGCTTGCCTTGCTCAAGCGGCTCCACGACCTTGTCCTGGGGGTGGCCGATATCTCAAAGGTAGCGGAGTAGAAGGAACAACGGAGAATCCTGGCTGGCGGGTGGCAGGCACCCCGTGCAAAATGGGCAAATCAGGGCCAGCCGCCGCCGGTAACAAGATTTGTAACAGACCGTGCCCAAAATCGTACCCGGCCTGTACTCGCGCCGCTTCGTCCCCCTTGCCCTCGCTGTCGCTCCCCGCAGCCCCCAGGCCATGACAATCTCTTACTATTTCTTTAGGTTGTGTGCTTCTGGCCCCTCGGGGTGGGCAGTTCGAGGCGTAGCAGCGTCCTTGGCCCGATATTCGCAGTTGGACAGTGGGCAAGACCGTGGAGAAGAAAACCTCTTGATGCTGCCGAAGCTGGTAGAATTATGAAGGGTATTTCCACGGTGGGGCCTAAAGTCGGGGCACTCTCGTGCCGATACTAAGAAAGACGGCGATTGCTGGGGCCAAAGCCCCCTATGTGGAGGAGTAAGGCGCGTGGCGGATCTGGTCATGGTTCTGACGGCAATCTTCATCACCATCATGGCCACCGCCTACATCTTCTCCTTGGCGTTCCGCCAGCCGCTGAAGGACGTTCTGCGAGAATGGTTCTGGTTCCCGCCCAAGGCCGAGTGGGCTACCGCCTCCGGCACGATGGTTGTGGTGGCCGCCCGCGTTTCCAAGACAAACACCTCCGAGGGGCACCATCCTCCACCACAGATGTAGCTACATCAGCAGGCTGCCTTAAGCCGCCCTCTCTCCGCTTGAATCGGCCGTTATTGCAGTTCGATCACCTGCAGGCCCGCCTGACTGAGCGCGGAGGCCAGGCCTTCGTCCGTCTTGGCCTCGGAGAAGATGAACTTGGTTCGGGCGGACGCCACGACCAAGCCGGGCACATGGAGACGAATGTTGTTGTTTTGCCCCCTGCTTGAGGCCATGAGGTTGTAGCCGTCGTCGAAGCTCATCCCCAGGAACTGGAGCAGGCTGGCCACCGCGACCTTGCCATGCGTCTCACTGGGAATGATGAGCAGCTCATAGCCCCTCTTCTGGAGAAACTCCCTCCAGCGTGGGGAAAGCTCCATGGAGCTGACGAGGTACTTCTTGCCCCCGCGGTCAAATCCGAAGTCCGCGCAGAACTTCAGGCTGAAGCCAGTGGGCTCCCCGATACGGCCCCCGAAGACGGACACCATGGCGTTGCGCTCATAGCTCTGACCCAGCAGGGTGAGGATCTTGGAGACGACCTCCTCGACGTTGCCCACCGTGGCTGGCGGGGTATACTCGGGCAAGGAACCAGTCTCCCGTCGTACAACCTGAACGGCTCCGGCCTCGGGTATAATGACGTCTATTATGTGTACGCCACGCTTGGCAAGGTGCTTGGCGACTCCGGTGGAGGTGATTTCGCCATCCTTGGCCACGACGCATATCACCTCGTGCTCCGTGCCCTTGCTTACCATCCAGTCAGAGCCGATCTCGGCCTCGAAGGGGCCGGTCAGCGTGAGGGAGGCCTCCCTGCGGACGTCGAGGCCGCTGTCCTCGAAGGCGTCATCGAGCAGACCCTTGACCCCTCGCCTGGCATCGTAGCGGACAATGCGCATGCCGCCGGCGTCAGCCAGCAGGCCGTCTATCTCGGAGGGTATCTCGCCGTCCAGGTCGAGGACGAATCTGGTGCTACCCGCTATCTGAAAAAGTGGGAACTGGGCGGCGTCCAAAACCATCTGTCCGGTGTCGGGAAGCGGAATAAAATGCTGGCCGCGGGTGATGGATTCCTCCCCCAGCTCGCAATAGAGCGCCGACAGGGCCGCGCCCGCCCGCCAGGCCGCCCGCTCAAGGGACTTGTGGGTGTGCGAGGGCTCTGGCGCCTCGGCGACGGGCTGGCCGCCCGCTGGAACGGTCGCCACGGACGAGGCGGCCGGAGTCGGGGACTCGCTTCCAGCGGTTTCCGTGGGGCTTGGCTCAGGCGCGGCCACAGGTGTTTTTTGGGCCTCGGTGGAAGCCGGCGGGGCAGTCTCCGCCGGGGCGGCCGATGCCGGGTTCAGCATGGCGGGAAGCTTTATTACCTTGCCGGGCACGAGCATGTTGAGGTTCAGACCCGGATTGAGCTTACGGGTCAGGGCCAGCAGCCTGCCTATCTCGGCGGATGAGCCGGTGGCCGTCCTGGCGCGCAACAGCTGCCACAGATGGTCGTTCTTGCCGACGACGTAGTCTTCGACACCGGGCTGAGGCACGGCCTTCATTACCGTGATGTTTGAGGTGGCCTCTCCGGGTGGAGCAGCGGCGAAAAGCAGCGAAGATGTGCCAAAAGTGACGACTGATGCAAGGGCGAGAACGAGCCTGTACGGGACCGTGCCGCGACGTATTCGCATAATTCCCAGCCTCCAGGCCTAACTGACGGCCATAGCTATAGCACGTATGGCCGAAAGGGAGTCAAGTACTTTCTCTAACACAACATCTCGTAGCCTGCAAGACAATTGACCCCCTAATTTGTGGGTTTTGCGCTTTACTCGGAAAGCACCTTCCGCTATTTTTGATTCTCTGGAAGAGGCGGGCGTCAGCAAGCTGGTACCGGTGCGCCTCGGCGAAGTATCGCAGGCGAGGTAACCTGAATGTTCGGATGGTTTCGCGGAAGAAACAAGGCCGCGGGCGGCGAGGAGCCCCCCCAGGCCGCGGCTCGGCCCGAAGCGGAGGAGGAGGCTCAAGACGAGGCGGAAGAAGAGGAACGCCGGGAGCGCCGTGGCTTCTTCCGCAAACTCCGGGAGTGCCTCAGTCACACCCGCGACACCTTCGTCCCCCGGCTGGACCGGCTGGTCCTCGGCAAGCGCCAGATAGACGACGAACTGCTCGATGAGCTGGAGGAAATACTCATTACCTCGGATCTCGGCGTCCATACCACCCAGCGGCTCATAGATGCCGTAAAGGAAAAGGTACAACGCCGCGAGCTGCGCGACGCCGACCGGCTCAAGGAGGCCCTGCGGGCCGAGATAGCCGACATAGTCCGCCCCGAGGCGGCCGCCCTTGATGTGGAAACGGCGAAACCCTTTGTCATTATGGTGGTCGGAGTCAACGGCGTGGGCAAGACCACGACCATTGGCAAGATAGCCTCCCAACTCACCGGCCAGGGCAAACGGGTGCTGCTCGTGGCGGCCGATACCTTCCGGGCCGCCGCCGCCGAACAGCTCGAAATCTGGGCCAAGCGCTCCGGTTCGGAAATACTCCGCCAGAAGAGCGGCGCCGACCCCTCGGCCGTGGCCTTCGATGGAATCAAGGCGGCCCTGGCCCGCGGCACCGACGTGGTCCTGATAGACACCGCGGGCAGACTGCACACCAAGGTTCCGCTCATGGAAGAGGTAAAGAAGATCCGCCGCATAACAGCCCGCGAGCTCGAGGGCGCGCCGCACGAGGTGCTGCTCGTGCTCGATTCCACCACCGGCCAGAATGCCATCAGCCAGGCCAAGATGTTCCACGAGTCCCTGGGGCTGACCGGCCTCGCCCTGACCAAGCTGGACGGCACCAGCAAAGGTGGGGTGGTGGTGGCCATCGCCGATGAGCTGAAGCTGCCCATCCGCTTCGTGGGCGTGGGGGAACAGGTCGATGACCTGAAACCCTTTGTCGCCGAGGACTTCGTGGCCGCACTCTTCGGCGCCAACGAAGGAAACGAGGATCCCCTCTAATACCAATCATGGCGCGGTATTTGCAATTTTCCCTGATGGCCTGCTCCGCCCGGACGGCTGAAGCAGACCCATGGAAGGCATCAGGCAGGCCACGGGATCCGCGAGAGAGTATATCATTAAATGAAGCCGCCGCGAAACGGCACTGGCCAGGTTGACCAACGGCGCCATTATCGCAAGAAAATCCGCGTCGTGGCGCGCTACGGCCTCGCGGGCAGGGAGTGCCTGGGACACATACTTGACATATGCCCGCAAGGCATAAGGCTGGAAGTCGGCGAGCGACATGAAAAGGGCGAGTTGATGAAGCTCCGCTTCCAGCTCTCCCCTGGGCATGGGCCTTTCGAGGTTCTCGGCAAAATAGTCTATGCCCAGCAACGGAAACCGTCTGGTTCCTGGTGCCTGGGCATAAGATTTCATGGCCTCGGGCACGCCGAGGAAAAGGCTATCGCCTTCTATATGTTCAACTAATAACGCCTTGGGAACGATATAGTAATATATGACACGGCCGATCACCACTTTTCAGACTTTCGAGGGCCGTCGCCGTTATTATCGCAAGTCTGCCCGCGTGGTCGTCCGCTATTGCCTCTCCGGCAGGGAGTACGTCGGGCAGATCACCAACCTAAGCCTCGGCGGTGCTTGCATCAAGGTCAGCCGGCCCCTCCAGCCGGGGGAGGTCATCGAGCTTCATTTCACTCTGTTCTCCAACCGATCAGAACCGCTGACAATAACCGGACAGGTCGTGTCCGTCCGGCCTATTCCACCCGGCATCTGGGCGGTGGGAATCAAATTTCACCAACTGGAATGGGCCGTCGAGAAGGATCTGGGCTTCTTCATGCTGAACTGAACGAACACCCAGGGGGGGCCGTTATGGCCTCCCCTGGCGAAAAGACATCAGGCGGCATGAATCAGCGCCACCTCGCCCGGAGCCAGCTCCGTGTTGAAACAGCCGCCCACCTGCCGCTCGGGTCTCAGGACGTCCATGGCCCGGGCGGAACCCAGGGCGGCGGCCACATCAAGCCGCACCCATTGCGAATCATACAGGTTCTGGTTCACGCAGATGAGCAGGCGCTCGTTGCCATGGTTGCGAGCCAGGCAGGCCACCTGGGGGTTGTCCTGGCCGACGTGGTAAGGGGGGCTGTCCACATTGAGAATATGCAGGCCGGCCTTGGCTGCGTTGACCTTGGCCACGAAGGCGGTTATGTCCGCCCGCGGCATCTCCCAGTCATTGGCATGGGTCCGCTGGACGTCGAGCTTGTTGCAGAAGCCGAACTCGTAGCCGATGGGTATCATCACCCCGGAGCAGATGGTGGCCGCGATGGCATAACGCTGTCTGAGGGCCGCCTCGCCACCGTGGGGGAAGAGCCGCTCGGTGTCGTGTGATTCCGGGAAGGCCACGGAGGGCGTCACTCCGGCGGTCTGGCGGTACTGGTCGAGGAACCAGGGTTCCCACAGGTTCCACCACTTGAAGCTGTTGAAGATGTAATCGAAACCCGCCCGCGCCGTGGACAGGGTCTCTTCTGGTTTACAGCCCAGGGTCTCGGCGAAGAAGACGGCCCGCCCCCTCTCCTTGGCCCGCTGGGTAAGATAGCGCCAGCAATCGGCGGGGATCTGATAGGCGGCGTCACACCGGAAGCCGGTGACCCCCAGACGCTGGTAGTGGGCTATCAGGCTATCCCAGTAGGCCCACAGGGCCGCGCGATCGGGCGAGTTGGCATTGTCCACCTCGGACAGATCGCCCCAGGTGACCCAGTTGCCGTTGTCCCAGGCCCCAGGATGCCTGATGTTGCCCCACTCGTCCCGCCCATACCAGGAGTGGTGTTCCGCCACCAGGGGCGAGTCACTGGCGGTGTGGTTTATGATCAGGTCCACCATGAACTCCAACCCCAGCCCCCGCCCCTGGGTCAGGGTCTTCTTCAGTTGCTCCTCGGCGGGTACCTTTGACTTGTCATCAATAAGGGCGGGGTCGTAGCCGTAATATTCCTTGATGGAGTACATGCTGCCGGAAAAACCGGAGTAGTGTATGGGGTTGAGGAATATCCAGTTGAACTTCATGCCGGCCGCCCGCTTCAGATGGGGCTGCCAGGCGGAAAACTTCCCCGCCAGCCGGGGGAAAAGATTATAGATTCTGGGGCCTTGTTGGTTTGGCACTTAGCGTCCTCCGTTTAGCGTGTTTGGCTCTTATGTCGCCGACTCATCCGCGCCGGCGCGGCTCGCGCCCTTGGCCCCCCTCTCCGAGGAGGAAGAACCTCGATGGTGGCTGGGGGGGCCACTATTGCCCGGCGCGGCTCGCGCCCAGCCGCCGCAGGGCCTCGAGGTACTTCTCCCTGGTGTTGCGGATGACCTCCTCAGGCAACTGGGGCGGGGGGGGCTGCCTGTTCCACCCCGAGGCATCGAGCCAGTCTCGCAGGTATTGCTTATCGAAGCTCTTCTGGGGCCGGCCGGGCTCATAGTCGTCCCGCGGCCAGAAGCGCGAGGAGTCCGGGGTGAGTACCTCGTCTATGAGAATCAGCCTGTCGTCTGCTATCAGGCCGAACTCGAACTTGGTGTCGGCGATGATAATACCCCGCTCCCAGGCGTACTCCGCCCCCGCCCGGTAGAGTGCCAGGCTGAGCTCGCGCACCGCGTAGGCGTTGTTGTCGCCCAGCAGATCCTCACACTCCCCGTAGGAGATGTTACGGTCATGGCTGCCCTGCTCCGCCTTGGTGGAGGGCGTGAACAGCGGCATGGGCAACTGCTGGCTTTCCGTCAGGCCGCCGGGCAGCTTTATGCCGCAGATAGTGCCCGCCTGTCTGTACTCCGCCCAGCCCGAGCCCGCCAGGTAGCCGCGCACCACGCACTCCACGGGCAGCGGCTGGGTTTTCTTCACCAGCATGCTCCGCCCCTCGAGCTGGTCGCGGAAGGCACGCAGCGGCTCGGGGTAGTCGTCCACGTTGGCGCTGATGACCTGGCTGGGCAGCTGAGGCCCGGTCAGCTCCTTGAACCAGAAGAGCGAGAGGGCGGTGAGCACCGCGCCCTTGTCGGGTATGCCGGCGGACATGACCACGTCGAAGGCGCTGATGCGGTCGGTGGTCACCACGAGCAACCCGCCTTCGACCTCATAGAGGTCACGCACCTTACCCCGACCCAGTAGTTTTACACCCGGCAGGTTCGACTCGAGCAGCGTGCCCTTCCCCTCTGTAAACATGATCTGATTTCCCCTCCAGGTGGGGCGTGAGACCTAGTACCTGGTTGCATAAGTCATTAACCTGATTTCAAAACCGTTCGTCCTGAGGTATCGAAGGGCGAACGGTATGACTGGTGTTCGTGCTTCTATACATCAGCACGAACGGAAACGCCCGAGACCGGCGCTAGGGATTTCTGCAACTAGGTACTAGCCTCTGGTCTTCTTCTTGAGGCGATTCATTTTGCGGCGCAGGATGTCTACCCGTTTGTGGTCACCGGCGGCGGCGATTTCGGTCTTCCTGGCCCGCAGATCCCGCACCTTGGCCTTCAGCTCGCGCACCGGGACGGTCTTCGTCTTGGTGGCTTCAGGGGCCTTCTCGCCCCTGGCCTCGCGGATGGCCCCAATGAGCTCTTCTTTGTTCATGCCATGGGCACCGACGACCTTGCCCGTGGATATGGCAAGGTCGCGCAACTCCTTGGCCGTCATCTTGTCGAGGGGATGCTCCGCCTTGTCTTGCTTTTCCTTCTTTGCCATTTTGCTTTCGAAGACCTCCTTTCGAGTTCGTGTTACCATTGGCGGGTGGCGGAACCACCCGCGCCTTGGTCAGTGGTTAGGCGCGGCCCCGATCTCAGGTTCAACCTTGTCGGGGAATGGCGACCTCAGGACGTTTATGAAGCCCAGCATACGCTTGAATTCCACCCGCTGGAACGAAACCGGTGGCAGGGCATCGAGCATTTCACCGATCACCACGGGGAAGGTATGGTGGGCGCTGCTGTTGCCGGCCAAGTCCTCCACCCAGGCTTCCACCTCAAACCTGGTACCAAAAAGGCCCCTCAGCGGAATCCGCATCGTCAGTTGCCCCGCGAAGCCACAGCGGTCGGACGCCGGCAACTTGATTCCCTGGCTCCCCCCACCGTGGCCCTCCTGAGTCACTCTGACAGAGATGGCGCTGCTGTTGCAGTCAGGATCCGAAGCCTTCAGGTACAGGTGCCAGTCTGTCCCCTGCCTGGCGGTATCCGGCGCCCAGGCGGCGATCACACGCGGTAGCGGTAGCTCTAGCCTGTGTGTGGCCGGCCTTTCAGCCAGCGGTGTTGCCGCGCAACCCGCCACCAGCATCGCCAGCAGCGGCAGTACCAGCCTTCTTCTCATCGGTCGATTCATCCATGGCGGGTGGGGCATCGGGGGCGTAGGCCGCCCCAGCCTTGGCCGCGAGGTGCAGGAACGGTTTAATTATGTCCATTGGCAGCGGGAATACAATGGTGGAATTGTTCTCGGTGGCGATTTCAGCCAGCGTTTGCAGATAACGAAGCTGAAGCGCGGCAGGATGCCGCGCAATGATACCGGCCGCTTCAGACAGCTTTGCCGCGGCCTGAAACTCGCCTTCGGCATGGATGACCTTGGAGCGGCGTTCGCGTTCGGCCTCCGCCTGCTTGGCCATGGCTCGCTGCATCTCCTGCGGCAGGTCGATCTGCTTGACCTCGACGTTGGCGACCTTCACCCCCCAGGGCCCGGTGTGGCGATCCAAAATCTCCTGCAGCTTGATATTCAACTTTTCGCGCTCGGCCAGCAGGTCGTCCAACTCGGCCTGGCCGCAGACACTGCGCAGGGTGGTCTGCGCCAGTTGGCTGGTGGCATACAGGTAGTTCTCCACTTCGATGATGGCCCTTACCGTGTCAATTACCCGGAAATAAATGACCGCGCTGACCTTAACCGAAACGTTGTCCCGAGTGATGATGTCCTGGGGAGGGACGTCCATGGTCACCATGCGCAGGCTGACCTTGGTCATGCGGTCTATTATAGGAATGAGCAGGATGACGCCCGGTCCCTTGGCAGCAATAACCCTGCCCAGTCGAAAGATTACCCCGCGCTCATATTCGTTGAGCACCTTGACGGTCGCGCTGAGGAAGAAGATCCCCAGAACCACCAGAGCGGCCAGTACGAAGAGACTGTCCATTTGTGCCCTCCCAGAGGCGAATCGCCGGGGACGATGCCACGGCCTGTTGCAAAAAGGGCCTGTTTACAGGCCATTAAGAAATGCCCAGTAGGCTATGAACGCGCAGATCGGCGGCTAGAGACGGCCGGCCGCTTTCTCCACCTTCAGGACCAGGTCCTCGATGCCCACTACCCGAACCCTGGCCCCCACCACCTCTATGGGCGCGTCCGCGGTCGCGTTCCAATACTCGCCATGGACGAACACCCTGCCCTGCCCGTCTATGGCACTCACCACCCGGCCCACCTCGCCCACGATGCCGCGCTCACCGGTTCGGGGCTTGGCCGAGTGGGCCTTGACCGCCAGCCGGACCACCGCTGCAAAGAAAAGCGCAAAGGCCACGGCCACCGGCAGGATG
Organism: Pseudomonadota bacterium; assembly: GCA_043799175.1. Classification (GTDB taxonomy): domain Bacteria; phylum Desulfobacterota; class JAZDOA01; order JAZDOA01; family JAZDOA01; genus JAZDOA01. Next base: position 9,225 of record JAZDOA010000138.1, on the reverse strand, counting down.
ATACCCAATGAGACGCGCATGTGCAGCTCGGGTGAGTTGAAAAGCATCATCGAGCCCAGAACCAGCGCCACCGCACCGCCGGCCCCGAGCACACCATGGCTGATTATCTTGATCTCCGCGATGAAGAGCACCAGGGCCAGGACCACCAGGGCTGCCCCCGCTTGACTGACCGGGATGGTCTGGAGGGAATCAAACGCCAGAATGAGGCTGATGGCCCCGACCACGCCGGGCAGTATGGCCCCTGGGGTGGAGAACTCGAAGTAGAGGCCGGCCAGACCCACCATGAGCAACAGGTAGGCTATGTTGGGGTCGCAGATGGTCCGCAGGATGCGGCTGCGCAGGCCCTCTTCCAATTTTACCACCCTGGCCCCGGTCAGGTGCAGACGGCGCCCCTGGCGGTCCGTCAGGCCGAAGTCATCCAGACGAGAGAGTAGCGAGGGGACATCGGCGGCCTCGAAGTTTACCACGCGCAGCCTGACGGCCTCATCCGCGGGGGTGGAGACGGCCTGCCTGACCGCGCGCTCCGCCCAATCCGCGTTGCGGCCCCTCTTCACGGCGATGGAGCGGACATAGGCGACCATGTCGTTGACCACCTTCCGCGCCATGGTCTTGGGCAGGTCACCGCCACCCATGGTGACCGGCGAGGCCGCGCCGATGTTCGTCCCCGGCGCCATGACCGCCACGTCGGCGGCCAGGGTGACGACCACCCCAGCCGAGGCCGCCCTCGCCCCCGAGGGGGCCACCCACACCACCACCGGCACGGCGGAGTTCATGATACCCTTGACCATGCGGCGCATCGAGATGTCAAGCCCGCCGGGGGTATCCAGCTTGATGATGAGGGCCGCGTACCCCTCCTTCTCGGCCCGGCCGAGGGCGCTGTCCGTCAGATCGGCCATGGCGGGATTCACCACCCCCTCGGCCTCCAGCAACAGCAGCCTGGGGACCGCCTCGTTGCCCTTCGCGGGCGCGAGTCGCGCCGGGCGGCCTGCAACCTCGGCCCTCTCCGCCGAAAAGACACCGGGACCGAAGCCCCACAGGCAGGCCCCAAGCAGGATGATCGCCAGCGCCAGCATCGCCCGGACCACGCGGGGCCGCGCCACTAACTTTTCCCTCCGGTGATGCCCAAAACGTCACGGACCACCTTCAGGTCCGTCCAAAAATCACGCTTGGCCAGTTCGTTGCGCAACAGATAAGCAGGGTGGAAGGTGGGCATCGTCCGGATGCCGCCAAGGTCCTGCCAGCGGCCGCGAATCTTGCTGATGGCCGCCTGGCCGAGCAGGGCGTTCACCGCCACGGCCCCCAGCAGCACGATGGCCTCCGGGGCCACGGCCTGTATCTGGGCCTGGAGAAAAGGCAGACAGGCGGCGATTTCGTCCGGCTCCGGGTTGCGGTTGCTGGGCGGCCGGCACTTGACCACGTTGGCTATGTAGACCTGCTCCCGGCTCAACCCCATGGCCTTTATGGCATTGGTGAGCATTACCCCCGCCCGGCCCACGAAGGGCTCGCCCTGGAGGTCTTCGTCGCGTCCCGGCCCCTCGCCGATGAACATGAGCCGGGCGCAAGGATCCCCCACGCCGAAGACCATGTTGGTCCGCTCCCGGCACAGCTTGCAGCGGCGGCAGTCCCCGCCGATCCGCTCCCTGATTCCGGCCAGGGCCGCCTCGTTTGGCGGAGGCGGGCCCGCCTCCAGGCTCCTGAGTGCCTCCCAACCTGGCTCAGTCAAGACGAGTCCTCGCCTGTTGCGGGCCAAAAGCCGGCGCAGGTCGCCCGCGATAGCCGCGAGATCTTGGTAGTCGTTCATGAGTGTACCCGCTTACGAAGAGTAAGCCTTCATCTCCCGAGAGAGGGCGGCCTGCCACTCAGACCTGTCGGCAACGCCGACAGGTAGCCGGCACCCTTTCGGGCATATCAGTAGCCACTGTGTGTCGCGGGCGCCGGAGCTTGGCTGGTGGCCCTGCCACCCTAGCGGCGCTCGCCCCCCCGGAGCAGCAGAGTAAGGATCCGGTCCCAGATGCGTTCGGAGACCAGCTCCTTGTGCATCAGGGGCAACTCCTCGCTGTTCCCCTTGGGGTCGATGATGCGCACCAGGTTCGTCTCCACGCCGAAGCCGGCCCCTTCGGCGGTGATGTCGTTGACCACGATGAGGTCGAGCTTCTTTCGCCTCAGCTTCTCGAAGCCGTGCTCCACCGGGTCCTGGGCCTCGGCGGCGAACCCCACCACTACCTGTCTGGGGGCCTTCGAGGCCGCCGCTCCCGCCAGAATATCGGGGCAAAGTTCCATTTGGACGGCGCGCGGGAGGTCCTCTTTGGGCAGCTTGCCGGGGGCGGGTGCCGCCGGCCGGAAATCCGACACGGCCGCGGCCATCACCAGAACGTCGGAGCCCGGAAACAGCGCTTCGACCGCCTTTTGCATCTCCTCGGCCGTCTTCACGCGGACGACCTCCACCCCCCGAGGATCCGGCAGGGAGACGGGCCCCGTGATGAGGGTGACCCGTGCTCCGCGCCGCGCCCCCACCTGAGCCAGCGCGTGGCCCATGCGCCCGGTGCTGGGGTTGGTGAGAAAGCGGACGTCGTCCAGCGGCTCCCGCGTGGGCCCGCTGGTAATCAGCGCCTTCACGCCCAACAGGTCCTTCGGCGAGAGCAGGGAGCGCATGTTTTCGACGATCTCGGCCACGGGGGCCAGCCTGCCCGTGCCCACCACCCCACAGGCCAGCCTGCCCACCGCCGGAGGAAGGACGTGGACCCCCGCCGAGCGCAGGCGCGACAGGTTTTCCTGCACCTGACGATGCTCCCACATGTTGGTGTTCATGGCCGGACAGAGCAAAACCCTGCCCTTTGTGGCCAGATATACCGCGCAGAGAGGATCCTCGGCAGTGCCGGAGGCCAGGCGGGCGATTGTCGTGGCCGTGGCCGGGGCAATGCAGAGCAGCTCGGCCTTCGCCGCCAGCTCGATATGAGGGACGGCCTCCCGCGTCTCGAACAGGTCCGTGGTGACGGGCTGGCCCGTGATGGCCTCGAAGGGCAGCGGGGCCACGAAGCGCCGGGCCGCCGCGGTCATCAGCACGTGTACCTCGGCACCCTCGGCCACCAGCGCCGAGGCGACGTCAAGCGCCCGATGGGCGGCAATGGAACCGCAAACCCCCAGGCAGATGGTCCGGTCCTTGAAGAACCGCGAAGTCGGCATCCCTACTTGCCGCCGGCGGCGGCCGGCGTGCCCGTTGCCTCGGGCGTGGGCGCCACCCAGACCTCCAGGCGGGTGTTGGTTATGCTCTCCGCTATGGAGATTATAGCCGACTTGCCCGGCTTCTCGAAGAGCATCAGAGTGCGGCCGTACTTGAAGCTGCTCTTCATCCGCCAGTTGTCGGCGGCCATGGTGGCAACCATGAAATTCGCCGCCGAAATCGGCTCTATGCGGCCGTCAAACGCCAGCAGGCCGCTCTTGAGCCCGCCGGACTGATAAACCAGCGAGTCGTCCTTGCTGAGCTTGAAGCCGGCGGGAATGGCAATGTCGTCAAAGTCGTAATAAACCGGCGACTTCTCTCCTCCAGCCGCCGCCGGGTTCTGGCCGGCCCTGGTGTTCGCGTTCCGGTTGAGAGTCAGCGTTGAACAGCCCGCCGCCAATACCAAAACCAGCGCGCCGAGGAAAAAACACCGCAACCCGAGGCTGCTATTCTTCATGGTGATGTTCTCCTTTCAGCCCATTCAACCCAGAAAAGGGTTCCAGGACATTTCCTGCCCAAGCGAGGTCTTGGGACCGTGGCCGGGATAGACTTCTACATCAGCGCCCAGCGGAAACAGCTTGGCCCGCACCGAGTGCAGCAGCGCCTCCGCCGAGCCGCCGGGCAGATCGGTGCGGCCCACGCCTTGGTGAAATAGGGTGTCGCCCGCGAAGAGGATCCTGCGGCCTTCGGCCTCGAGCAACAGGCTGATGGAGCCGGGGCTGTGCCCTGGGGTATGGATGACCTTCAGCCGCAGCGGCTCCTCCCCGAAGGCGATCTCGTCGCCCTCATCGAGCAGCCGGTCGGGGATGATCGGTTCGGCGTCCTGGAAGCCGAAGGCCCGGGCCATGCCGGGAGTGGTCAGGAGGGCGGCGTCGGCCCGGTGCACCAATATGGGGGCGTTGGTGCGGCGCTTCAGCTCCGCCTCAGCCATTATGTGGTCAAAGTGGCCGTGGGTGTTGACTATGGCCACTACCTTCAGGCGGTCGGCCTCGATTGCGGCCATGATCTCCCCGGCCTCGTCACCGGGGTCTATCACCACGGCCTCGCGACTGGCCTCGTCCGCCACAATGTAGCAGCAGGTACCCAGCGGGCCTACCGTGAGTGCGTGAAGGAGCAATGCGGAACCTCTGTTATCCATAATATCCATGGGTTTTTTTGAGCCGGCACCAAGGTATCAGCAGCGCCGGGGGGCCGTCAAGCACGAGGGCGGCAGGGCCGCCGGCCAAACTCCGGCGCCTGTAGCCTTATATGGCTATTGACACGCTTCCGAAGGCGCCGGGCTCCCGTCGCCGTTAGCGACGGGGCTTGGTAATAGGCCGCCCTCTCTCGGGCGCATGGGAGATTTGACACAACGCCGGCCCGGCGCATACACTTTATGCAAGGTCTTTCGATTTCCTTCCCTCGCCCCAAAGCGCCCATCAGCCCACGCCGTGCTACCTGCCAAGAGACACTCCTAAAGTTCACCGCAAGATACCCGCCCCAATCACTTAGGAGTTCAACTATGAAAAAGATCATCGTGCTGGCGGCGGCCGTCCTCTCACTCGCCTGGGCCGCGACAACCCATGCCGATACCTATCTGGGGCTTTATGGCGGCGCCGCCCTGACCCCGGACCAGAAAGTGACCGTGGACAACACCGTGATTCCCCAGGCCGAGTTCGGCACCGGCACCCTGGCGGGTGGCAAGCTGGGCCACTGGATGAAGGAGTATCCCTGGGTGGCGGCTGAACTCAACGTCTGGAGCGAGTGGCTGCCCATGAAGGACCCCAGGGAGTTCAACCTGGTCAACTTCAGCGGCTCGCTTCTCTTGCAGTGGGTGTGCAACCCCTTCCGTCTTTACGGGGGCGGCGGTCCCATGGGCACCTGGGCAAATCTGTCGGAGGACCCTGACGCCGATGACCTGGCCATAGGCGCCATGGCCCAGGCGGGCGTCGAGTACAGCATACTGCCCTGCTGGAGCGTCTTCGGTGAATACCGCTTCGCCTGGAGCGATCTCGACTTCAACGAAGGCTCCGTCCTCAAGAGCAGCCTGGAGCGCCACGAGGCCCTGGGCGGCATAAACTTCCGCTTCTAAGAAAACAGGCGGGCCAAGGCGGGCGGGGCCGCGAGGCCCCACCCGCGGCAGGCTGAAGCAGTGCCCGTTCGCGGATCGTCAAGCAAACAAAAAAGTACCCCTCCCCCGGCCCGCTGACCCTTTCTTCTTGCCGCCACCGCCCCCTTCCGCTATCAGGTCATCTCAAAGAATCCAACAAGGAGTAGCAACTTGCGCTTATCCATTATCTGTACGGCCGGGGTGTTGGCCGCCGTCGCCGGCACCGGCTGCGCCATGGTATTGCCCATGGTGGGCACCGTGGCGACCATGGGAATCGACTATAACGGTAAGAACTGCCCCTCCAGGACCTTTACCTGCGAACTGTCCTGCGTCCACGACGGGGTGCTGGATGCCCTGAACTCCATGTCGATGAAGGTCGTCGGCGACTCCCCCACAGATAACGGCCGCAAGGTCGAGGCCCAGGCGACCGGGCTGGACGTCTGCGTGAGCTGCACCCAGATTACGGACACCACCACCAAAGTCGACGTGACCGCCAAGAAGGATGTCATTCTGCGCGACGGGGCCACCGCCAGGGAGATCCTGGCCCAGGTGGAGGAGTCTCTGGCGCGCGGAGGCTCCCTTCAGGGCACCGGAGCAGAGAAAACACCTTCGGTTCGGCCGGAGCGGGCTTCCGGCCGCCAACCGGCATCAGCCGCTTCTCTCCGGGGCCGGGACTCGGCCTGACGACTCCCCAGCGGCGCGTGCTCCGGCCCGGCCGGGAGGGATTCAAGCCTCCCGGAGCATGTGCCGAAAGCCTGTTCAGGGGCCTCCGCCGACAATGAAAACGACTGCCGGCACCTCAATCTCCGGCTAATATTTACGTAGATGCAATTTTGTGCTTTCAGTCAGCAAAGTTACCGCCATAATGGGCCTCTCGGCGTTTCACCCAATGGGTGAAAGTTCTGGAGATGCCACAATAGGTGCTGGCTATTCTGTTACCCGGAGATTCAGCCGGCAGGATGTTTCTTGACTTTTTATTACAATGTTATCTAACATAGTGTCATCTCAGGGGCCTCTGGGAGGCATGACAACATGTCCACAAGGACTAGATTTGCGCTCATGGCCGCGCTCTGCGCTGTCTTTACCGCCGCCACGCTCGGCCCCGCTTCGGCCATCATCATCTCCCGCAAGTGCGGCGGCTGCCACACCATACACAACAGCGAGGGGAACCAGAAGGTCGCGAAGACCGGCTGCACCGCTTTGAGAAAGCAAAACACGGACTTCGCCGATGCGCAGCCGCATCTCCTCAAGTACGACTGCCTGGGCTGCCACTCCAACGGCGAGGGTGCTCTCACCCAGAACGTTGGGGGCCAGATCACTCCCGTGGTCTACAACTGGGGCCGGAAGCCTTCCAACGACATCGGGCTGGCCGGCGGCAACTTCTACTGGGTGGTCTACGGTGGTGAAGGCGGGGAAGTCAGGGACCGTTACGGCCATAATGTCTGCGGCATCTCTTCCTCGGATACGATCCTGGTGGGCAAATATACCGACGTTGATTATTACTCCAGCAAAGGAGCCGACTCGCCCAGCTTCTGCCCCACCTGCTTCACCTGCCATTCCAACCTGTCAAGGCCCGCAGCCGACGACAACGAGGGAAATATGAAGGGCCACCCCTGCGGCTGCCAGGGTTGCCACTGCTATCCCAAGCATCATCGGGATACCGATGCCTACCGCATGCTGCGCAGCCACGCCCCCACGCCCGAGGGCGGGGTCGATGCCGACAAAAATAATTACTTGGCCGCCAACTGCGTCTGGGGCTATGAAGACCCTGACTGGGAAGGCAAAGACTTGTCCTCCGCGAAGCACAACGAGTACGCGGGAAGCCCGGTGGATCCCACTAACCCGACGGCGACCGGCAGGCTCTCGGCCACCCATTCCATCACCGCCTTCTGCGTGGGCTGCCACGTGCTGGCGGGGGGAGATCCATTCTATGGCCTCTCTAAAGTCAACAACGGGTTTCTCAGACACCCCGCCGACATGGCGATACCCTCCCGGGGGGAGTTCACGGCTCTCGATGCTGAGTCCTACCACTATAACCCCGAGGTCCCCGTGGCCCGCGATTATGCCGCCGCCGGGGGACCGGGCTACACTTTCGCGGAGTACATCAAAGAGTGGGGGGGGGGGGAGCCCATCTCAGTCGTGTATACAGAATTCGATCTGGTCATGTGCCTGACCTGTCACCGGGCACATGGCTCAAAATACCCTCACATGCTGCGCTGGGAGTACGATGACAGCCAGGCCCCTGGCGAGGGTGGCGCGGCCAGTAACTGCCTCTATTGCCATACCGAGAAGGCGGGAGATTATGGCGAGTCTTGAATCCTGGCATCCTCGGCCGCGGCGCCGGTAATATTTTTCTTGATTTTGGTGAGGAACTTACGAAATATATTGAAGGATCCCGAGGCACCTGGGGGGTACGGATTCATGCCGGCAAATAAACTCAGATTCGTGCTTGCGGCGATTCTCAGCCTTCTCTGCCTGTTGGGGGGGCCGGGCACTGCCTCGGCGTCCAAGAAGATTGCATCGCGGGACTGCAAGCTTTGCCACACCATGCACAACGAGGAAGACGGCAAGACCGTATTCCTGAGTAAGTTCAAGGTCGGGACGCCGGCCGTTAAGGACGGGCAAGCCGCCCCCGGACTGCTCAGAACCACCTGCGTCGGCTGCCACTCCAGCACGGACAGTGGCGAATACCGCCACGACCTCGGGGGGGGGCAGTACGTCCCGATCGTCTTCCACACCACGGGGCCGGCGAACGGCATTGGCCTGGCCGGCGGTGATTTCTACTGGGTGGTCAACGGTGACGGGAAAGGCGAGGAACCCAAGGACCGCTATGGTCATAACGTATATGGCCTTTCGGAGCGAGACTCGACCTTCAAAAGTGTTCCAGGGGGTGATGACTACTGCACCGCCTGCCACGACGATCTGACCGCGGAGTGTGGTGAAGGCGGCAGCCTTGTCAGTCACTGGACCGGCTGCCAGGGCTGCCACGTCTTCCCCCGCCACCATAAAGACACCGATGCCTACCGCATGCTGCAGGGTCATGCCATGCCCTACCCCCGTGATACCGACGAGGACAACATAGCCTGCGACAACTACGTCATAGGTTTTGGAAGTAGCAAGTATGAAGCCGAAGGAGACTTCAATGAGTATAAAGGAACCACCATTGATCTGGACAAGACCACGGCCGAATGGGCCAAGGACGACAAACTTGTAAGGCCGAAGGGCGCTCCCGCCTATAGGTCCGGGCAGCGCAGGCTCGAGGTCACCCATTCCATCAGCGCCTTCTGCGCGGGTTGCCACGCCGTGGGCAACGAAAACCTGCGAGCGGGAGGCAAGTGGGTAAGGCATCCCGCCGACGTGGTGATACCCGCCGAAACTTTCAACGACATACCTGGGGATAAAGTCGGCGTGCTCCGGGTGGCCCGCGATAAGGATACGGCTTATTTCAAAGGCATAAAGGTTGGTAGCGGCGCTATAACAGCGGGAGAGGACCTGGTCATGTGCCTGACCTGCCACCGGGCCCATGGCTCCAAATATCCGTACATGCTGCGCTGGGAGTACAGGCCTGATGTGGATCAGGCTGACACTGGCGGCAGCTGTATTTCCTGCCACGTTCCGGAAACGGAGTGAGAGGCGTGCTTAATGCGGCCGGCCGCGGCGGGATGGGTTGCCCGCCGCTTGATCAGCGAGACGACAGCGGCCCGCGTCGCGCCGTCTGGGAGACATGTATATGTCCATAAGCTCCAAGACCTCGCTTGCCGCCGGGTTTGCTCTTCTGCTGACCCTGGCCGCGACCGGCCCCGCCTGGGCCATCATCGCCTCCAAGAGATGCGCCGCCTGCCACACCATGCACAACTACCAGCACGGCGTGCCGGTGGTGGCGGAAGGCCCCCAGCTGCATCTGCTCAACAAGACC
>JAZDOA010000126.1:0-10243 GCA_043799175.1 Pseudomonadota bacterium | reverse complement strand
ATGTTGAGCTTGGCCATGATCTTGACGCGGGAGATGATCAGGGCCTGGTAGCGCTTCGGAGGGGCGAAGCGGTCGTGCAGCACGCCGTCTATGCGGAAGCGGACCTTCATGTCGCGCTGATAAGGCTCTATGTGTACGTCGCTCGCCTTGTCGCGCACCGCCTGGAACAAAATGAGGTTGACCAGGCGGATGATCGGCGCCTCGTCGGCTGAATCCAGGACGTCCTCACCCTCCTCCAGCTCGGTTATGATGCTCTCGTCGTCCTCCGAGAGGTCCGCTATGACCTGCTCGGCCGACTCCGCCGTCTGGTTCTGACTGCGGCTGATGGCATCGAGGATCTCCGCCTCCGGGGCCACCACCACCCGCACCGGGCGCCCCACCAGCACGTTGAGGTCATCCACGGCGGCGTACTCCAGCGGGTCCGCCACGGCCACCGTCAGAACCCCGGCCTCCTCGCCGGCAAAGACCATGCGGCGGGCCTTGGCGTAGGCCAGAGGAAGCCTGGCGGCAATCTCCGGCCCCACCGGCTCATTCGGTATGTTTTCCAGCCAGGGCAGCCCCAGGGCCTCCGCCAGCCGGCGCGCCCGCCCCTCGACCGTCTCCTTGAGCTCCAGGGGGCCGTCCATGGCCTCTGCCACAGGCTCTCGAGTCTTTTTCAGTTGTGGCGCCGAAAAAGGTTCCATCGTGGCCTCTACTGGAGCAGCAGCTCCAGGTTGCGTTTAATGGCCTGCTGGCTCTCTTCGTGGAACTGCCGGGTGATGTCGTTCATCTCCTCCCGCTTAAGGTCGGTGAGGTTGCGGATGTCCTCGGGGCTGGTGACGATGTGGGGGGTGATCAAGACTATCAGGTTGGTCTTGTGCTTTTCTTTGGAGGTCGTCTTGAAGGCCCAACCCAGGACCGGGATATTGCCCAGGCAGGGTGTCTTGCTGGTCACGTTGTCCCGCGTCTCCTGAATCAGCCCCCCGATGACGATGGTCTCGCCGTCCCGGACGACCACCGTGGTGTTGGCCGAGCGGTTGGTCGTGGATATGGCCCCCGACTCCGGGGTGCCTTCGACCTTAAGGACACCCTTTATCTCCTGAAATACCTTCATCCGCACGAATTTGTTGGAGGTCACGTGGGGGGTGATCTTCATCCGCAGGCCGACGTCCTTGTACTCATAGGTCTTGCTGACCGAGGTGTCGGAGCTGCTCACCACCGAGGAGAGGTCGCTCTTCAGAAACGGCCGTTGTTCGCCGACAAAGATCTCCGCCTCTTCGTTGTCCATGGTGAGCAGGGTGGGGGTGGAGAGGATATTGGTATCCGCATCGCTTTCCAGGGCCTGGATGAGGGTCCCGGCCGTGATCGCACCCGTCTTATTTCCCTTCGCGTCCGTTGCACCGCCCACGATACCCTTGAGGATGCCGATGACGGTGCCGCCAGCGGCGGTCGCGGGGTTGGCCAGCAGGGCGCCCATGGTGCCGGTATTGAAGCCGCCGAAGGAAGTGGGGCTGGTCTGCCCTTTGAGATCGCCTTGCTTGACGTCGCTCAGCAGGAAGGACGACCCCAGGGACCGCGTCTTGGAGAAGGACAGCTCGGCGATGAAGGCCTCTATGAGCACCTGGGCCCGCATGATGTCCAGCTTGGCGATGATGCTCTCCAGCACCGCGTAGTCCGAAGGCGCGGCCGTGATGACCAGGGAGTTGGTGGCCTTGTCGGCGCTTATGGTGACGTTGTCGGACACCGGGGCCGCGCCCGGCGGCGCGCCCCCGCCGGCAGACTTGGAGGTCTTGTCCTGTATCACCCCGGTAAGTACCTTGGCCAGGTCTTCGGCGACCGCGTTCTGCAGGCTGTAGACATGTACCCGATCCGTGCCCGTGGGGGTCTCGACATCCAGCTTCTCCACCAGTGCCAGCACCTCCTGGGTCTTGGGCAGGTCTGCCACGATGATGAGCGAGTTGGTGCGCTCGTCGGCCGTCACCTTGAAAACCGTGCCTTGACCCTGGTTCATGCCCACGGCCCGGGGCCTCAGGCCGGAGCGGTCTCCCCCCCCCAGCACGCCCGTTAGCTCCTCGGCCAAGGTTCGCGCCGCGGCATGGCGCAGGGGGATGACGGTCAGCTTCTCCTTCATGCCCTCGACGTCCACCTCGTGAATGACCTTCAACAGGCGCTCTATGGAGGAGAGCAGGTCGGTCACGATAAGGGTGTTGGTGAGCTGATAGGGGACGATTATCGCCTCGCGCGACACCATGGGCTTGAGCCTGGTGGCCAGGTCGTCGCAGTCGGCATACTTCAGCGGTATGAGCTGGGTGACTACTTTATCTTCGCCGGCGCAGTGGGCGAATGCCTCGCTGCGGCCGGTCTCCACCGCGCGCCCTCCGGCGTCGCGGGTCGGCATAATCTTCAGGACGGCGCCCGCCTGCACGGTGGTGAAGCCGTTTATCTCCAATACGGACAGGAATACCCGGTAGGCTTCATTGAGGGTGATCTGCCGGGGAGAGATGATGGTAACGGCGCCCTTGACCCGGCTGTCAATAATGAAGTTGCGGCCGGTCAGCTCGCTGATGGTCTTGATGAGCTCTTTGATGTCAACCTCGCGGAAGTCCATGGTGACCATCCGCTGCCCCATCCCGGAGTTCATGCCCCCCGGATCCCCGCCATTCGGAAGGCCCGAGGGCAACCCCAGCGCCATTCCCGAAGCGGCGTCGGCGGGATTCATTGGCCCCGCCCCCTCCGCCGCGGGCACCTCCGGCGCCGGCGTCATCCGCGCCGCCTCCAGATGCCCCGGCATGAAGGCCGCCATGCCCAGCAAGACTACGAAACCGGTAGCGGCCAGCACCGCGCCGCGCGGCGAGAACATCATTCGGTAAGCCTCTTATAGCCGGGGAGAGCACGCAGGTCGGCCAGGTCGCCGTCTTCGGCGGCCCACTCCACCACGTGGGAGTTGAGGTCCTTGGCCTTCCGCAGCTCGGCCAGTCCTTCCTCGTGCTGTCCCGTCTTGGCGTAGTAACAAGCCAGGTTGTAGTGCGGCTCCGCGTAGCTCCCATTCAGGCCCACGGCGGCCGTGAACTGCTCCTTGGCCACGTCCATCTTGCCCTGCGCCAGATAGACGCTTCCCAGGTTGTTGTGAAGTACGGCCGTCTCCTTGACCGCCACGGCCTGGGTCAGAACCTTTTCGGCCTCGTCGTAGCGTTGCCGGCCGTAGTGAAGGTTGCTCAAACGCAGGCTGATCCCCTCATCGCCAGGGGCCTTCTCCAGGGCCATGGCATAGTACACCACCGCCTGCTCGGGCTGGCCCTGCTGTTCCTTTTCGGCGGCCCGCCGCAGGAGCTCGTCGTTTATGCCGGCCGACCGGGCGACCGGGCCGGGCATCCGTGCCGCCATGGGGTTCGGACCCGCCGCCGGATTAAACCCGGCCGGAGGATAGTAGGGCGGCCGCGCGACAGGCAAAACCGTGTAGGGCCTGGCTCCGGGCACTGCCGGATCAGGCCTCGCGCCCGGCGCCGGCATGCCGCCTCTGGCCGGGTTCTGGCCATAGGCCGTCCGCCCTGACGGCCCCATGGGCCGCGGAGGAATGAACCTCGGGAAAGCCGCCGGCTCCTTTAGCCCCGAGGTGCCGGGGCCGGTTGGGCGCACACCCTCGGCGCCGCCGGAATCTATCGGCGCTGGTCGCTCCGAAGAAACAGCCGCATCCCCGGGCAGGTCATTCGAGCCAAGGTTCTCCTCCGGCAGCTTGTTCTCGGCCAGGAGCGAGGGGCGGTCATCAACGATCCTTTCACGGTAAACGTCCACCGGGACCACGGTCGGCTGGCCGCGCAGCGCAAAGGCCGCGTAGAAGGCCGCCGCCAGCAATGGGGCCGCTGCCAGCAGGCCCCACTTACCGGCCGCGAAATGCCCTGGCGGCACCTTGGCCAGGCAGACGGCCGGACCCGCGATGCCACCCGCCTCTCGCGCCACGGAACGCACCCCCCGGGGGAGTGCTTCCGGGAACCGCTCGTCGCCACCACCCGGCAGTCGCCCTCCGGCGGCGGTGACGGACGAGCCGCGCGCCACGCGCTTGAGGGCTTCGTTAATCGTGCTCATGAGCCTGAGCCACCGATTCGCCACCCAGCAGTTGCGCCAGGCCGCCCTCGGGCTGTTTGATTTTGTAGACACAGCGAACAGGGCCCTGTTCCGCCTGGCCCGCCAAATGTCGGGACCACATCCAGCCCCCGGCGCCCACGACCCCGAGCAGCAGACAGCCCGCGGTCAGTTGCCTGAACCAGCCTCGCCGCGGCGAGGGGTCCTCGGCCCTCGGAGGCTCGCCTTCGAGGTGGTCGGCGTCGTCGAGCAGCTCCAGCTCGGAGCGGGCCTGCCTGACGTGGTCGAGCTCCAGGCGACGGCTGTTGGCGATGAAGGCCACCAGCAGTGCCCGGTCGCAGATGGTGTTTATCTTGCGGGGAATCCCCCCCGAATACTCATGGATGGCGTCGATGGCCTCAGGCTCTATTCGCGGCAGGTCGCGGCCGCCAGCCACCTTCAGCCGGTGCCGGATGTAGTACTCGCACTCGTCCCGGTTGAGCGCCTGCATGCGGTAGCGCACGGCGATGCGGTCGTTCAACTGGCGGAGCTCCGGTTGCACGAGGGCCGCGTGCAGCTCCGGCTGGCCCACCAGGACGACCTGCAGCAGTTTGTCGGTGGTGGTCTCCAGGTTGGAGAGCATGCGCAACTGCTCGAAGGCCTCGGCGGAAAGGTTCTGGGCCTCATCAATCAGGAGCACGGCGTTTCCGCCCTCGGCGAAGACGTCTATCAGGAAGCGGTTGAGGCAGTCTATCAGCTCCTTGCGGCTGCGACCCGTGGGCCGCAGACCGAACTCGTCGCCGATGGCCTGCAGCAGTTCCATGTCGGACAGATAGGTGTTGAACACGTAGGCCGTGCGGGTCCCGTGGTCCATGCTGTCGAGGAAGAGGCGGCAGAGCATGGTCTTGCCCGTCCCCGGCGCCCCGATGACCTCGATGAAGCCCTTGCGCTCCCGCACCCCATAGAGCAGGTGGTCAAAGGCCTCCTGGTGGTTGGTGCTGGTGAAGAGGTAGTCCGGGTCTGGCGTGACACCGAACGGATTGTCTTGTAGTTGGAAGAAATCTCTGTACATATTCACTCTGGAGCCCGCTACCTCAGCTCATAGGTCAGGATCCTGGTCCGACTGTCGCGTTCCACCTCTACCCTCATGGAAGGCCCGGACTGGGCCTTCTGCCAGGCCTGCATGGCCTCGGCGGGGGTAACTACCCTCGTACCGTTGATGCTCTTTACCACGTCGCCGCCGCGCAGTCCGGCCCGCTCCGCCAAGCCACCCGGGGGCGTATCACTGATGAGCAGCCCGCCTCCCACGCTGGAGGTGGTCACTTCCGCGTTCAGCCTGTCCGGCTCTCCGGCCAGACTGTTCAACTCCTGTCGGTTTACCGCAAACCTCGTGGGGCCGAGGGCGGTCACGACCGCCGCCCCCGCCCCCGTGGGCCGGTAGCCGACGTTGGGCCGCGCGCCGGGTGGCCCCGCTTCCGGCGGACCCTGACTCCGGGAACGGCTGAACCCATTGGGAGAAGGGCGGAAAGCCGGTTGCCCCCCCGCGAAAGAAGCCGCGGCATTGTCCTCTGTCAGAGTCAGGGTCTCCCGCCTGCCACCAACCTCGAAGACCGCGCTGTTTCTCCCCACGGAGACGAGCACGGCGGCCCCTACCCGCCCCCCGATCTTTACCACCTCGGGGCGACGCTGGTCCATATCGTCCAGGATCGCCAGCCCGAAACCCACATCTCCCGCCACTGTGCCCCGGAGCCGCACCTTCGAGGAAAGCGGGGGGGGCGGAGGCGGCACATACACCGGCTCCGGCTCCGGCGGCGGCGCGACGTGGCCTTCGCCATAGGGGTCGAAAACACTGTGCGCGGCCAGCGGATCGAAGTACGACCTGGGCTTGTCCCGTGGTTCGCGGGGCACGGCAACGGACGTGGACGGTCGAGGAAGAGGCCTTAGATCGAGCTTGGCGGAGATACAGGCGACAAGGAGCTGGACCGATGCCCAGACGACAAGAGTGATCAGCGCCAGGTTGATCGCCCAATAATATCTTTTCAGAAACATGCGCTCACCGGCTAACGAACCCTCCCCAGAGGCCCAGGGTGCGGCCCACCCCCGGTGTGAGCCGCCTTCATAGCATATACGCCCGCCCCCGGCAATATGTCACCCTCAACCGCCCGTGCTACTTCAAAAATTGCGCCAAAAGCAACCATCCGGGCGGCTTTGCCCCACCAAGACCGTCCAGAGATTAGCATGTTTGTATGGCTTGCCAAACATTGGTGAGATATTTGCGTTGCAATTGTCCCGTGGCTCGCTCTAACATGACGTTTGTTAATCCTATCAAGCTGGAGCTGTCCCATGAGCCCAAAATCCCGCTGCGACGTATGCGGCTCCACCGAGTTGGTCACTACCTTCTCCCGAATAGACATGCAGCAGATCTGCGCCACGTGCGACTCGACCTGTTCCACGTATTTTCGCAAAGATGGCAAACCATTCAGCTATCCGGCCGCCTGGGGCGAGGTGGTCGCCATCGAGGTGGAGACCCCCCGTCTGAGCGATGCCTACGCCAGTCTGCGGCGGCGCACCGGCCGCATAAGCGACGTCTGCCATCGCGTCCTCGAAGGACAACTCACCGAAGACGAAGGCTTCGGGGAGATTCAGCAGCAGTACAAAGAGATAGTTTCCGGGGCCGCGCCCAGCTACCTAGTGGACCAGGCCACCTTTTACGTCTTCCGCGACGGGCACGGCATCATTCGGCGCGGACGCATTGCCAAGGGCTATTTCGACAAGCCCCGCCGGATCGAAGGCGGCGGCAACATCGACGCCTATCACTACTGGGTCATCGACGTTCTTCCCGGCGAGTAGCCTCGGCTGGCTCCTCGTTGTTCAACAGGCTGCTCACCCGCTGGATGCCTCCTCCTCGGTTCTCCTGAGCGCGTCACGCAGCTGGGCCAGGTCGCGGTCTTTGTGCGCCGCGCGAGCCATATCCTCCAGGCGCGTCAGGATCCGCCTCGCCCTGGGGGTGTCCTTCAGGTGCAAACAGACATCGAAGGCCTGCTCAAACAGGAGAAGTGCCTCGCCGCAGCCCCCTTCTTGGGCTGCGGCCACCTCGGCCAGCTCTTGCAGGTCGGAGGCCACGCCGGCGGGGTAGTCACCCTCCTGGTCAAGCTTCAGGGCATCACCCAGCAGCCTCCCGGCCTCGCCCGGCCTGCCGAGACCCCGCGCGCACCGTCCCAAATAGTGCAGCGTGGCGGCACGCCGGCGGGCGTCGGGAACCTCGGGGGCCAGGACCAGGGCCTTCTTCAGCACCACTTCCGCCCCCCGGAAATCGCCGGTCCCGATCAGGTGCGCCCCCTTCACGTTCAGCACGTAGACCCTGGTCTCCGCCCGCGCCGGGCACAGGCGTAGCGCTTCGTCACGCAGGCGGCCGGCCTCGAGGCCGCTCCCTGCCATGTTTTGCACCGCGGCCATGGCCGCCAGGGTTTCGGCCAGCCCGGCCGCGTCATCGTCGCGGCGCTGGATGTCAGCCGCGCGCTCCAGATAACCCAGTGCCTCCGCCGACCTACCCCGTCTCGAGGCAAGCGCGGCGAGGTTAAGGTAGTCCCTGGCCAGGGCGTGGAAGCGGCCCTCGGCCTCGTCGGCGCGGAAGGCCGCCTTGAAATCACGCTCGGCGCGGTCGAGTCTGCCTTCTTCGAAATGGACACTTCCCCGGACTGCCTGCTCCCGAGAGGTCCCAGGCTCCTCCGGGGCAGGCCGCGGCCCCATCAGGGCGCAGCCCCAGACCAAGACCAAGGCCACCAAACAGGGCAGGAGGACACCTCGGAAGCACTTCTTGCTGAAGAGAGCGGCCTGTCGGCAACGCCGACAGGTTTTGTCCCGGCGCCCCCGGCAACATACGGATAGCCCCAGAGAAACCATGGGCGCCGCGTTTGGCCGGTGGCCCTGCCACCCGCGCCTACATGCCTCTGGGGTCAAGGGTCACCTGGTCGCGCCGGGTATCTGGCGGCAGGTTGGAGTGCAACAGTGGCAGAGTTTTGGCGCTTTCGATCACCCGCCTGAACTGGCGTACCGCCTCGTCGGTGTTGGTCACCAGGGCGGGCAGGTCCTCGGAACCCCGTTTTATATTCTCGATGGCCGACCGCGCCCGTCGGACGCTCTGCCCCAGATCATCCACCACGGCGGGAAACCGCGCGGAGGCCGGCTTCAGGTTGGCGGTCACTTCGTCGAGGTTGGCGGCAACACGCTCCAGGTCCCGCCCCACGCGGTCCAGCCGGTCGTAGAGCCTGTCTTCGGCGAGCAGCCTGCCCAGGCTGCCCTTCCCCGAGCGCACCTGACCCGTCATGGCCTTGACGTCGGCCACGGCCCCCAGCAGCGGGCCGTCGGGCCGCCGGAGCTGGGCCGTCAGCAACGAGACGTCTTCGGTAACCTTGGTAAGGGTCTCAAGCAGCGTGCCCAGTTGGGCGAACTTGTCCTTGAGGCCCAGTTCGTCCACGTAGCCCGAAATGGACTTGCGGGGGATGGAGGCAATGTAGCCTCCAGGTGCCAGAAGCGGGGCTCGCCTCGAGCCTGGGGCCATGGAGATGTACTCCGATCCGACCAGGGTGGGGCTCTGCACGCTGGCAACGGAATCCCGCCGCAGCTTCCTGGCGTAGTCGGCCAGGATGCTCATGGTCACCTCGACCTCATTGTCGTCGTTTATCTTGATGGAACGCACCCGGCCTATCTCGGCGTTGAACATCTTGACGGTGGATCCCTCCTGGAGGCCATAGCCCTCCTTGAAGGTCGTGTGATAGACCTCGTGCTTGCTGAACCAGTTCTTGCCCCGACCCACGGCAATCACCGCGCCCGCCGAGAGCACAAGGGTGACAACCAGGAAAAGCCCCACCAGCTGCTCCCGAAGCCGATATTTTCGATCCATGGTCCAGGCGTTCACCTCCGTCAAGCTCCCCGCCTCATAAGTAGAAAAAGGCCGAGATGACCATATCCATGGCCAGACACCACATCAGGCACTCCACCGCGGCCATGGACACCTGGGGCGCCACGGCGGCCAGGTCGCCGCGGGCGTTCAACCCCCGGTAGATGCAGACGACAGAAATCACGCCACCGAAGAAAAGGGCCTTGACCAGGCCGACGGCCACGTCAGGGAAGCTCACCGCCCGAGAAATCACCCACGACAGCCGCCCCATGGGAACGTCCATGACCATCCAGGCGAAGGCCGAGCCTCCGAACACCGCCACCAGGTCGAAGTAGATGAGCAGGCAGGCCATGGCCGACATCAGGCCAATTATCCGCGGCATGACCACCAGGTGCAGGGGATCCACGCCCTGCATCTCCATGGCCTCCAGCTCGTGTAGAGCGGCCATGTAACCCAGCTTGACACCTATGGCCACGCCCGAGCGCAGAATGACCAACAGGGCGGTCATGATGGGGCCAAGCTCCCGGAGCACCATGACGACCATCACCCGCCCCAGGTACTCCTCCAGCCCCACCGCGCTCAGACGCTCGGTGGACTCGACTATGACCAGCATCCCCAGCAGCAGGGCCATGAGGGTCACTACCGGGAGGGCCCGCAGACCGGTGAAGTAGACCTGCTCCACGGTCGTCCGCCAGATGAGGCCCTTCCCCAGACCCCGCGTGCGCCCAATGGTGGCCAACACCCGCCACAACAGGCCAAACTGCTCCAGAAACTCCCCAGTGCGGACCAGGAAGCGGCGGCCGACCATGCCCGCGGCCACACCGGTTGTTCGTGCCATGACTCCCATCGGCGGCTCCTTAGCATGCCGCCGATATTTTTGTCAATCAAATGAACGAGTAGTTAGCAGGTGAGCAAGGAAAGGCTTTCGCTGCCAGGCGGGTGGTTTGACACCGCCGCCCTGGCATCCCACAATTTGAAGGAGTGTATTCATCGCGCCGAAAAAAACCTCCACCAGGGAGACGACCAATGGCGGTAATGGAGGTCAACATAATACCCCTTGGCCTGGGGCAGCCCAGCATCGGGGACCACATCGCCAAGGTGGCCAGGTATCTGGACGACGAGCACATCCCTTACGAACTGGGGGACCTGGGCACCTCGATTGAGGGCGAGACGGCCTGGCTGCTTCAACTGGCCGCCAGGCTGCATGAGCTACCCTTCGAGCTGGGCGCTCAAAGGGTACATATGACCATCAACATAGACGACCGCCGCGACAAAGAGGTACATCTGGGAGAAAAGAGCCGTTCG